>DASVWG010000491.1:0-2977 GCA_036389695.1 Pyrinomonadaceae bacterium
AGGATTTATTTAAAATAAATCCTAACCAATCCTATTAAATCTTATTAAATCAGCATCCCCTTTTCGCTAAATGTTTCTGCCCTTGCTGACGCGCGGGCTTCTGCTTTTTATTTATTGGTCACGCGGCGGACTTCGTCGCTCATTCTGCTGGAGAGCATAAACCACATCATTTTGTAGTCGGAGATAAAAGACCAGAGCGGGTATTTAAACGTCGCGGGCTTGTTTTTCTCGATAAAAAAATGCGAAAACCAGGCGAAAGCGTAGCCCGTAATCAGGCACAGCGGCAGATAATGCCACGCGCGGATTTGGACGAACCAGACGAGCAGAATCAAGCCGAGCGTCGTGCCCGTAAAATGAAACCAGCGCGTTAGGGGATTGCTGTGTTCCAGCACATAGAAATCCCAGAAATCCGTGTAATTATCAATTTTTTCGCCGCTTTCCGCCATAAACTTTACCTCATCGCCGAGACTAAAAAGACCGCCGCCAAAAATCCGACAACTACCGAAATGCCGCCGACGATAATGAAAACCACGCTCGAAATCGCCGTCGCCGCGATTTTGTTCATAGCTTTTTTCACCGCCAAATAATTTGCCAGAAAAATGCTTAAAACGCCTGTGATTAATGCAGAAAGTAAACCCCAAACGATAAATAAAAGCAAGCCCGGCTCGGCTTGTTTGCCGGTAAAACCATTCAGTCCCAGTATAAGCATAAAAAACATAACAAAGCCGATTGCCAGATTCACCAATGCCGTGATTAAAAATGTCGCTATTTTCATGTGCAGAATCTACGAAAAAAGTCGCCCGTAAGTTTCGGCGGAAGCAGGCTCGACGCGCGCCAGCCGCATATTTTCTTCCACGTGTTTTTCCAGGCTCATTCCGACCAGCGCCGTCGTGACGAAAGGCGTCGAGCGCACGAACTGCAAGCTCGCCAGCGCGTCCGTGTCGAGATTCGAGAACGTTTCGCGAATATTCGCGGGCAGATTCCGCGCCAGCTTTCCCTGAAAAATCGAAGCGCTGCACACGACCGAAACATCGAGATTTTTCGCCGCTTCGACGGTCGATAAAACCTGCCCGCTAAACTGTTGATTCGGCAAAAGCAAGGCTTCCGGCATCGCCAGATTAAACGGCAGTTGGATAAAGCGAAAGCCGTGCGCGTCGCCGCCGATTTGCCGCGCGATATTCACCATTTTTTCGAGCGAATGATAACCGTTCTGCGACGGCTGAATGCGAAAACCGTTCCACGTCGCCGCGCCGTAAAATTGCAGCTTGCCGTTTTGTCTTAATTCTTCGAGCTTTTCAAGCGCCCGCGCCAGTCTCGCTTCAAATGCGCCCGACGGAATTTCGGAAAGCTGCGATTCGGGATTGTGAATGTAGAAAACGTCCAGGCAATCGACGTTCATATTTTGCAGCGATTGATTTATCTGATTTTCCAGATACGCGGGCGTCATACAATGACTGCCGCCGACCAAATCGTCAAACGTCGCGATTCCCTTTTCAACAAAATTCGTCTGAAAATATGCGCGCACATCGCGCGGCGGCTCGCCGTCGAACGGCAGATAACCGGCTTTCGTGCAAATCACGATTTCGTCGCGCGCAAAACCTTTTTCGCTTAAGATTTCCAACGCTTTACCGATATTTCTTTCGCTGCGCTGGAAACGATAATTCGCCGCCGTGTCGATAACATTTCCGCCAAGCCCGACAAAGCGGACAATCGCGTTCGTATAATTTTCGTCGGTCGCCGCGTCCCAGTTTCCGAGATAAGTTCCGATGCCGACGGACGAAACCGCCAGACCTTGCGCCGCGCGAAAATGCCCGCTCGCCGCGTCTTTAAATTTTTCGGCGAAACGTCTGGTGCCTTCGCCGGTGGCAAATTTTTCGGTCATTAAATTATTCTTTCAATTATATCAACGACTTTTTTCAAGCCTTCCGCGTCAACCTCCGAAAAATCGTCGAGCCGGTCGCTGTCGACATCCAAAACGCCGAAAACTTCGCCGGACGCGCCGAAAATCGGCAAAACGATTTCCGATTTCGAAAGCGAGCTGCACGCGATATGACCGGGAAAATTTTCGACGTCCGGCACAATCACCGTCTGCCGCGTCGTGTAGCAATGCCCGCAGACGCCTTTGTCGAAATCAATCCGCGTGCAGGCAATCGAGCCTTGAAACGCGCTCAAAACAAGCTGATTTTCCTTTTTCAGATAAAAACCGACCCAGAAAAACCCGAACGCTTCTTTGAGCGCCGCGCTGATATTCGCTAAATTCGCGACTAAATCCGTCTCGCCCGAACAGAGCGCTTCAATCTGCGGCGCGATTTCTTCATAAATTACTTTCCGGTCTTTCGTCTTCGAAAAAGCCAAACTTTCTGCCATAGACTAAAGTGTAAAACGGAAAACGGAAAATGGAAAATTACAGGAAAATCATTTTCCGTTTTCCGCTTTCCGTTTTACACTTAGATGTAATGCTGGAAAAAGAACTCGAAGCTGCCGTCGCTCTTGCGCGCGAGGCGGGCAAAACAATTCTGGAATTTTACGCGCTGGAAATCATTGCCGAGCAAAAGCTCGGCGCGGATAATTTCTCCGAGCCGGTCACGATTGCCGACAAAACCGCGAGCCGGATGATTGTGAGCGGTTTGACGGAAGCTTTTCCCGAAGACGGAGTTTTGTCCGAAGAGGAAGACGATTTAATAGAAATTCGCGCGACCAGAAAGCGCGTTTGGATGATTGACCCGATTGACGGCACCTGGGGATTTATCAAAAAAGACGGCGATTTCGGCGTGCAAATCGGTTTGACCGACGGCAGCGAGGTGATTTTGGGCGTCGTTTTTTTGCCGGTTCACAACACTCTGTATTTCGCGTCGAAAGGCGCGGGCGCGTTTATGGTTCAGAACGAGGAAGCGCCGCAGCGTCTGCAAGTCTCTGACAAAACGAACTTTACGGAAATGCTTCTGGCTTCGAGCCGCAATCATCGCAGCCCGAAAAT
>DASVWG010000492.1:0-6908 GCA_036389695.1 Pyrinomonadaceae bacterium
GGCAGGATATACAGGATAAGTTTATTTATGTAAACGATTATACTCTAATTTTGCGTTGCCGAAATTTAGCAATAAACCTATTTCAATTCCCGTCGCCTTTAAATAATTTATCACTTGGGCTTTGTGTTCGGGCAAAATTCGGCTGACCGCTTTTAGCTCTAATAAAACTTTATTCCCGACCAGAATATCAGCGTAAAATTCTCCAACTATTACACCACGAAATTTTACCTTTAAAGGACCCTGAGCAGCCGCATTTAAGCCCTTTTGTTTCAATGCAACCATTAGCGCTTTCTCATAAACAGATTCAAGAAAACCCGCCCCTAATTCTTTACTAACTTCAAAACCTGCTTCTAAAATTTTGCTCGTCAGTTCATCAAAAAGCATTTATCCTGTCCATCCTGTCCATCCTGTTTGAATCACTATCTAGGAACTCTAACCTTCAAAGCTTCGGGCACAATCTCGAAAATCGCCGGAAGCTTGCCGGGTAATTCGCCGTCGGTTTCCAGGTGAATTTCCTTTTTTGAATCGGCTGATTTTACCTCGATTCGTTTGGCATTTATATGATTGACCTCATTTAAGTTTAGATGCGAGCCGTTGTAAAGCGTGTAGGCATTAAGCAGAATTTTCGCCGTTTTCATATCGCCGATATTCACGATGTCGAAAAATCCGTCGTTAATCTGCGCGTCGGGCGCGATTTTCATTCCGCCGCCGAAAAAACGCGAGTTGGCGACGGCAAAATTTATCGTGTTTAAGGTTTTTTCTTCTTTTTCGTCGATTTTTACGCGCACCGTCACAAAATTTAAATCCAGAACTTCCTGCAAAGTCGAAACGGCAAACGTCGCTTTGCCGCGCAGCAGGTCGTGCGGCAGCCAGTCGAATTTATTTTTTGTTTTGACGCGCTCGATAATCGAAGCGCTCAAGCCGAAGCTGGCGACGTTCAGAAAATAACGCGAAACCTCGACGCCTGCGTGATTGAAAAATTTAACGCGCCCGACGTCGATTTTTTTCGTCTCGCCGGTTTTTAAGCCTTTCGCGGCTTCGCGCGCGCCGGTCGGCATCCCGAGCGTCCGCCGGAAATCGCCGCCCGTGCCCGAAGGCAAAACGCCGAGCTCGATGTCGGCGTCGGCAGATTCCAGAATGCCGTTCGCCACTTCGTTAATCGTGCCGTCGCCGCCGCAGGCGATAATAAATTTTCGCCCGTTTTCAGCGCCGCGTTTCGCCAGCAGGATGCCGTCGCCCTGTTTTTTGGTAAACGCGACCTGAAACGCGCCGAAATGCGCGCGCAAATCCGAAGCAATCTGCGCCCATCGGTTTTCGGTCGAACCCGAAGCCGATTTCGGATTGACGATGACCAGCGGAAGATTGGAATTATTAGACATTCTGCCAAAGTGTAAGAAAAATTTAATAACTTCGCAAAGATACTTTTGCCAGATGCCCTTGATTCAAGTTAGAATTCGGCAGATTTTTTTGAATTGAACAGGGAAATTAAATGACGAAAACAATTCTTTCACTGCTTTTTATCGCATTCATTTTTGCTTTTACCGGCAAAGCTCAAACGCCGACTCCGACGCCGCCGGTTATTCCCGAAGTGATTCCGCTGCCGCCTTCGACGAAACCTCCGCCGGTGTCGAACTGGGGATTTGACGAAAAAACGGCGGCGGAAATCGAGGCGCGGCTGAAAAAAATTCCCGCCGCGCAGCAAACGCCGCAGGACGTCGATACTAGAATCGAGCTGATTTATTATTACGACCGGCAGGCGACGCCCGCCGCGAAAAAAGCGGCGCAGGAGCATCGTCTGTGGCTCGTCCGCAATCGTCCGGAAAAAATGTATTATCGCGAGCTCGGCTGGTGGGCGAGCGAGGAAGATTTGAAAAATCCCGATTACATCGCGCTCAAAGAAGAATGGCTGCGACAGATTAATCTGAAGAAAACAAACGAAAAAATCCGCTTGAGCGCGGCGCAGTTTCTGAGCGAACTGGACGCGCCGCTCGCCGAAAAAATTCTCCGGGAAGGTCAGCAGCTTAATCCGAACGTTTACGAATATTCCGAGCATTTAATCGAAATTTACGAAGCTCAGGTCGCTGCCGCCATCGGCGATTATGAATCTCAGGAAGCCGATGGAAAAGAAGCCGACATCGACGCGGCGCTCAGAAAAGTTTTAGCCGAAGGCGAAAAAGGCTTGGCGATTATCGCCAAAGACAAAGAACAGGCGACATACTTCGACCATTTCGATTTGCTCGTCAAGCTCGCCGAAGCCGCGCTCGATTTGAACGAATTGAAAAAAGCCCGCGCCTTTGCCGAAACCGTTTTAAACAAAACGAAAGACGCGTCCGACGCCTGGATTGACAGGGAGAAAGCGATTTATTACGGCAACACCTTGCTCGGACGCGTCGCGCTGCGCGAAGGCAACACGGCGAAAGCCAGAGAACATCTTCCGGCTTCGCTGACCTTTCCGGAAGAAAGCGATTTTGAAATTAAAGACCTCGAGCTTGATTTAGCCGCCGAGCTGCTCGCCAGAGGCGAAAAACAATTGGTGCTCGATTATCTGGCGCGGGCGGAAAAACTGACGACCGACGCCGACAACATCAAAGTCCTGCGGCGCTGGCAAAGACTGATTAAACGAAATTCGTTTCCGTTTTGGGAAGGCGATAAATATTAATCTTTTGCAGTGTTTTTCGCCGTCAGGGAAAATATTAACTTTGTTCTTGCATAAAAATTCTGTCTTCTTCGCCGAGTTCGCCGATTTTCCGCATCAGGAAGTCGGCGATTTCTTTATGCGTGCGCAGGGAATCGCGTTTTTCGTAAAATTCGGCGAGGTCGAGCGGCTCGCCGAACCAGATGCGGATTTTTTCGCCGCCGCGCCAGTTTCCCAAGACCTGTTTCGGCAAATCGTTTCCCAAGCCCGAGATAAAGACGGGCACAACTTGCGGGCGGGCGCTGAAAATCACTTTTCCGATGCCGGGCTGCGCGGGCAGAAATTCATACGGGTTATCGTTGAAATTGCGCTTGCCTTCCGGGTGAAAGCCGATAATATTCGGCTTCGGCTCGGAACAGATTTGAACCAGACGGCGCAGCGAGAATTTATCGAACTCGCGTTTTTTCATTTCTCCGGCTTCGCGAAAAAACGGCGGGTACATCGAAAACCAGCCCATCACGAGATTGACGAACCAACCGGCGGGCGAATCGTAAAAAAATTTGGCGCGGACGGGGAAAAACAGCCGAAACTGCCGGTTTGTGCGGCGAAAAAGCGTCGTCGAAACGACATACATATCGAAATACGAGCGGTGATTGGAGACAATCAGAACGGGGCGCGCGGCGTCCGTTTTTTGGAAATTTTCCAGCCCGAAAACCCGCATTAAATTGTAAGTCGAAATCTGAATCCAGAGCGAGCCGACGTGGCGCTGGCAGAAAGTCCAGAAGCGTTTCCACGCGCCTCGATTCATCCTGTGAGTCAGCCAAAACCCGAATTTTTCGGTCGCCGAAAGCACGGAAAGCTCTTCGGCGGTCGGCGCGAGAGGAGCGGATTTTGTCTCGACTTTCGTGTCTTGCTTGGTCGTTAAAGTGTTTTCGGACATCAGGAGATTATAGCGCAAAGAATCGGAGAGGCTGAAACACCGCAAATTTAACAAGCAACCTTTTGAATCGCCGAATATTCCAAGCGTCGTCATTTTCGAAAAATACCGGACGCGGCGCGACAAAATTTACAATTATTTACAGATTCCCGCGCTTAATTGCTTGTAGCAGCTTGTTTTTCGGCTTCAAATTTTTTAAAGTAATTATTTCTTTCTTTCTACGACCAATATCTAATCATTCCCAGGTTGTAGCTTTTCATCATCAATAAAATCAAGCAGGGTCGGCAATCATTTTATTAATCTCGAAGTGAATTTTGGGATAAATTTTTAAGGAGTTAACGATAAATGCAGAAAAAGCTTTCCCTTTATATTGTCTTGATTCTGGCAATAAATCTACTCGTCGCCGGGATGGTTTCGGCGCAGAGCGCGGCAAGCGGTGTCTGGCAGCAGATTGACGACGCGGCGCTGCAGCAAAGAACCAGTTTGCCACGGCAGATTGTCCCCCGCTTTTATTCGACTTACCAGCTGGATAAAACAGCCTTGAGACAAGTTCTAAGCAGCGCGCCGAAAGAGTTTTCAAGCGCGGCGCGCCAAGGTGAAGAAATCATTCTGACGATTCCGATGCCGAACGGCGGCGTTTCGCGTTTCAGAATCGAAAACTCTTCGATTATGGAGCCTGCGCTGGCGGCAAAATATCCCGAAATTCAAAGCTATCGCGGGCAGGGCATCGACAACCCGACCGAAACCGTTCGTTTCGATATGTCGCCGAACGGCTTTCGCGCGATGATTCTCTCCAATGAAGGCACGATTTACGTCGAGCCGTATGCCTGGGGCGATACGAAAAACTACATCAGTTTTTATAAAGCGGACATGTCGCGCTCGAATAATCAATGGGCTTGCATGACCGAAAACGAAATCCTGCAACAGACCGAGACGATTAATTTTCTGCCCGCTGCCGCACCGGAAGTAACCAATGGAACGACGTTGAAAACTTACCGGCTGGCGATGGCGACAACCGGCGAATATACAAACGTTTTTCGTCAGGCTGGCGACAGCGACGCGCAGGCTAAAGTCAGGGCTTTGGCGGCAATCAATACGTCAATGAACCGCGTCAACCAGGTTTATGAGCGCGACGTGTCAGTCAGAATGGTACTGATTGCCAATACGGATTTGCTTATCTACACAAACGGCGCGACCGACCCTTATACAAATAATGACGGCGAGGCAATGCTTCCCCAGAACCAGTCGAACATTGACAGCGTCATCGGAACGGCGAATTACGACATCGGTCACGTTTTCTCGACGGGCGGCGGCGGCGTTGCGACATTAAACGCGCCGTGCGGCACATCTAAAGCACAGGGCGTGACCGGTTTGCCGAATCCGGTCGGCGACGGCTTCGATATTGATTTCGTCGCTCACGAAATGGGACACCAGTTTGGCGCGCGGCATACTTTTAACGGCGCGACGGACAACTGCGCGCCTCCGAACCGAAGCGCGGGAAATTCTTATGAGCCGGGCAGCGGTATCTCGATTATGGCTTATGCGGGCATTTGCGGCGGTCAGAATCTGGCGCTGCATAGTATCGACACTTTCCACGTCAGAAGCTTGGAGGCGATTGTTGGTTTTGTTACGACCGGCAATGGCAACACCTGCGCCGCGTCTACTGCGACCGGCAATACGCCGCCGACAGTCAGCCCGGTCGGCGGAACCTCGTGGAATATTCCGAAACAAACGCCGTTTACTTTAACCGCGACGGGAAGCGACGCCAACGGCGATTCGCTGACTTTCGATTGGCAGCAATATGACACCGGCGGCTCTACCGGCACGACTGCTATTCCCAATTCCGATGCCGATGGTGTAGCGCGCCCGCTTTTTCGCCCGTTCCTGCCGACGACCGGCGGAGCGCGAACTTTTCCGCGCCTGACGAACATCTTAAACAATGCCAACGTTCCGCCGAATACGACGGGCGGCTTTCTGACCGGCGAGCTTTTACCGGCGATAAGCCGCGCGATGACTTTTCAGGTCGTTGCGCGTGATAACCGTTCCGGCGGCGGCGGCATCAATACGGCGACCGTTACGGTCAATGTTGACGGAAACAGCGGACCGTTTGCCATCACCGCGCCGAACGCGGCGGCAACGTGGAACGGTGCTTCGACGCAAACCGTAACTTGGAATGTGGCGAATACTTCAGGCGCGCCGGTCAACGCGGCAAACGTCAGGATTTCGCTTTCGACCGACGGCGGACAAACTTTCCCGACGACGCTCATCGAAAGCACGCCGAACGACGGCACGGAAAATATTACTGTTCCGAACATCAACACGACGCAGGCGCGCATCAAGGTCGAAGCGGTCGGAAATATCTTTTTCGACATCTCGGCTCCGAACATCACCATTAATCAAACCGTGGTGACCACGGAAGCGCCGTTTGACTTCGACGGCGACGGCAAAACGGATTTAGCGGTCTTCCGCCCGTCCGATACGGTCTGGTATCTGCTGCGCTCGCAAGCCGGATTTACCGCCACGCAGTTCGGCATCTCGACCGACAAAACGGTTGCCGCCGATTATGACGGCGACAATAAAGCCGACATTGCCGTCTGGCGTCCGGCGACGGGAACCTGGTATCGGTTGAATTCGTCGAACGGAACGTTTGTCGGCGCGCAGTTCGGCGCCAACGGCGACATTCCGCAACCCGCAGACTTTGACGGCGACGGCAAAGATGATTTGGCGGTCTGGCGTCCGACGGACGGCGCCTGGTATCGCATCAACAGCGGCAACGGTCAGTTTTTGGCGACGCAGTTTGGCGCCAACGGCGACCGACCGGTTGCCGCCGATTACGACGGCGACGCGAAAGCTGATTTAGCTGTGTTTCGCCCGTCAAACGGCACTTGGTATCGCATCAACAGCGCGAGCGGCGTCTTCTCCGGCGTTTCGTTCGGCGTGGCGAGCGACAAGGTTGTGCCGGGCGATTACGACGGCGATAACAAGACCGACATCGCTGTCTGGCGTCCGACGGACGGCACTTGGTATATGTATACCGCCAACTCGGCTCTCTTGGTCGTTCAATTCGGCGCGAACGGCGACGTTCCGGCTCCGGGCGATTACGACGGCGACGGCAAAGACGACCAGGCTGTCTATCGCAGCGGCGTCTGGTATCTGAACCGCTCGCAGGCTGGATTTACCGGCGTTCAGTTCGGCATCAACACCGACCAGCCGATTAACGGTCGCTAGAGATAAGGCAGAAACGCGACAGTGATGGAGCGTGTCGCAAGATTGATTGCTCGACACGCGAATTTAGATGACGTGTTTCGTGACTAAGCTCGAACACGCTCCATCACT
>DASVWG010000493.1:0-8973 GCA_036389695.1 Pyrinomonadaceae bacterium
GGCTTGAAGGGCGTCGTTTGGTAATATTTAAAGGCGCTTGTCACCTGCTGCTCGACGGTCGGCGTCGAGATATTCAGCTCGCCGTTAAAAGTCGTCAGGCGGTCTCGCGGATATTTCTGGTCGTTGCGCCAAAGAATCGTCGCGCCGGAATGCGCTTCCAGATGGTGCGCGACATTTCTTCCGGTTTGCCGCCGGAGCCATTCCTTGGTCAGATACCAGAATTTTTGCTCTTCGAGAAGTCCCTGTCCCCACATAATCGAATCTCCGAGAATCAGCATTTGTAAATCGCGTGCGGCGGCAGATTCGTCAAACGAAAATGCCTGCTTCGGACTCAAAGCGGCGGCGGTCAAAAACGCTCCCGAAAGCTTGAGAAAATCGCGACGGGTCAGCTTCATAAAGAATGATTCTCCTCTGGCTAAATCCTTCCAAAAAATTAAAAACAGGTGAGAATAATTATTCAATCACGGCGATAACTTTTAATTCAATCGCAATCGGCGTCGGAAGCTTATTGATTTCCACCGTCGTACGGCACGGCAAATTATCCTTAAAATATTCGGCGTAAACGCGGTTGTAAGTCTCGAAATCGTCCTTCATATTCGTCAGAAAAACCGTCACGTCGACGATTTTTTCCCACGCCGAGCCGGATTCTTCCAGGATATAGCGCACGTTCTGAAAAACCGAGCGGCACTGCGCCTCGATGTCGTAAGCCGTGATGTTGCCGTCCGCATCCAGCTCGACGCCGGGAATTTTTTTCGCGCCGCGTGTCCGGGGTCCGACGCCCGACAAAAACAAAAGATTCCCGACGCGCCGCGCGTGCGGATACAAACCGACCGGCTCGGGCGCTCTGGAAGAATTGATAACGGTTTCATCGCTCATCGAAAATAATTTTTTGATTTATTTTTTCTCCGGCGGCTGAATTTTCTTCGCGTCCGCCGGAAATTCGCCTTGCAGAAATGTTTCGACCGCTTTGAAAAATATTTCGGGCTGCTCGACGTGCGTCAGGTGTCCCGAATCCTTCACCACCAAAAGCCGCGCGTTCGGAAAACCCTGCGCCCACGCTTCGGAAGATTCGACCGGAATCGGGTCGACCTCGCCGTGAATAACTAAAACCGGCGCTTTGACCGCGCCGAGCGACGGCAGCAGATTCCAGTTTCCGAGCGTGCGCCAGATTTGCTGGTTGACGTATTGCTGCTGCCGGACGGCTTCTTCCGAACCCGAACAGACATCGCCTTTAAACCGCGCAAAAATCTCCGGCTTGGCGACATAGGTCGGAAAAAGCAGTTGGAAAAACTCGCGGCAGATGGCTCGCGGGTCTTTTGCCTTCATCCAGCTATCCGGCTTTGAGACAAAACTGTAACGCTTTCGCTGCTCGTCGTTATAGCGCGAGTAGATGCGCGCCTGAATTTCGTCAATCGCTTCAAACATCAAAGCCTGCGTCGGTTCAGCCGGATTGTGAAGTATCATTCGCTCGATTTTATCGGGATGCGCCGCCGCGTAATAAGAGATGAGCAGCCCACCCCACGAATTTCCCAACAGCGTCATTTTGTCGAGCTTAAAATGCCGGCGCACGGCTTCCAAATCTTCCACGTGTTTTTCGACCGCCAATTTCTCGCGCTCTTTTATCAAATCCGAGCGCCCATTGCCGCGCTGGTCGTAATAAATAACGGTGCGATTTTTCGCCAGCGGCTCCAAATCCGCCAAAATCGAATTCATCGAATTTCCCGGTCCGCCGTGAACGGCAACCAGAGTTTCCCTGCCGTCGCCGACAATTTTATAAAACAGCCGCACGCCGTCTTTCGTCGTGATAAAACCTTCGCGCGGCGTCTGCGCGGTGCAGACGACCATCGGCAGAAAAAGGAGAAAAACGGAGAGAATCAAGCTAAAACGTTTTTGCATAGATACTATTTTCCTGCGGCGGATTATTCTTCTTCGCCTAATCTCTCGCCGTTGTAAACCGCGTGGGCGCATTCGACGAATAAATCCAGATAATAATCGCGCGCTTCTTCCGGCGCGGGATTTTTGTTTTCCTTTTCGGCGATAAATTTCATCAATTCAAACGCCACTTCTTCGCCCGTTTCGATTCTGATTGGTTGTGTTTCGCTGCCGTTCATAACTACTGTTTTTCCTTTATTTGATAAGTTTGAATTTCCTTGTTTTGACGAAATAAGTTTGTAAAACTTCGCCGAAAGGAAGTTTTTCATTTTCCGCGCCCGGTAGTAATTTCCAGGCTGGCGCTGCTACCTGTTCGCTAATGTCTTTCTCGTTCTCGTCTAGAACACTCAGATATTTCTCAAGCGGTTTATCTCTGATTTTATCTCGGACGGCTTTAAATTTCCACGTTTTTGAATTTTCAACCAGCTCCAGCGGAAATCCTTCGCCGGGCAAAGTTTGTACCGGAAAATATTCGACATTTACCCGTAAATATTTTGTTTGTTTTTTATCATCGACTCGAACCAACAGATAAGCGACACAAGGATGATAAATACAACGTGAAAGAGTGTATCGGGCAATCACTGTGGCTTTGATAGTTTCTTTTTTCTCAGATTTTTGCGCGTTTATCACGCTGCTCATTGCCGCACACAACAGGAACAAGATAATAAGTGTGCCGAATCTTTTCATAAATTTAAGCCGTCTTCGATAAACCTGATTGCTGCATCTGTTATTTTAGTAATTTATCTTGATGCAGACGTTTTTCTCTTCGGTAAAAAATCGCAAGGCTTCGAAACCGCCTTCGCGCCCGACGCCGGAGTTTTTCATTCCGCCGAAAGGCGTGCGCAAATCGCGCAGCAGCCACGAATTCACCCAGATAATGCCGGATTCCAATTGTTCGGCGACGCGGTGAGCGCGGCTCAGATTCTCCGTCCAGACGGTCGCCGACAAGCCGTATTCGACGCTGTTGGCGTAGCGCAAGACTTCCGTTTCCGTGTCGAAAGGCGTGATGGTGACGACCGGACCGAAAATTTCTTCCCTGTTTGTGCGGCAATCGTGCGAGAGATTTTCGATTATCGTCGGCTCGATGAAATAGCCGTCGGCGCATCTGCCTTCGATTTTCAACTGCCTGCCGCCGTGCAGAATGTGCCCGCCTTCTTCGCGCGCCAAATCGATATAGGAAAGAATTTTTTCCATGTGCGCCTGCGAGACGACCGCGCCGACATCGGTTTTTTCGTCGAGCGGGTCGCCGACTTTTAGAGCGGAAACTTTTTCGATAAAATCGCCGCAAAAATTTTCGTAGAGTGGTTTTTCCACAAAAATCCGCGAGCCGCAGAGGCAGATTTGACCTTGATTCGAAAACGAGGAAAGCACCGTCGTTTTGAGCATTTCCTCGTAATTGCAGTCGGCGAAAATGACGTTCGGATTTTTGCCGCCTAATTCGAGCGAAAGTTTTTTGAACATCGGCGCGGCGGTGCGCGCAATCCATTCGCCCGTTTTCGTGCCGCCGGTAAACGAAATCGCTTTGACGTCTTTATGCGAAACAATCGCGCCGCCCGCTTTTGCGCCAAGCCCGTGAACGATATTCAAAACGCCTGCGGGCAAACCGGCTTCGATGCAGATTTGCGACAAAAGATAAGCCGTCATCGGCGTAATTTCCGAAGGCTTTGCCACGACCGTGCAGCCGGCGGCGAGCGCGGGCGCGATTTTCCAGCTAAACAAATAAAGCGGCAGATTCCACGGGCTGATGCAGCCGACCACGCCGAGCGGCTGGCGCAGAGTATAATTTATCGCCTGACCGACGGTTTCGTGCGCTTCCGTCGCCGTGTGCATCGCGGCGGTCGCGTAAAATTTGAAATTCGAAACCGCGCGCGGAATATCGACACGTTTTGCCAGCGCGAGCGGTTTTCCGTTGTCGATGCTTTCGGCTTCGGCGAGCTTATCTAAATCTCTCTCAATCAAAGACACGATTTTCATCAAACGGTCGTGCCGCGCTTCGGCGCTCATTTTCGACCAGATTGGAAAAGCCTTTTTCGCCGCTTCGACCGCCGCTTCGACGTCCGTTTCGTCCGAATCGGGAATCAAGCTGTAAACTTCGCCCGTCGCCGGATTGTAGTTGTCGAGATATTCATTTGAGGCGGGCGCGATTAATTCGCCGCCGATGTAGTTTTCGATTTTGAGCATTATCTAAGAAATGTCCGCCGTTTGTTTTATAGTGATTATAGTTTAGCCGCAATCACTGCGCATTTGAAATTTCGATTAATTATTTTCTTCACACCGAGATTTTTCTTCTTCAAGTTTAAGCTTTTCGGCTTCCTTCCGGGCTTGCTCAGCCGGTTTTTTCAGACTGTCGGCAATTTCACTGCTGCTGCTCAAACTTATTCTGGCTTCGTAGATTTCCGCCAAATCGCTATAAAACTTAGCGGTCAGCTTATTGTCTCTACTATAATATGGAGTTTCTTCGTTTACTTTGTTTATCAAAGCGGAACGAATTTTCGCCATCGAATACGTTGCTCTGCTGTAATAATGCTCGGCAAGCTGGCGATTGCCTCGATTAATATCTCCCAGTTTTTTGTTAACGTATACTTCCAGAACCATTTCCGGGCGAGTTCTGGAATAATTCGCCTTTATAACAGTCTCGGCTTTAAGAGAAATTTCCTGCGCTTTCTGTTTATTTCCGTGTCTCTCGTAAAAATCAGCCTGGTCGATTAAAACCTTCGCCTTTTGAAAAAATGAATTAACTGAATTTTCCGGCACGACAAGCTTCGCGACCAGATCGGCGGCTTCCGAGTATTTGGCTTCCGCTTCTTCCAGTTTGTTTTGCGCTTCGTAAAGACGAGCTGTTTTGACAATTATTTCAGCCTGCTCGACGCCGTGAACGACGACTTTCGATTCTCCGAAATTTTCCTGCAAAAATATGCTGAAGGCTTTCGCCTGCTCATAGAGCTCGTGAGCCTTTTCATAATTTTTTATCTCGAAATAAAAGTCGCCCGCCGTTGTCCATACTGCGGGCAAATCTTCTATTTCCCTATAACCCATCGGATTTCGACCATTTTCACGACTGATTTTTGCGCTCTTTACGGCATCGATTTTTTTACTTGCTTCAACAAATTTGGCAAAATACGGCTCGGCATTTTTATTATCGTGCAGCGTGTTTCTATAAAATTGTCCTACTTTTATCAAAAAGCGGGGATATATCGGGTCTGACTTGTCCAGATTATCATTGGCAATAAGATAAACTTTCTCTGCTCGGCGGCACTTGCCGATTTTCAGATACGCGTTTGCCAGATTCTCGACCTCTTGTAAGCCGACATAAAAAGATTGTGTTTTATTAGCCTTGAGGTCCAAATCGGCAATCATCCTCGACAATTCCCCATAATTCTCATTCGGCTTCAGGACAGCGCGGTAAAGTTTGTCTATAGTGTTGTAATTTTCTGCTATATCAGCGTCGAAAGGCGAGAGATTCAATTTTTCTTCCTGAATTTTTATCAATTCTTTAAGCAAATCGATTGCCGTACGCTGCCTGTATTGTTTTATCTCAAAATCAGACCATTTTCTGAGCACCTCAATCTGGTCGTCAAACTGCTGTTCCGTTTCATAAGTTTGCGCCGCTTTTTTATAAAGTTCCGGGACCTGAGCGTATTTTTCGCGGTCGTCCAAATCGGCGAGCGCGTCCGCCAACTCGACGTACAGCGCCGCCGGATAAGTTACCTGTTTCTGGTAGTTAAATTCCTGCGGCAGAATTTTCAAAATCTTGTAGTAGTTTTCCACCGCCAGAGTGTTTAGTCTCTGCGATTCCTTACTGTCCGCGCTGTTTTGCGCTTCTTCATGATAAAACTGCGCGAGCCGGCGCAGAGTCGTCACCTGACTGCGATTTATTTCTTCGATTTGTTTGATGTTCGGCGCGATATTCTGAACTGAATTTTCCGATTGATTGGGCGGGCATTGACTGACGTCCAGCTTCTCGCCGCGAACGTTAAGCTCGACTAATTTATCCTGCAAAACGTTGAGCGCTTTTTTATACGAGCATTCCGCGTCTCTGAATCGGTTCGGAGAATCTTTGGCGGGCAAATTCGAATTAACAATTCCGAGATTGTGTAAAGCCCACCATTTGCCGTCGTTGCGAACTTCTTCGGACATCGGTTCAAGTTCATTTTCATAACGGGCGAGCAGTTTTCGAAATTCGGGTAAAGCGCGGCGGAATTCGCCCTGTTCGATAAAAACCAAGCCCGAACGATTAGTTTCCTGGCGCTCCGCCATTGTTTTAACTTCCGCCAATGCGGTTACGGCTCGTCCTCGTGCTACTTCAGCTTCTTTCTGCGCAATTTCCGCTTCCTTTTGCCTTTCTATGGCGTTATTTTTAGCTGCTTCCGCTTCGGCGCTTAATTGTTTTTGTTTTTCCAGAGCCTTTTGTGTTTTCAGTTCGCTGAGCTTCGCCAGTTTGGTTTGTTCATCAGCGCGTTTGCTTTCATTCTCGGCTTTTTCCGTAGCTTCTTTTTGCTTTTTCAGTGATTGGCTTAATTCTTCCTGTTTGGCTTCCAGCTCCTGCGTTTTAAGTTTCAGATCTTCAAATGCCTTGTCTTTTTCTTGTTTTTCGACGCTTAACGTCTGCTTCGATTCTTTAAGTTTTTCGAGAGCAACGTCGGAGACATATTTTTCAGTCGCCAGCTTTTCGTTCAAATTAACAGCGTCCGCTCTCAGATAAAAAGCGTATCCGGCGACGCCCACCGACGCCAGAAATAAAATAAGCAGCCCGATGAACGCCCAGCGCAGTTTCGCGGCGAAGCTTTTCAAGGCGTCCTGCTGGCGTTTATCGGCGGCAATCTCTTCGTCGCGATTGATTTTGCTTTCTTCGAGATAGCGCATCGAGTCGGCAAACGAGGCTTTGAATTGTCTTTCGCCCGTTTCCTTGTAAAGCTGCGCCCACGTTTCGTTCGGCTTGAAATTTTCGCGCCATTCGAGCGCGTCTTTCAGTTCCGGGTCGCTCCAGAATCCGACTTTATTTTGTTGATGCAAAAGCGCGTCTTCGGCGAGGCGGCGATAGGTGCGCGACGATTGTCCTTCTTCTTCAACCCAATTTTTCAGGCGTTCCCATTTGCGAATGAGGCTTTCGTGCGAAATATCAATCAGCGTGTTTTCGCTTAAAGGGACTTCGGGCGGCGGCATTAAAAACGTCCGACCTTCCTGGCGAAAGGTTTCGATGACGGCGGCGACTTCCGAAAAATCGGCTTCGGCGACGGCGCAGAGTTTTTCGACGGTCATCGCGCGGCGGATTTCGCGGTTTTCGCGGTCGGTCTCGGTCAGGCATTTGAAGATTTTTTCGGCAATCTTTTGCCCGTCCGGCGACAGCTCGAAAAAAGCTTCGTCGGCGTGCTCGGAAAGCGCCGTGTCCATCGTGCCGATTGATTCGTAGTCACTGAGCGTTATTTCTGGATTCATAATCGTTATCTGTAATTTTCGAATTTCGAATTTCTCTTTCCGCCCATTTGTCCCACGTGCGCATTAGTGAATGCTGCAAAACGGGAAGCTGGTCCTGGTCGTCGCCGATGGCGTTGAGCAGATTTGTGACGAGCGCGGGCGACATCTCGACGCCGTGAACTTTGGCGGGCGATTCGATAACCTGCCGGAGCTGGTCGCGCGAAAGGCGCGGAATCAGGTATTGCCCGTCGTTGATGGCTTCGGGCAAATCGCGAAACTGCGAGCAGTCGCCCAGAAAATCCGAGCGCATCGTGATGATGACGTAAACGCGCTCGGTTTTGTCGCGCGTCGCTTCGAGAAAAAGCTTGACGAAAGCCGCCGCTTCGTCTTCGGATTTTTCGATTCCGGAATCTTTTTTGAAGCGGAAAAGCTCTTCGAACTGGTCAACCACGACGAGCAGATTTTCTTCCGCGCCGAGCGCGCTGTCGGCGTAATCGAGCAAGCCGACGGCGCTGCGGCGCAGAAACGTTTCGGCAATCCCGACGTCCAGTGCCGCGCCTGTCTTATTTTCTCCGGCGGGCGGCGCGGCGTCAGCCTGTTCGGGATGAACCAGCGCCTGAGCCAGATTTTGAATCGGGCTGTTTCCGGGACGAAAAATCGCGATGCGCCAGCTCGCGCCCGCCTCCGGCATAAAACCGCTCGACAGCAGCGGCAGGAGCCCGGCGCGGACGAGCGAAGATTTGCCGCTGCCCGATGTGCCGACGACCGCGACGAAATGATTGCGCTTGAGCCGGCGCAGAAGGTCTTCGCTTTGCCCTTCGCGACCGAAAAACAGGTAGCTTTCCTCAAATTTGAAAGGGCGCAAGCCCGGATACGGATTTTGTTCACCGCTCATTAATTTTCTTCTCCGTTTTTGACTTTGCCGAGAAATGCGGCGAAATCATTCTCGTTTCTGATTAGCGTTTCGTGCGTTCTGAAATTGGCTTTGTCGGGCGATTCGCCCTCGACGAAAACGCCTCTGGCGCGAAAATCGCGCTCGCGCCCGTTGTCCATAATTCGCTGAAACTCGCTCATCATCGAGCGCACGCGAAACACCGGCGCTTTGTTCCAATAGACGAGCGCCGCGTCGCAATTGAGCAGATACCATTTATGCTCTTCGATTAAATCAGCGCCGGCAGCTTGGCTCGATTGCGAAATCGTCCAGACTTCACAACCGTTTTCAAATAATTTATCGACCAGTCGGTTGACTGCTTCGCCGTCCTGAGCGTCGTGCAAAACGTAAACCGTCGGCTTGACGCCCGCCGCGGCGACCGGCTGCGGCTGCGGCTGCGGCTTGCCCGTTAAAATGTTCTCCATCTCGGTTCTGAGCTCGAGCGGCGTCCGCAGCAAATCGACGTTGCGCGAGGTCATCGACGATAATTGATTGATAAATCGGGCGTGGCTTTCGCCGATTGGAGCGACTGTCTGCGGCACGAAAATCAAACGCGTGCAATTTGCTTCGGCTTGATATTCGGCGGCGAGATTCATTTGCAGCTGAACCAGCGATTGCGGATATTCTTCGGAATATTCCGTATCCTGCGAGCCTATAAAATGCACAATCAGTTTACACTGTCTTAAATCAGCCAG
>DASVWG010000494.1:0-4728 GCA_036389695.1 Pyrinomonadaceae bacterium
TTTCGTTCATTGCGCCAGTCCGATAGCCGTGCAAGTCGAGCGTCACATAGCGAAAACCGAGTTTTCTGAACTCATCCGCCATGCAATCGGTCACTTTCTTATGCAATGCACGTTCCATTTCCGCCGGAGCAATCTCCAGACGGACAAGCTCGCCGTGATACCGGACGCGAAATTCCTTAAATCCGAGCCTTCTCAAGATAGCTTCGCCACGCTCGATTTTGCCGAGCCTTTCAATCGAAACCGGTATACCGTAAGCGATGCGCGACGATAAACACGGACTCGCCGGAGCGTTCCAGGTCGGCAGATTCTGCCGGCGGCTCAGCTCTCTGATTTCCGCCTTGCTCATCCCGACTTCGATGAGCGGGCTGCGCACGCCTTTCTCCTGCGCCGCCTGTCTGCCCGGACGGAAATCGGACACGTCATCCGTATTGGAACCGTCCAAAACGAAATTCACGTCGCGCTCTTGCGCAAAGGAAAACAGTTTGCCGTAAAGCTCGGTTTTGCAAAAATAACAGCGATTGGTCGGATTTGCCTGATAATCGGGATTTTCAAGCTCGTCGGTTTGGATTTTGACGAAATTAAGCCTGAAATCGGCGGCGATTTTTTCGGCGGTTTCGCGCTGAATTTGCGAAACGCTCGGCGAGATGCCGGTCACGCAGACCGCCTTTGCGCCCAATTCCTGCGCCGCGATTGCGGCGACATACGAGCTATCGACGCCGCCGCTGAAAGCGACCAGCACCGATTGCATCTCGCGCATCAAACGGCGGAGTTTCTGTTCTTTTTCCAGCGCTGCCGGACTGGCGGCGGGCGCGATAATTTCTTCGGTTTGTGCCATTTTCTGCGGCGAAAACTTTTGTTTTGGGGAAAGAAAGCTCAAAACCAAAATCTTATCGCAGCGAACCGAGGTGTGCAACTGCGGTTTAAAAAGTTTTGAGTGCTGAGTACTGAGTACTGAGTTTTTGCTTTTCACTCAGTACTCAGTACTCAGCACCCGGCACTTAAAGTTTTGTCTTAATGTTAACTCATGTTAAGATGCTTTTGTCTTCCCTCGACTCAAAATTCAAAGTGAGATTTTTTTCGATGTTTTTCGCTTATCGTCGGCAATTTTTGTCTGTATTTTTCGCCGTCGTTTTGACCTCAGCTTTTTCCGTATTCGCGCTCGCGCAGGGCGAAAGCGAAGAGCCTGACCCGGTTAAGATTTTCAATCAGGGACAGGACGCGCACGAAAAAGGCGACCTTCAAGCGGCGATAAAATTTTACGACGAAGCTTTGAAAATCATTCCCGAATTTCCCGAAGCCGAATATCAGCGCGCGACCGCTTTGCTCTCGCTCAATCGTCTGGACGACGCCGAGAAGGGTTTTCGCCGCGCCATCGAATTGCGCGCAGACTGGACGCTGCCGCTCGCCGCGCTCGGTTCCTTGCTGGTGCGCAAAAATAATTTCGCCGAAGCCGAAAAGATTTTGAATAAAGCGATTGAGATGGACGAGCTGAATTCTCCGGCTTATGTCGCGCTCGCCGAATTGCGTTTAAAAACGAAAGCGTCCGAAACCTTACTGAAAGAATTGCTCGCGAAACTGCAAAATCTTTCGATGAAGGCGAAACCGACGGCTTCCATCTGGGCGGCGCGCGGCGCGATGGAGCGCGCGCTCGGCGATAAAGCGGCGGCAAAGGCGAGTCTCGCGCGCGCTCTCGCGCTGGAGCCTGCGAATTCGTTCGGATTGTCCGAGCAAATCGAGCTTTCGCTGGCGGAAGGCGATTTTACGCGCGCCATCAGCGACGCGAAAATGCTCATCAAATCAGCGCCGAATTCGATAAACGGAAAACTTTATCTGGCGCGCTCGTACGCGGAAAGCGGAAATTCGGCGGAAGCCTTGAAAATTCTGGACGAGATGGACGCCGCAAACGCGGAAGTCGCCGCTATGAAAGATGCGATTGCGGCAAAAGGCGCGACCGACGTCGGAGCGCTGGAAAAACAACTGGAAAAAGATGCGAAAAACGCGGTAATATTAGGACGTCTGTGCGGTTTGACGCGGGTCTCGAATCCGCCAAAATCGCTCGAATACTGTCGCCGCGCGGCGCAAGCCGAGCCGGACAATATCAGTCACGCCGTCGGTTACGGCGCGGCGCTGGTGCAGGCGAAACAATTTGAAAACGCCGCCGGAGTGCTTCGTAAAATTGTCGGCATGGCGCCCGATAATTTCACGGCGCACGCCAATCTGGCGACGGCGCTTTTTCAGCTTAAACGCTATAACGAAGCCAAATACGAATTTCGATGGCTGACGGAAAAAAAGCCGGATTTGGCAATCGCGTATTATTTTCTTGCCATTTCGCACGACTCTCTGGGAGAATACCTGGACGCGATGGCAAATTACCAGCTATTTTTGAAATCGGCGGACGTGAAACAAAATCAGCTTGAAATCGAAAAAGTAAATTTGCGTCTGCCCGCTCTGCAAAAACAAATCAACGAGAAGAAAGGGAAAAACTGATGAAAGGCAAAAGACAAAAGGCAAAAGGCGAAATTCTCTGGGTTCAAATTATAAAATTCGGCTTCTCAAAAGGTAAATTGAAATGCGCAGGCGGCAATCAATTTTTGTTTTTTGCCGCTTGCCTTTTGTCTTTTGCCTTTTGTTTTCCCGCCATAGCTTCGGCGCAGCAGCCCGATGAGCCGGAGGTCGCGCCGCCGCCGATAAGGTCTATCTCGAAAGAGGAAAAACAACAGCTCGAAGCCGAGTCGAACGTCAAGAAATACACGCAGTTAGCTTTAAGTCTGATGGAAACGCGGCTGAAAAACGCCGAAGCCTTGACGACCGAAACCAATTATCGCGAAGCTTTAAATACGCTCGGCGGATTTCAGATTCTGCTGGAAAACACGCTCGGTTTTTTATCGAGAAACAACGTGGAAAACGATAAAGTCCAGGAGAATCTGAAAAAACTGGAATTGACCTTGCGCGGGCAAACTTCGCGGCTTGAAGTAGTGCGCCGCGCGATGCCTTCCAGATACGCTTTCTACGTGCAGAAACTAATCAGAATCGTGCGCGACGCGCGAACCAAAGCCATCGAGCCGCTTTTCGGCGAAACGGTCGTGCCGCAGCCGCGAACAAAACCATGAAAATAAATTTAAAACGCAAAATGCAGAACGCAAAATTTTTCTCTCCGAAAACGCTCGTCATCTCGCTCGCTTTATTGCTCGCCGCTTACTGTTCGCTCGTTTCCGTCAACGCGCAGCAGAGGCGCGATTATCTGACCGAACAGGAAGCCGACCTCGTGCGCGAAGCGCAGCAGCTCGATTTGCGCATAGACATTTTAAACAAAGCCGTCGAGCGCCGCTTTTTGATTTTGAACGGCAGGCAGGCGGAACTGAAAGACGTCGAAAAATGGGGCACGCCGAAAGGCACGCCGGCGAATCTGCTTTACGACGTCTCGAAAATTCTGCTCTCGGCGATTGACAACATCGAATACGTCGCCGAAAAAGACGCGAAAAATACGCTGTTTCCGAAAGCCATCCATAAACTCGCCGACGCGAGCCGCAAATTTCTGCCGCAGCTTGAAGCTTACAAAAGCCGGTTTCAGGACAAAATGGAACAAGCCGCGATTTTGACCTCGATTGATTACTGCAACCAGATAATCGAAGCTTCGGCGAGAGTCCCGAAAGACGCGCCGAAAGAAGAAAAGAAAAAGAAATCTTCGAAAGACGATTCGAATTAAAAATAAAAAGTGAGCTTTTGACGGCTCACTTTTTTAATTTGAATCTTCCTTTATTGCCCGACATTGCAATTTCAAGCTGTTCAAACGGGCTGAAAATTTTCTTGACCTCAGATATAAATAAGAATATTGTAAGCGGTGACCAGCAACAACAATTTTACGGTTGTTTAGCCTACGACCACGACACGCCGCAGTCCGAACAGCCTTTCTGACGAGCATTTAAACCGCTTCTTTAAGCAGGAAGGAAAAATATGAATAACAAATTGAGTGCTTTTGAAGGCAAGAAATATTTATTTCTCTTTATTTTTATAATGGCGTTAAATATTTCCTTAACTGTCTTTTTGATTCGTGTATCTTTTGGTCAGTCACAAAAAGCTGATTTTTCTTCACAGCCGCCAGTTAAAGTCAAAATATTAGAGCAGAAAGATTGCCCAATACAGATTACGGTTATTAATGTGGATAACTCTGCTTTGTCAGCTCAAAATATTGTTTACAGTTTACAGAATATTAGTAATAAACCTATCAGGGCATATACGCTTTTAGGCAACGGCAAAAATGATGGGAAAGTAGTTACCAATTCTTTTGCTATTAAGTTATTTCAACCAAGCGAATATGAATACGATGATTTTTTCGTTGAACGTGAAATAGCAAAAGAAGGAACAATCTTTTTATCAATTGATTATGTGGAGTTTGAAGACGGCAGTTCCTGGGGAAAAGACCGTGAGAAAAAATCAAAAGAAATAGCCGGAGAGCGTGAAGGACGCAAGGCTGCTATCAGGCATTTGAAAGATTTAATCAAAAATCAAAATGCAAATGGTGAAAATGGGATAAAAACTTTTCTGAAACAGGATGTAAAAGAAATCAGCGTTGACGTGCCGGACACAAATCAGCCAGATGAGTGGAAAAGAGGATTTCGCGGCGGCTATAAAGGTGTTATTTCTATTCTTCAAAGAATCAAAGAACAAGAGATTGAAAGCCTTGCCAAAAAATTGGATGAGATGGAAAAATTTGCAAATTAAGGAGGA
>DASVWG010000495.1:0-9185 GCA_036389695.1 Pyrinomonadaceae bacterium
GCCGCGCGGCGCGATAATAGCCGCCGCGAGCGAGCGCCATTTTCCGGCGAGCGGCGCGACTAATTTTCGATACGCTTCCTTATCCGCGGCGTCGAGCGTTTGGACGGTTTCCGCGATTGATTTTTTGAGCAAAACCGCCGCCGCGTCGTCCAGCGGATGAGCGAGCGCGGCGGGCGGCTCGACAAATTCCAGATTGAATTTCTCCAGCGGCAGAGTTTGAAAAAAAGGCGAAGCCGCCGCCAGCGGATGAATCGTCGAGCAGACGTCGTGGACGAAACCGGGCAGCGTCAGTTCCGCCGAACGCGCTCCGCCGCCGATGGTTTCATTTGCCTCGACGACTAAAACGGAAAGATTTTCCCGCGCCAGACAAATCGCCGCCGCCAGCCCGTTCGGACCCGAACCGATAACGATTGCGTCATAAATAGAAATAATTTTTATCCCGAAAATTCGACAATTTAATTTCAGAAGCTTCGCTAATAGTTAAATTAAATACACGGCGCAGATTATGAAATCAAATTGCCGAACCGTTTTTTGATATTCGATTGATTTTTACTAAAATCGGACGTCTTTTTCGTTCGCCGTAAAATTACTAAACTTCTTTTAAGCGTCTTATTTTGTTTTTTTAGCTTTGACTTTCGCCTTTTCAAAGGCTTCTTCGAGTCCCTGCTTGTTGCCGAGAACGATTTTGAAAAGGTCGCCTTTTTGCCTGACTCTGGCGAGCATATTCCTGATGGTAAAATCCTTAATCGAAATTTTCTTCTTCTCGACTTCTTCCCATTCGAGCGGCGCGGAGACGGGCGCGCCCGGCTTCGGTCTGACCGAATACGGCGCGACGACGGATTTCCCGTAGGCGTTCTGCAAAAAATCCACGTAGATTTGCGTCTTTTCGCGTTTCTGCTTGCTGCGCTCGGCGGTCGCCGTTGCGGGGTTTTCGCGGGCGATTATTTTCGCGATGCGTTCGGCTAAATTCCCGACCTGCTCGTAGGAATACTCCGCCTTTATCGGAACGTAAACGTGAATGCCGCGCGAGCCGGACGTTTTGGCGTAGGACTGCAAACCGAGATTTTTGATTATTTCCCGCGTGGCTAAAGCGACGTCGCAAATCGTTTCGAATTCGACCGCTTCGCCCGGGTCTAAATCGAAAACGAACCAGTCGGGAAAATCCAGTTTATCGACGCGAGAATGCCACGGGTGGCGCTCAATCGCGCCGAGGTTCGCCATATAAAGAAGCGTTTGAACGTTTTCGCCGACGATGTAATCGACCGTATGCTCGCCGCCTTTTCCGTCTTCATCTTCGGCAACCAGCGCAATCGTCTCGACGTATTCCGGCACTTCGTCAACGTCGTGCTGGTGAAAAGCGTATCCGGCGATGCCGTTCGGATAACGCTTCATAATGAGCGGGCGTTTTTCGAGATAAGGCAGAATATAATCCGAAATTTCATAGTAATAACGAATCAAATCGGCTTTCGTGTAGCCTTCTTCCGTCCAGTAAACCTTGTCGGGATTCGTCAAATCAAGGACGTATTCGCCGACTTTCGCGCGGTGCGCGCCCTTCGCATTTGCCGTTTTCAAAACGGCGGCAAGCGTCGGCAGCTTCTCGCCCTTTTTCGTTTTCGCCGGAGTTTTGACGACCGCTTCGTTTTCCGAGCGTTTCGGCGCGGGTTTGTATGTTCGGCGCGGCTTTTTCTCGGTTTCCTCGATAAATTTATTGCCCGCTTCGTCCGGCATCAGAAGCTCGAGCTTCCAGTTTTCGTCGGCGCGGGCGTCTCGGCTTTTAGCCAAAAGCCACTGGTCGCGCGAGCCGAGCTTGAAAAAACTGAACGCGCCTTTGAGCTTTTTGCCTTGAAGCTCGAATTTGAGCTTTCCCTTCTCGAATTGCTCTTCCGCCGATTCGCCTTCAAGCAATTTAAATGTGCCCGAATCCCAAATCATATGCTCGCCCGCTCCGTAATTGCCTTCGGGAATCGTGCCCTGAAATTCAAGATACTCGACCGGATGGTCTTCGGTCGGAACGGCGAGACGGCGAATCTGCGGATTCAGCGAAGGACCTTTGCGAATCGACCAGGATTTGAGAACGCCGCCGATTTCGAGCCGAAAATCGAAATGCAGGCTTGAAGCATGATGTTCCTGGCAGACAAAACGGTGTTTGTCCGCGCGTGAAACTTTTCCTTTCGGTTCGGGCGTCTGCGAGAAATCTCTCTTCTGCCAGTAGGTTTCCAAGCTCATTTTTGTATCGTTTTAATTCAATTAAAGTTAATTTTAGCCGTCTTAATTCAACGCCTTGCAAAGATAATGCCTCGTGAATTTCTTCATCAGTCGTCAGTTTCCGGCGGTTTAGAACGCTTTTTTATTTGCACTCGGCTAAACAATCGGCAACAATAAATTATTTCCACGGGCAACAATATGATTTCAGCAAATTACTGTCGCAATCGTCACACGTATTTATTTATTTTGACCTTCTTCCTTCTGTGGCTGCCGGTCTACGGCACGAGCGACGAAGACAGAGCGCGGTGGCAGCGGCAGGCAGGAAATGTTTCCATCGTCCGCGACGACTGGGGAATCGCCCACGTCACGGGTAAAACGGACGCCGACGCCGTCTTCGGTATGATTTACGCGCAGGCGGAAGACGATTTCAACCGCGTCGAGACCAATTATCTCAACGCGATGGGACGACTTGCCGAAGCCGAAGGAGAATCAGCCGTCTGGCGCGATTTGCGCATGAAAATCTTCATCCAACCGGACGAGTTAAAAAAGAAGTTTGCGGAAAGCCCATTGTGGCTGCAAAAGCTAATGATTGCCTGGGCGGACGGTCTGAATTTCTATCTGGCGAAACACCCGGAAGTGAAGCCGCGCGTCATCAACCGTTTCGAGCCGTGGATGGCGCTGTCGTTTACCGAGGGCAGCATCGGCGGCGACATCGAAACAATCGACCTCAAACGGCTTCAGTCTTTTTATGGCTCGGAACCGTCTCTAGCGAATCTGGAAAAACCCGACCTGCTCGCCGAGCCGCGCGGCTCGAACGGAATAGCGATTGCGCCGAAGAACACCGTCGACGGACACGCTCTGCTGCTGATTAATCCGCACACTTCATTTTTCTTTCGTTCGGAATTGCAGGTGACGAGCGGCGAAGGGCTTAATGCTTACGGCGCGGCGACTTGGGGGCAAATCTTTATTTATCAGGGATTTAACGAGCGTTTGGGCTGGATGCACACTTCGAGCGCGGTCGACGCGATAGACGAGTGGCGTGAAACCGTTTTGAAAAAAGGCGGTCAATACTTCTACAAGTTTGGGCGAGAAGAAAGACCTTTGATGAATGAGGTCATCAAAGTGCCGTATAAAACCGCGCAGGGCTTGGCGGAGCGTTCATTTACGATTTACCGCACGCATCACGGCGCGGTCGTCAGGCGCGACGAGGCAAGCGGAGATTGGATTACCGTCGGGCTGATGAATGAGCCGGTCAAGGCGTTGACTCAATCTTTTACCCGCACGAAGGCGAAAAATTACAGGGAATTCCGGCAGACGATGGAGCTGCACGCGAATTCGTCGAACAATACGATTTACGCCGATGCCGACGGGAACATCGCTTATTTTCACGTTAATTTTATCCCGCGCCGGAATCCTAAATTCGATTGGACGAAGCCTGTCGACGGCAGCGACCCCGAAAGCGACTGGAAAGGTTTGCTGACGTTTGAAGAATCGCCGCATCTGTTTAATCCGGCGAGCGGATGGGTGTATAACAGCAACAACTCGCCGTGGTCGGCAGCCGGTTCGAGCAGTTTGCGGCAGTCGGATTTCCCGAAATATGTCGATAACGGGATTGAGAACGCGCGCGGGCTGCACGCGATTAAATTGCTGGAAAACCGTCGGGATTTTACGCTCGATAAACTCCGTGACGCCGCTTATGACAGTTATTTGCCGTGGTTTGAAAAGACCGTTCCGGCGCTTCTTGCGGCGTGGGAAAAATTGCCCGCGAATGACCCGTTAAAGACAAATTTGAGAGACCAGATTAGCGTTCTGCGCGATTGGAATCTGCGCTGGTCAACCGACTCGGTCGCCACTTCGCTCGCGGTCTTCTGGGGCGCGGAAATGGTGCGCGCCCTGGGTCCGAGTCCGGGCGTTCCGTCGCAGGAAAATGTCCTGGCAAAAGCGACTTCCGCGCAGATGATTGACGCGCTCGCGCGCGCTTCAAACAGGCTCGCGGCGGATTTCGGGAATTGGCGCACGCCATGGGGCGAAATCAATCGTTTCCAGCGGCTGACCGGCGACATCGTGCATCCTTTCAGCGACGCCGCGCCGAGCGTTCCCGTCGGATTTACTTCGGGAAATTGGGGTTCTCTGGCATCATTCGGCGCATCGCCGACCCGCAGCACCAAAAAATGGTACGGCACGAGCGGCAACAGCTTTGTAGCGGTAGTCGAGTTCGGCAAAAAGGTTCGGGCTAAAGCGGTGACCGCCGGCGGCGAAAGCGGCGACCCGAAATCCAAGCACTTTAACGACCAGGCGCTGCGCTACGCCACAGGCGATTTGCGCGAGGTGTATTTTTATCCAGCCCAGTTAAAAGGTCATACTGAGAGAAAATACACGCCGGGAAATTAAAGTCGTCTTTAATTTCAAACCGGCGAATTTTGTCACGGAGCGACGGCAAATCTCTTAACAAAACGCGTCCGGAGAAGTCTTAATATTCAACCGTCGATGCGCTTTTATTCTTTTGTTTTGACGCCCGGAACGCCTGCGGCTTGGAGCTGCCGGTTCAAAGCCGGAACCTCTTGCGCTTCGATTGTCTGCCAGCGTTCGATGACGGATTTTGATTCGCGAATCGTCTCGGCGACGGCTGCCTCGACCTGCGGCGTCGGCGCGGCGTCCACTTCCTGAATCACGCCGAAAAGCGTTCGCAGCCTGCCAAAAACTCCGAGCGAAAGCGGCGCGCCCGGACGCCGGCTGGCGACTCCGGCAAGCTCGTTCAGTTTTTTGTCCAGCGCCTCGATTTGCCCGGCAGCGGCGGCGTTTTGTCCCGCCCTTTCCCTGGCTTTGGCGAGTTCGGAAACGAGCAAATTAAGCCGCTCGCTTATCGGTTGCAGCAGAAGCCTGTGGTCGTAGAGTTGTTTGGACAGTTCAAACTGTTTCGCCAAATCAGCCGTCGAAGCTTTCACTCGCGGGTCGATTTTAACCGTCAGTGCTTGCGTGAAGCTTTTGCCATCGACGGTCAGCACGATTGAATATTCGCCCGGCATGACCCACGGCGACGTGTCATTCGGCGCGGTGTTGCGATAAACGGCGGCAATCGGATATTCAGGCTCGATGTTCGGAACCGGCTGGTAATGCAAATCCCATGTGAAGCGATGAATTCCGGCTTCATTCGACAACGCCTGCGGCGGTCGAATCCAGTAAGCCAGAACATTGTTCGTATCTTTGACCGGCGCGAGCTTGTCCGCGCTCGAATAACGCCGCACCGCATTTCCTTTCGCGTCCTTGATTTCCAGCGTGACATTGCGCGCCGGTTTGTCCAGATAATAATCAATCAGCGCGCCGTCCGGCGGATTTTCGCCCGCCGGCTCGTCGGGCGGCAAAGGCGTGTCGTTGTTCATATTCCAGCGCACGCGCCAGGCGTTTTGCGGTTTAAAAAGAACCGATTTTTGATTGCCGATTTCAAACTGCCTGAGCGGCGTAATGTTGTCCAGAATCCAGAATCCGCGCCCGTGCGTGCCGACGGCGATGTCGTCGTCCTTGACGATTAAATCGCGGATGGAAGTCGCGGGCATATTAAACCTGAGAGACTGCCAGTTTTCGCCGTCATCAAACGAAACGTAAACGGCGCGTTCGGTTCCGGCAAACAATAAACCTTTTCGCTGCGGGTCTTCGCGCACGACATTGACGATTTGCCCTTCGGGAATTCCCTTCACGATTTCCTTCCACGTTCGCCCGCCGTCGTGCGTGCGGTAAATATGCGGGCGATTATCGTCGAGCCGCAGAGTGTTGACCGCCGCGTAAGCCGTCTCAGCGTCAAAATGTCCGGCTTCGATAATGGAAATCTTCTGCCACGCCGTAATATTCGGCGGCGTGATGTCTTTCCAATTTTTGCCGCCGTCCGTGGTCAGGTGAATCAAGCCGTCGTCGGTTCCGACCCAGATTCGATTAATGTCCTGAAACGACGGCGCGACGGCGTAAATCACTCCGCGCTGCACGGGCTGCGCGGAAGGCATCGTTTTATATTTACCCGTATTTGCCGGAATTTCCCACGTTTTGCGCGTCAAATCCTGACTGATTTGTTCCCAGGTTTGCCCGCCGTCGAGCGTTTTCCACAAAGTATTTCCCGAAAAATACAGCGTCCGGTTATCGACCGGCGAAAAAACTACCGGCTGCGTCCTGATCATCCGAAAATCCGCGCCGCGAAACGGCTTCGGCAAAATATTCTGCGCCTGTCCGGTGCGGCGGTCGTAGCGCGTGAGCTTTCCGCCATAGACGATGTCGGGATTGAGCGGGTCAGCGACGACATAGCCGTATTCTTCCGCGCCGACCGGCGTCCATTCGCGAAAAGTTATCTCGCCGTAATCGCCTCGGCTCGCAATGCAAACCGAACCGCTTTCCTGCTGACCGCTGCACAGACGGTAAGGAAAAGAATTATCCGCCGACACGTGATAAAGCTGCGCCGTCGGCTGGTTATACCACGAGCTCCAGGACTTGCCGCCGTTGACCGTCACAATCGCGCCCTGGTCGCTGCCCATTATCATAATGTCGCCGTCATTCGGATTTATCCAGATGTTCTGGTAATCGTCGCCGCCGGGCGCGCCGCGAAAAGCCGTCCACGTTTTGCCCGCGTCCGTCGATTTCCAGGCGACGATGCTTGCCGCATAGATGACGTCCGCGTTTTTCGGGTCAAACTGCAAATCGCCCAAATCTCCGCTCGCTATTCTATTTGTCGGTCGCGCGTCCGTTTCGACCAACGCCCACGTTTCGCCCGCGTCGTCCGAGCGATAAAATTTCGTGCTCTCCGGCGTTCTGACTGCGGCAAAAAGACGTTTCGGATTGCTCGGCGCGACCGCCAGGCTCGCCTGCGTGATTCCTCCGGCGGGCAAGCCTTTGGTTAATTGCCGCCACGTTTTGCCGCCGTCCGTAGATTTGAAAATGCCGCCGCCGGTGCCGTCAAAACGGGCGTTTTCCCACGCGCCCTCGCGCGATTCCCAGAGCGACGCGTAAACGACGCCGGAATCGGTCGGGTCAATCACGACGTCCCACGCGCCGACGTTTTCGTCTTTGCCGAGAACTTTTTCGAAAGATTTGCCGCCGTCAGTCGAGCGATAAATTCCGCGCTCCTCATTTGCGCCGTATGGATGACCGGCGACGGCGACAAGCAGTTTATTTTCGTCGCGCGGGTCGACGGCGATTTCGGCGATTTGCTGCCCGTCGCGCAGGTCTCGCAGGTGCGTCCAGGTCTTTCCGGCATCGACGGATTTATAAACGCCGTCGCCGACCGATAAATCCGGACGATGCAAGCCTTCGCCGCTGCCGACGTAAATCACATTCGGGTTGGAAACGGAAACGGCGACGGCGCCGATTGAGCCGGTCGGCTGGTCGTCAAAAATCGGAATCCAGGTGCGCCCCGCATCCGTCGTCTTGAAGACACCGCCGTTTGACGCCGCCATATAAAAAACGTTCGGCTGCGCGGGAACGCCCGCCACGGCGCGCGTTCGGCTGGCGCGAAAAGGTCCGACGTTGCGCCAGCGCAGCGCTTGTTTGAAATCCCGGCTGGACGCCTGCGCGACGGCGATTATTTGAATGTTTAAGACCAGAGCGGCGACGAATACGGCAGACCAAAGCCGTTTTAAAAAATTCATATTTTATTCGGGAAAGCGGCTTGATGAATCTCCCGCAGGAATCAATACCGGATTCGATATGTTTATCAATCAAGTTATTAAACATCCTAAATTAATTTTTCTCAATCTTCTAAAAGAAAATTTCACCGATTTCTCTCATCAAAAGCGATGATTCGCCATAAACCCGGCAAATCCGAATTTTTCGGTTTTTGAAAAGGAATGAAAAGGAATAAAATTTTCGTGCGGCAATATGTTCGTCTACGTCGCAAACGAAATTTATTCAGCCTTACGGAAGATTTTGAAAAGAATAGAACAAATACCGTCTCAAAAGCACACTTTCTTGAGACGTTTGTAAAAATAAGAGGCTCAGGAAACAGAAAAGATGCGGAATCTACGACTCGTGAGCATAGCGCTCAACCTGCTCGCCATAGCGGCATTCATTATGTGCCTATTGTGCGGCTTGATGTTCTACGAATTTTATTTCAAATGGATGCTATTATTCGAAGACGGCAGATATTTTGACCCTGATACGGGAGTTGTCTATCACGACACTGCTTTTATCGGGGGAATATTTTCTCTGGTATTGCTCTTGATTTCCATTGCTCTCTGGCTTGTTGCGCGGAAAATCAGGAGAAGACGGATTAGTTAAAGCCGCCGCTCAGCGAATGCGGAACTCCAATGTGGATTTAAACTAAAAAGGCTTTAGCCTAAAACAAGCCAAAGCCTTTAAATATTTGGTGGAGATGAGGGGGGTCGAACCCCTGACCTCTGCATTGCGAACGCGTGTTGCGAACTGCAAAACTGAGCTACATCCCCGTAAATACGAAGTTTTCCTAAAAAGCACTTTCCATTTACCACATCTCAAAGTGTCTCAATGTGTCCCCTAAGGTGTCCCGAAAATGGAGACAAATGAGAGACAGAAAAGGATATGTTTATTTTGATAAGGTTCGAAAATGTTGGTATGCAAGAACGACGGCGACGGACGAAAACGGAAAAAGGCGCAACGTTAAACGGAAGGCAAAAACTAAGTCAGAGGCGAATAAACTACTTAAAACCATCATCCGACAGATTGATGATGAAGGCGTAAAAGTTATTGATTTTACCAATCTGACATTCAACGATTTGGCAGATTTCTACTTGAAAAATTATGCGAAGCCAGCCGAGTATGTTGACGGAAAAAAGATTGCCGGATTAAGAGATTATAAAATCGCGCAGAGTTTCGTTAAATTATTTCGCCAATATTTCGGCAGTAAAAAACTCCGCGAAATAAAATATCAGCACATCTCAAATTATCGTTCGTATCGGCTGAAGATTAAAACTCAGCATAAACGTCAAAGAACTATTGCTGCGTGGAATCGTGAGGCATCAGTTTTG
>DASVWG010000496.1:0-11490 GCA_036389695.1 Pyrinomonadaceae bacterium
GCGTTCTATATAATCTTGTCGCATAAATTAAGAGTTGCCATGACACAGCTTAATAACGTGAGGACAATTTGCTAAATTGTCCGCGGCTTAGGTCTTGTGAGGAATTTTGTATTCCACTTAGTTACGTTTGTCTTATACCAATGGTTTCAAATTAAAGCCGGCAAAAAATAAATGTTTATTCCATCTTTCCCGGCAAAATAAAATTCGGTTGAAAAAATCAACCGAATTATTGAAAATTATTCAAAATTTCTTGAATCTAAAATATCGATACAAATCAAGCTTTTTCCAGATTCGCAAATTTTTCAATGAACTTTTTCTGCCCGAAGCCGGGAAAGCTGATGGTTGGTTTCACGGTATAACCTTGACGTTCCTTGAATTGTTCGCCGCCTATTCTTTTTCGTTACGGCGAGAGCTTTCCGCGCTCCGGTAATAAGAGCCGGATCGACTGTTGCCGAGACGGTCTATCGCGGCGTCAACTACGTCGTCGAACAAATAATAGAAAATATCGGGCTGTGCGGCGCGAAATTTCATCCAGCGCCGGTGAATGATTTGCGCCGCCGGTTCCTGCGCCGCGATGCGCCTGCAATCGGGCACAAAATCCTCGAACAGCGGCACGCCGCCCATTCTGAAAAAAGGTTTCGGCGTAGTGTCGGGCTGACCGTAACCGAGCTGAATCATCCACGCAATGAGCCGCTTAATCAGATTCTCTTCCGGCTTGGAGCTATGCCCGCCGAGAAACAGCTTGAAAACCATCTCAACGGTTAAGCCCGGCGCGGTGTTTTTGATAATTTCCCAAAAATCGTGTTCCAAGCCGGGAAAGCTCGGCTGACTTGCCGGGTTGGCTTCGATAATGAGCGTCGGGCTGTTTCTGAGAAAACCCTGTTTCATGGCGGGCGTGAAGCGAATGCAGTTGTTTTCGTATAAATACCAGAACGCGATAATCGGCAATTCGGTCACGAGCTGCCACGACTTCACCTGGACGTTCGGCTGGCAGAACGACGCGGTGCCGGCTTCGACCTTCTCAATGAAATGATGAGCGAAAAACGCCAGCGCCAGACTCGCCGAAAACGGCGCGCCGGTCGGCGGAGCGAAATATTGCGGCGGCGAGACTGCATCGGCTTGTTCGACAAGCGGCTGCCCGTCAACAGCGCAAAATCTGGTATTCGCGTCTTCATCTTCTCGTCGGCAAATCGGACAAATTTTCATAATTTGGGAGACGATAAATTCAATTCAACAGCTAAACCTTTTCCGGATTCGCGAATTTTTCAATTGAATTGTTCTGCTGCCTGTTCATTTCAAATGACATTTTTTATCTTTTCGGAATACCAGACCAATAAAAAAATACCTGATGATGCGGCTCATTATATCGTAATTTGCCGCCTTCAAACTCAAATTCGTAATTGAAAAGCGTATAAATTTTAAGATCCTCGGCTAGATATTCCTTTGGAACGGCGAACAGAATACTTTTTCCCGGAGCAATCCAAACCCCGTCGTATCTACGGTCTGCTTGTTGTTGAAAAGCGCAGCTGCAATAAAAAGTTACTTCCGGCGTGGCGCGTCTGACAAGTATCTCGTCATAAATACCCGTGTTATCAACTTTTGACGTGTAATACGGAACAGCTTCGACGTCATAACACATCCGAACAAATTTCTTATCCGGCAGTGCCTTGGCAATAGTTCCATCGCCTAAAGTTATTTTATCGGTTGGGTCGCTGGCGGCGAAATGAGCGCCGACATTAATCGGCTTGGTGGAATTATTATGTAAAGCGAGACGGTAAGCGGCACGTTTTTTAGAAGAACAGGCTTCATCAATAACAGCTTGCGAATCAAAAGATAGATAAACGGAAGGCTTATTTTTATCCGGAAGCGAATACGGTTTTGTTTCAGAACCCGGCTTTTGACCGAACACAAAAACGGACGTCGAGCAAAACAAAATGAAAGCAAATTTAAGTTTCATATTAGGTAACGAAAATTTACGCCTTTTCCAGATTGGCGAATTTCTCAATCAGTTTTTTCTGTCCGAAGCCGGGAAAGCTGATGGTTAGTTTCACGGTGTCGCCTGAGCCTTCGCGGCGCAGAACCAAGCCTTTGCCGTATTTGGCGTGGCGGACGTGCGTGCCGGGAACGAAGCCCTGTTCGATTTTGGATTTTGGATTTTGGATTTTGGATTGGTCGCCGGATGACGAAGCCGCTTTCAGATTGTCATAGGCGGAATTTTGCGGTTTTGGTTGAATCGTCGGTTTTTCGTCCACGCCTTTGCGTTTGAAAAATTCGCTGATGGCGTCGGCGGAGTTGTAGGTTTTGCCGGTGTAGAGGTTTTTCGGTTTTGATGACGAAAACTGGCTTTCTTCGCCGCGCAGGATTTTGGCGGTTTGCTGGCTTGACTGGCGGTTCGAGCTTTTGGCGAACGAGAGCCATGACGAGCCTTTCGAGACGTCCTGAATCAGGTCGAGCGGCATTTCGTTTAAGAATTGCGACGGCTCGGCTGCCATTTCTTCGCCGTAGACGCGGCGGCGCATCGAGTGCGTGACGAACAGGATTTTTTCGGCGCGCGTGATGGCGACATAGGCGAGTCGGCGTTCTTCTTCGAGCTCTTTCGGGTCGTTGATGCTGCGGGCGTGCGGGAAAATTCCGTCTTCCAAGCCGACCAGAAAGACGACCGGAAACTCCAAGCCTTTCGCGGCGTGGACGGTCATCATCGTGACGGCGGCGTTGCGGTCGAATTTGTCGGTGTCGGAGACGAGCGCGGCGTGGTCGATGAAATCCCGCAAGCCTTCGGCTTCCTGCTTGTCGAAATCGACGGCGGCGTTGACCAGTTCGTCGAGGTTTTCGATGCGCGCCTGCGATTCGTCGGTGTTTTCCGCGCGCAGCATATTCGCGTAGCCCGTGTCTTCAATCGCGGAAATGACGACGTCGGAAACCGGACGGTCGCTCTGCGCGGCTTCGGAAACTTTCAATTGCAGCTTTTCGATGATTTTTTTGAAGTTTTTGAGCGATTCCAAAGCGCGCGGCGTGAAGCTTTTCGGTTTTTCATATTTCGCGTCGGTGACAATCGAAATCGTTTCCCACATTGAAACGCCGAAATCCTTGGCGCGAAATGCTAATTCGTCGAGCGAAGTTTTGCCCAAACCGCGCGGCGGCGTGTTGATGACGCGATTCAGCGCGATATCGTCAAACGGATTCAAAGCCATTTTCAGATAAGCGATGATGTCTTTGATTTCGGCGCGCTCGTAAAAGGAAAAACCGCCGACGATGTTGTAATCGATTCTCGCCCGCCGCAAAGCTTCTTCAAAAACGCGCGATTGAGCGTTGGTGCGATAAAGAATGGCGACTTTGTCTTTCGGGTTGCGGCGTCGATGCTCGTCGATTTTCGAGGCGACGAAACGCGCTTCGCCGTCGCCGTCAAACGCCTGGTAATAAAAAATCTTTTCGCCTGAAGGATTGTCCGTCCAGAGCTTTTTATCTTTGCGGCTTTCGTTATTGCTGATAATCGCGTCGGCGACGTCCAAAATCGTCTGCGTCGAGCGATAATTTTGTTCCAGCATAATGACTTTCGCGTTCGGATAAGCCTGTTCGAAAGATAAAATATTGGCGATGTCCGCGCCGCGAAAACTGTAAATCGACTGCGCGTCGTCGCCGACCACGCAGATGTTCTGCTGTTTCTCGGTCAGATATTTTATCAGCGCGAATTGCAGCGAGTTCGTGTCCTGATATTCATCGACCATTATGTATTTGAATTTCTCGTTATATTTTTCGCGGACTTCCGGCACGCTGCGCAAAAGACGGACGGTTTTTATCAACAAATCGTCGAAATCCAGCGCGTTCGAATTGTTCAGACGCTCTTCATACATCTTGAAAACTCTGGCAATCGCCGCGCGGCGCTCGTCCGTGTATTCGACGCGCGAGGCGTAATCTTCAAAATCCTCGCCGCGATTTTTCGACGCGCTGATTGCCGACTGAACCTGCCGCGCCGGAAGCTGTTTGTCGTCCAAGCCGATGTCCTTGACGCAAGCCTTGATGACTTTCATCGAATCGTCCGTGTCGTAAATCGTAAAGGATTTCGTATAGCCTTCCGAAAGATGCTCGATGTCCTGCCGCAAAATCCGCACGCAAAGACTGTGAAAAGTGGAAATCAGCGGCGCGGATTGCAAGCCGCGACCTTTCAGCAAAGCCTCGACGCGCTCGCGCATCTCACCGGCGGCTTTGTTCGTAAACGTCACGGCGAGAATGTTATACGGCGCGACGCCTTTTTCGGCGATAAGATAAGCGATGCGAATCGTAATAACGCGCGTTTTGCCCGAACCCGCGCCCGCGAGAATCAAAAGCGCGCCTTCGGTCATCTGCACGGCTTCGCGCTGCTGCGGATTTAGTGACGAAAGAATATCCATATATTTTGAGCGAAAATTTAATGGTAAATCTTTGATTGTAAGGCGTCAAAATTAGAGAATCTTTTCAAACAGAAAGCGGCAATATTTCTTGTCAAAAAATATTGCCGCTTTCTGTTTTTTTATTTTCTCATGCTTTCCGGATACTTCTTCGCGTCAAACCACCGTTTTCCGTCTTTATTCATTCCCCAGGGATTGCTGTATTCTTTCAAATCCGGCAATTCCTTTTCAAAATCAATATGCAAAAATTGTTTGCAAACATGGCGAAAACGACGATTATAGATTCTTTTATCTTCCTTTTCGCTGCAAGAATTCGTGTTTCCGGCGATAGAAGTTTTCCTTCTTGATCTGCTCATTTTTTCTAACACCTCCGTCAGAAAAAAGGCAGTTCAAATAACCTCCGATAATTTTTTGTCGAAATCTTCATATCACTTGATCAAATGCTGAATTTCTTTAAACTGTTCGTGTTTTGAGTCTCGCAACAATTCAAACAACGCCATTTCGAGGCTGGAAGGGAAAGCGCCGTTCATGGTTAATTTCTGAATCGCCGCCAGCTTGTCGTGTTCGAAGCGCGAGCCGACGCAGTCCGTTAAGATGTGAACCTGATAGCCGTTTGCCAGTAAATCATGCGCGGTTTGATTGACGCAGATGTGCGTTTCGATGCCGCAGACGAGGATTTGTTTAGCTGAAAAATTTTCCAGTTTTTCCGTAAAAAGCTGTGCGCCGCATGAGCTGAACGCGGTTTTTTCGACGAATTCGAAATCGTCGGGCAATGAGAAAAGAATTTCTTCCGCCGTTTTGCCCAAGCCTTTCGGGTATTGTTCCGTGACGATAACCGGCACGTCCAGCAGCCGGCAGCCGCGAATCATCTGCGCGATGCGCGAGACGATTTCGGGAAACGCCGGAATCGCTTTGCGAAACGCTTCCTGCATATCGACGACGACGAGAGCGGTTTGCTGTTTGTCTAAAACGGCTGGATGCGACATATTCTAATTTTCGATTTTCCGGTTTCGATTTTCGATTCGCTTTTCGCGCTGTGCCTTTTCTTTTTTATAAGTTTTGAAAAAAGCGATGCAGGCAATCGCCGAGCCGACGAGAATTAAAATCATCATCGCCCCGATAAAATAAATTTCCGCGCGGTTTTGCATAAAGATAAGTTTAAACGCAACAGCCGATGCAACGCAAAACCTGCGAAAATCGTCAAACGAATATCGAAAAACGCTTTAAGAATTTTCGGCAGCCTCAGGCAAAAATTTATCTGTAAGTTTATGATTCGGCGCAAATTTTTATTTACCTTTGCAATGCTTTTCATCGTCCTTTTTTTCTCGAACGCGGGCGCTTTCGGAAAGGACGAATGGACAGCGGCGCGCTCGAAAAATTTTAATTTGATTGGAAACGCGAGCGAAAAAGACATTCGCGGCGCCGCCGCGCGGTTGGAGCAATTTCGCGAAGCTTTCAGGCAGATTTTCGATAAAGTAGATTTTAATTCGCCCGTGCCGACGACCGTTATCGTTTTCAAAGACGATAATTCCTATAATCCGTATAAGCCTCTGAAAACGGGCGGTCAAACCGACAGAATGGTCGCCGGATATTTTCTGTCTGCCGACGACGCGAATTTTATAACGCTTTCGCTGGAAGGCGATACAAATCGGGCTTACGAAACTATTTTTCACGAATACACGCATTTCTGGGTCGCCAACAACATCGGAAAATCGAACGTGCCGCCGTGGTTTAACGAAGGCTTGGCGGAATATTACCAGAATTTGAAGATTGAAAATGAACGGAAAGTCGTTCTCGGCGGCGTGCAAAATGAGCATTTAAAGGTTTTATCGCAGAATAAGCTGATTCCTTTCGAGACGTTTTTTAATACCGACAATTACACGCTCGCGCAGCAGGGCGAGGACGGCGCGGGACTGTTTTACGCGCAAGCGTGGGCTTTGATGCATTATCTGATGCACGGCGAAGGCGGCGCGCGAAGCCGTCAGATGTATAAATTTCTCGACCTTTCGATGAACGGCAAACCGGCTAAAGAAGCGTTTTCTGAAGCGTTTCAAACCGATTACGCGACGATGGAAAGGGAACTCAGAAAATACATCGAGCAAAATTCTTACGGCGTTTCCGAAATAAATCTCAAAAACAAGCTCGATTTCGACTCCGAAGTGCAGACAAAGCCTCTCGGCGAAGCCGAAGCAAAGCTTTATCTGGGCGAATTGCTTTTTTATTTTGACCGGCTTGGTGAAGCCGAAGCGCATTTTTTGCAAGTTTTCTTGCTAAATCCGAATTCGGCGCGCGCAAACCTGAACCTCGGTAAAATCAGGGCGAAACAGGGAAAATGGGACGAGTTAGCAAGATTTCTTGCTAAATCAATCGAGCAAAATCCGAATGATTTCGCCGCTTATTACCATTACGCGCGCTCTTTGAGCGAGCAGGGAATGAGCGAATTCGGATTTGTTTCCGAATATCCGAAGCCGCTCGCCGATAAAATGCGCGAATTGCTGAAAAAAGCGATTGCGCTGAATCCCGATTTCGCTCAATCTTATGAGCTTTACGCTTTTGTCAGCGTCGTGCGGCGGGAAAACGTGGACGAGGCGATTGAATATCTGAAGCGCGCTCTGAAAATCGCGCCCGGCAACCAGCAGTATCAGCTGCGGATGGCGGAGCTTTTAATGTGGAAGGAAGATTTTACGAACGCCCGCAAAATCGCGCTGAAAATAGCCAGAACCGCCAGCGAGCCGGAACTGAAAGTTTACGCGGAAAACGCGCTTGACCGCATTAGCGATTACGAAGGTCAGATGTATTCCGCCAGAAATCCGCGCCGCCAGCCGCAGGTAGCCGACCGGATTTACACCGAAGAAGAATTGCGCGCGCTGCGCGAGCAGGGCTTAATCGAATCGCTGAATATGATGGTCGCCAAGCCGCAAAAGGGCGAAAAAAGGATTCTCGGCTCGGTGACGCGGATTGAATGCCAGCCGCAGGCAATCTATTTCACCGTCAAAGCCGGCAATAATATTTTGCGGCTGGAAAGCGAAACTTTTGAAACCGTGCATCTGACGGCTTACAGCCAGGAAATGGGCAACGCCAAATTCGGCTGCGGCGAGCTGAAACAGCAGCATCTCGCCGTCATCATCTATCGACAGGCGAATAAAAACGCGACGAAAATCGCGGGCGAATTAAAATCCATCGAATTCGTTCCGGCGAATTTCAGATTCCTCAATTGAGAATTTTTGAATTTGCGGCTATATTTAATCGGAACGGCAAGACCACGAGAAGTTTATAAAAGGGCTTCAAAGCCGTCGATTAATTCCGGGGCGTCCACTAAACTCTATCAAAAACAAAATATTTAAGGTTTTTTATGATTCAACGCAGATTTTTACAGGCGTTTGCGACGCTTTTGCTCGTCCTCGCATTTTCAAATATAGTCGCCGCAACCGAAAATTTTCCCTCGGCGGCAAAAGATGAATGGGTTGCGGTCAGCTCGAAAAATTTTTATCTGATTGGCAATGCCAGCGACAAGGAAATTCGCAAAGTCGCGACGCGGCTCGAACAGTTTCGCGAGGTTTTTCGCCAAATCTTCACCAAAGTCAATTTCAATTCGCCCGTGCCGACGACCGTTATCGTTTTCAAAGACGATAAGGCTTATAATCCTTTCAAGCCGGTCAAGGCGGGCGGAAAGATAAACAAAAACATCGCGGGATATTTCTTAGGCGGCAGCGACGTAAATTATATTACGCTCGCCATCCAGGACGATATGAGCGACGTTTACGGCACGATTTTTCACGAATACACGCATTTTCTGGTGAATAACAATATCGGAAAATCGAAGGTTCCGCCCTGGTTTAACGAAGGCTTGGCGGAATATTACCAGACTTTCAAAATCGAAGACGACCTGAAAGCGACGCTCGGCAGCCTTCAGCGGGCACACATCTATTCGCTTCAGCAGAACAGGCTGATTCCATTCGACGTCTTTTTTAATATCGACAATTATTCGCTGCACCAGCAGGGCGACCACGGCGTCAATATGTTCTATGCGCAATCGTGGGCGCTGATGCATTATCTGATACACGGCAACAGCGGCGCGCGCAGCAAGCAGATGTTTAGATTTCTCGACCTCGTGATGAACGGCAGACAGGCGCGCGAAGCCTTTACCGAAGCGTTTCAGATTGATTACGCGACGATGGAAAAGGAACTCAAAAAATATGTCGAGCAAAATAAATATATCATCACGCAGGCGACGTTCAAAAACAAATTGACGTTTGACACCGAGATGCGGACGACGCCTCTGACCGAAGCCGTATCGCAGGCTTATCTCGGCGATTTGCTTTATCACACGAATCGTCTGGGCGAAGCCGAAACGTTTTTGCAGCAGGCTTTGACGCTCAATCCCGATTTGAGCATGGCGCAGACTTCGCTCGGACTGGTGAAAATGCGGCAGAAAAATTTTGACGAAGCCAAAAAATATCTGGAAAAAGCCGTCCAGAACGATACGAATAATTATCTCGCCCATTACAGCTACGCTTACGTTCTCAGCCGCGAAGCGATGAGCGGCGGCGATTTTGCGACCTCGATGGAGCAGGGAAGCGCCGAAAAAATGCGGCAGGCATTAAAGAAAGCGATTGAGCTGAATCCGCGCTTTGCCGAATCTTACGACCTTTTCGGCTTTGTCAGCGTCGTCCGCAACGAAAATCTCGACGAAGCTCTGCTGTATATGAAAAAGGCTCTGGAAATCGCGCCCGGCAAACAGGAATATATGATTCGCGCCGCCGAGATTCTGATGCGGAAAAAAGAGTTTGCCGATGCTAAACTGATTGCTCAGAAAGTTTTGGAAACCGCCGATGAACCTCAGTTAAAAAGCTACGCGCAGAGCGTTTTATCCAGCATCGGCGCTTACGAAAACCGGCTCGAAGAAATGAAAAAATATAACGAGCGCGCCCAACGCGTCGGCAGTGTCGTCACGACAGTCGTCAGCGAAAAGCCGATGACCGAGGAAGAAATCGCCAAAAAACGCGCCGAATTAGACCTCGAAGCGTTGAATAATATTCTGCGCACGCCGAAGGAAGCCGAAAAAAGAGTTTTGGGCTATTTGACGAAAATCGACTGCACGGCAAAGGGAATGACCTACACCGTAAAAGCTGACGGGCAGATGCTGAAATTGACCAGCACTTCGTTCGACACGGTCGAGATGATAATGGTCAACGTCAAGCTCGACGACGGTCAGGTCAACTGCGGCGTTCTGAAAAAGGAAACTTTCGCCCTCGTTACCTATCGCCCGGGCAAAGATGCCAAAACGACGGGCGAAGTAGTCGCCTTCGAATTCGTTCCCGAAACGTTTAAACTGCTGAAATAGAGCGGGTTGAGAATAATAAACATAGCCCGCGAAAGGGAAAACAAATAAAAAAAACAATCGGTTTTGTTTTCTTTTTTCGTGCCGTTTCGCGCGTTTCGCGGGCTGTATTTACTTTCTTCAAAAGCGGAAAAAGCTATCTTTTAATTCCGGTTTTCACAAATTGAATCTCACTCGAAGGGCGCGTGTCGGCATCCAGCACGCGCTCGATATATTTCAGAGCCTTTTCCTTTTCTTCCGCTTCGACCGCCGCCACGCAATCGCTCGGCACGATTATTTTAAAATCCCGCAGATAAGCGTCGTTCGCCGTAAACAAAACGCAGATATCGGCGGTCAAGCCGGTTAAAATCAAGGTTTTCACGCTCAGATATTCGAGCAATAAATCCAAAGTCGTCGAATAAAACCCGGAATGTTTCGGCTTGAGCACAAAATAATCTTTCGCTTTCGGCTTCAGCTTATTGGCAATCGCGCTGCCTTTCGACGTTTTCGCCGAAGCGTGTTTCAGCAATTTTTTAAAATCCGACTGCCATTTACCGAAATTGTCGTTAATATAAATCACCGGAATTTTCGCTCTGTCGGCTTTGCGCCGCAAACGGGCGATATTTTCCGCAATCGGCTTGGTATTCTCCAATAATTTATTCCCGTCAGGAAAGTCAAAATCAGAGATAACATCAATAATCAGTAAGGCAATCGGAGAATTCTCCGGCACGTTTCCGTGCAAATCATGATTCTTCGCTGGCATAAGAATATTTCAACAAAAGACACGGAAAAAAGGCAAGCCGTTAAAACAGATAAAAATTCGCCGAGCCGCGCAATGCGAATCATCACCAACATCAAATGTTAAGCCGGGTGACATTTTTGTTAAGCTTTATGAGCTTTGTAAAAACGATATAACAGCGAAATTTGTTATGAGTTAGCCGTAAATCTTTCAAATATCACTTTACATCGGATGTAAAATATTGTAATTATACTTAACATAAAATATCAGTATTTCACAGATTGGTTTATTTGCAATCGGATTGTTCAAGAAATGAGATATAGAGAGAGCAGAAGTAATTCGAAAAAGTTTTTTTCCGCAAACACCTTTCAAAAGCAAAGGCAGCCGCCGGAAAAAGCCCATAAGCCTATGAACAAAATTCAAGCCAGATATTTAGCCACCGGCGATAAAGTCCGGTTTTCCCGTGACGGCTGGCAAACCGTCGGACGCATCACCAACTGCAACTCAATCAGCGTCTCTTTTATGTTCAGCGACGGCATTATCCGCAAACTTGAAGCGCATCGCGAATATGTGGTCGAGAAGGCAGAGAAGCCGCCGGAGCCGCAGCCGGGACAAATTATGCGTCTGCAAAGAGAGTCGAACCGGATTTCGGTCTGCGCTTCGCATTCATTGTTTGATTTAAGCGACATCAGCGAATCTTTTCGAGCTATCAAACAACGCGACGGTTATTCAAACAGCGCGGCGGCATATCACGAATTGGAAAGAGGCGCGACACTGCACACCAGAGATGCGATTTACTGGATGCCTTTGAAATGGTCGGGCGAAGCGACCAAAGAAAAGTAAGGCAAAAGCAATTTCGCAGGGCTTTGCGCAAAAACCGGATAAATTGCGATTGGCAGCGGAACGCCGGCATCTTGCCGGCGTTCTGTTTTGGCAAGCCGTTTTCTCTCGCATCTGCTCGCGTGCAAAGCAAATTTATTGATAAAAGCTTTCGAGTTGTCTATAATTACTCCGTTTCTGTTTCAATCTTATAAAGCTTTTCAAAT
>DASVWG010000497.1:0-5748 GCA_036389695.1 Pyrinomonadaceae bacterium
TTTTCTTTTGTTTTCCGCGCTTACCGGCTTTGCTCAAACCAAGCCGAAACCGACCGCGACGCCGACGCCTTTAACCCTGGTCAGCAGCTCGGCGGCGATTAGGTCTTCGGCGGCTTATGCCGAAATTCTGCTGCGCAAAACCGAGCTGGAAGCGATGCTCGAAGATTTGACGGTCAATTTTACGGACGAATATCCGAAGCTCAAGGAAGCACGCTTCGCGCTCGGCTTGATTCGAAAGGAATACGAACGAATTCAGGCGGTGCCCGACGCGTCGAAGCTGACGCAGGGCTTGGGCAAATTAATCCTGCGCAAAGTCGAGCTGGAAATCGACGTCTGGGCTTTGCTGCAAAAATACAACGAGGAGCACGACGACGTAAAACGCGCCCGCCGCAAAGTGGCGGCGTTTGAAAAAGCGATTAAGGAAATTTTGCAGTGAGGCAAAAGTGATAGTTGATAACTGATAACTGATAGTGAAGGAACAAAATAAACTATCAGTTATCAGTTATCAACTATCAGTTATAAATTATGAAACGCAGTTTGTTCTTATTTCTCATCCCTTTATTTTTTGTTTTCTCGTCTGAAGTTCCGGCACAATCGGCGAATAAAATTTTAAGTCAGGTCAACAAGGCTTTCGGCGGCGAAAAGGCTTTGAAAGCGATTCGCGCGCGGCGGGCGAAAGGTAAAATCACGCGTTTGAGCGACGGCGCGAGCGGAAGTTATTTGGTGCAGGCTGAAGCGCCGGGATTTTATGCCGAGAGCTTTGATTTGAACGGTTTTGAAATCATGAGCGGCTACAACGGGAAATCCGGCTGGACGCGCAATTCGAAAGACGGCTTGCGAACTTTGACCGGCGAGGCGAGCCGCGATTTTCAAGCCGAAGCCGTTTTCAAAAACTCGCGCTGGCTGAATTTTAAACAGGACAAAGCGAAAATCGCTTTTTTAAATCAGACGAATCTGAACGGCAAAACGGCGAACGTTCTGTTGCTGACGACCGCCAAAGGCGTACAGATTAAATTGTTTTTCGACGCGGCGAGCGGTTTGCTTTTGCGCGAGGAAATTCCGGGCGACACGCACCGGAAATTTTCCGATTACGGCGATTATCGCAAAGTCGGCGGCGTCTTCGAGCCTTTCCTGATTGCAACAAACATTGACGGCGAAGCCTACGAAATCCGGCTTGACGAAATCACGCACAATCAGACCGTCGCCAAATCCGTTTTCGATTTTCCGCAGATTTCCAACGCGCCGCTGCCCGACATCAAGACGCTTTTGACGGAAATTCGCGACAATACGGAGAAGATTGACCGGCTTTTGGAAAATTACAGCTTCACGGCGACGCGCATCGACCGCGAAATCGACAAAGCCGGAAATCTGGTCGAGAAAGGCGCGGAAACCGTTTCGTTCAGCTTTTACAAAAGCTTCCGCATCACGCGTCTTCTGGCGAAAAACGGCAAGCCTCTGAGCGCGGACGAGCAGGCTGACGAAGACAAAAAGGTTGAAAAACAAGTGCGCGAAATCGAAGAGAGAATCGCGCAGAAGGAAAAGCGGCAGCAGGAGCGCGAGCGCGACATCTCGGCGGGCAAAACCGGCGCATACGAAGAAGATGAGAATCAACGCATTACTTTGTCCGACGCTCTGCGCGGCTCCCTGCTCGTCAATCCGCGCCGCGAGCGCCTGCGCGGGCGCGACGTGATTGTTTTCGATTACGAGCCGAACCCGAACTACAAGCCGCGCACGCGTTTCGAAAAAGTTTTCGCGCTGTGCAGCGGCGCGGTCTGGGTTGACGCCGACGATAAACAAATCATCCGGCTCGAAGCCTCGCTCACGCAAAGCTCCGGCAATTTTCTCGCCAAGCTCAAACGCGGCGCGTCCTTTACGCTCGAAAACCAGCGCGTCAACAACGAAATCTGGCTGCCGTCGCTGGCGGACATCAATCTTTCGGTCAAGATTCTGTTTGCCGGAATCAACATCAATAATTTAATCCGCTACGGCGACTACAAACGCTTCGAAACGGAAGTCAAAGACGGCAAAGTCAATGAAATAAAGCCGTAAAACGACGAACAGCAAACGCGCAAAGCTCAAATTAAGTCATTCAACGGACAATTCAACCCGTTCAACGGCGATTTCAAGTCGTTCAAAGCACTTTTCAAGTCGTTCAACGACGATTTTAACTCGTTCAATGATGATTTCAACTCGTTCAACGGACATTTCAAGTTGTTCAACGGACATTTCATGTCGTTCAACGATAATTTCAAGTTGTTCAACGGCGGCGTTAACTCGTTCAATGAGCATTTAAAGTCGTTTAATGAGTAACAAAAGTCATTCAAAGGCTTTGAAAGACGCTCAAAGGATGTTTTCTTGCATTAAAACGTTACACTCGCGTTTCCGTCTCTAAATCTTCGTTGGCTTTTTTAATGTCGCTGAAAGAAAGCCCGCGTTTGAGAATCAGCGCAACGCCAAGAATCGCCCAGAAAATAATTCTTCCCTTTCGGACAATCGCTAAAGTAACGCCCAAGCCTGCGCCGAGCGCGAGCGTTTCGGTGACGAATTGCGCGCCGGCTTCATCGACGCCGATAAGGAAAGGAATTAATTTGAAAACGACCGTAATGACGCGGCTGATTGATTCGAGCAGAAACGCGCTGTAAAGCGTGGCGGCGTCGCTGAGGCGATTTAAAATGAACCAGACTTCCAGAATGCCGAGCGCGTGAAACAAAATTTGCAGCACGAAAATGGGCGCGAATCTCTGCGGGTATTGACGATAAAAACCGTAAATCAGATTTTCGAAAAGCCGCGCGTGCATGCGCCCGTTTTCCGTCCAGCGGTGCAAAATCCCGCGTTCGTAGAGCCTTTCCAGAATCTCGCTCAGAAAATGCCACTGGCGAATGACCATCAAAATGCCGAGCACGATGAGCAGAAAAACAAAGCCGATGAGAATGTCGAGCGTCAAAATCCAGTTTTCCGAAAGCTCGAAATTGCGCAGGAAAACAATCCCGCCGAACGAGATAAAAAGTCCGGTGACGAGCGAATAAAAAAGATTTTCGGTGGCGACGGTCGAAAGCGCCACGACAATCGGCATTTTTTTGCGCACGGAGACGGCTTTCGACGTGCCGCTGACCAGAATTCCGAGCGGAATGATGCTGCTCATCGCCTCGCCTATCATCACGCCTTCGACGCAGTCGCGCAAGCTCAATGAATACGGCGCGGAAACCGACAGCTTCCAGCTCGCGGCGCGAATCAGAATGCGCAAAAAGTATATGAAAATGATAAACGCAAAGCCTTCGAAGCCGATGCGACGGACGCCGTGCAGGATTTCGTAAAAGCCGATGGAGAAGATAAAATAGGAAAAAAGCGCAATGCCGAGAATCGTAAAGATAACGCCAATCCATCGCAGCCGCGTGAAGTTTGATTTGGATTGAGAATCGGAAACCGCTTCTGCTTTGAACTTTGCACTCATTACTTTTATGATGTTATTTCATTTATATTCTTTTACAAAATTTTGAAGGAAATTATTATGAACGCTACAGCTTTAGAAAAAGAAATTTTAAATCCCGCTTTAACGCAGCTTTCCGAAGAAGAAGAGCTTTTCCGCGCCAGCGTCCGCGAGTTTGCCGAAGGCGAAGTGCGCCCGCGCGTCGAGAAAATGGAGCACGACTCGAAATTAGACCCGGAGTTAATCAAACAATGCTTCGAGCTTGGGCTTATGGCAATCGAAACGCCCGAAGAATACGGCGGCGCTGGCTCGTCATTCTTCAACGCCATCTTAGCGATTGAAGAACTGGCGCGGGTCGATGCTTCGACTTCCGTGTTCGTCGATGTGCAAAACACGCTCGTCACCAACGCGATTATTCGCTGGGCAACCGACGCGCAGAAATTAAAATATCTGCCGCAGATGGCTGAATCGAAAGTCGGCGCTTACGCCTTGAGCGAAGCCGGTTCGGGTTCGGACGCTTTCGCTTTGAAAACCCGCGCGGTCGAAAGGGGCGATTTTTACGAAATTACCGGGCAGAAACTCTGGATTACAAACGGCAACGAAGCGGAAATTTTCGTCGTCTTCGCGACCGTTGACCCGGGCGCGGGCTATAAAGGCATCACGGCTTTCATCGTCGAAAAAGGTTTTGCAGGCTTTTCGGTCGGCAAAAAAGAAGACAAGCTCGGCATCCGCGCATCTTCGACGACGGAATTGATTCTCGATAACTGCAAAGTGCCGAAAGAAAACGTTCTCGGCGAGGTCGGCAAAGGCTACAAAGTCTCCATCGAAACCTTAAACGAAGGTCGCATCGGCATCGGCGCGCAAATGATAGGCATCGCGCAGGGCGCATACGAAGCCGCGCTGAAATACACGGCGGAACGCGAGCAGTTCGGGCAAGCGCTCAACAGTTTTCAAGCCGTCCAATTCCAATTGGCGGAAATGGCAATCGACGTCGAAGCCGCGCGCCTGCTGGTTTACAACGCCGCGCGCCTGAAAGACGCCGGAAAATCTTTCCTCAAAGAAGCGGCGATGGCGAAAGTTTATTCGTCGCGCGTGGCGGAGAGAGTTTCGTCCAAAGCCATCGAGCTTTTCGGCGGCTACGGCTACGTCAAAGATTACCCGGTCGAAAAATTCTGGCGCGACTCGAAAATCGGCGCCATCTACGAAGGCACGTCGAATATGCAGTTGCAGACGATTGCCAAATTGATTACGAGCGGAAAATAGCTTGAGCGAAAATTATCGGAGGCTCGCTTTTAAGCGAGCCTTTTGATTTTAATTATGAGCGAAAAAATTGAAGTTGAAATAGAATACACGCCCGAAGATTACGCGCGAAGCTTGAAATATATTACGAACCGGCAATTTCTGGTTAAATACTCGCTGCTTTTTATCTACGCCATCTTCGGCTGTATATTCCTCTTTAGTTATTTGACCGACCCGGCGGCTTTTAAAATTATTTTTTCAAGCCCTTTGACGCTTGTTACTCTTCTAATTCCGATTTTAGTTTTCACCGGCTGGTGGTTTTACGCCAAAGACAAGCCGGGTTATTTGTTGAAGCGCAATATCAAAAACCAATTTAAATCGTCACCGGCGCTGCGCGAGCCGAAAATAATTTCTTTTGACGAAGAAGGCATCTACGGAACAAGTCAATTCGGCGGAGGACTGACCAAATGGACGGCTTTTATCGAAGCCGCCGAAACCGCTGACGATTTTCTCTTTTTCACCTCGAATAAAGTCGCGCAGTTTGTCCCGAAAAGATTTTTTACGAGCGAACAAATAAATCAAATCAGAACGCTTGCCGCCGGAAACATGGAAGGCAAAATAAATCTCTTGCAATAAGCCCGCAGATGGGATATTGTTTCATCTGTGCGATACATTCAGAATCCGCCGAACCCGTATCACAAATATTCCGCCGAATTTTTGGGCGAGCCGCCGACAACTCGCCTCGAAGTCTTTGAAGAAATCGCGACCAAATCAATCATCACGAAAAGCAATATGCCGGAGATGGGCATTCGTTACACGGTCAACTGTTATCGCGGCTGTATTCACGCCTGCACGTATTGTTTCGCGCGGCGGTATCACGAATTTTTAGATTACGGCGCGGGCACGGATTTTGAGACGAAAATTGTCGCGAAAGTAAACGCGCCGCAGATTTTGCGCGAGGATTTGAAGCGGACGAGAGAGAAAATCAGGCTTTTGGAATTTTCGTTTACGACCGACCCTTATCTGCCTCTGGAAGCGAATTATGAGTTGACGCGGAAATGTTTGATGGTTTGTCGCGATTT
>DASVWG010000498.1:0-13465 GCA_036389695.1 Pyrinomonadaceae bacterium
TCTGAATCGGCAGCGCGCCGTTCGGCTGATGCGCCATAAAATAAGCGACTGCCATCATTCCGCTGGCGAGAAAGCCCGCGTAACCGCCCAAAAATCCAATCATAATCAGCAAGCCCAAAACGACTTCGAGCGTGCCCGTCACGGTCATAAACGTGCCGCCCGGCATCGCCTGCGCCGGCGGCGGAAAAGCAAACAGCTTCTGCGTGCCGTGCAGCAAAAACATAAATCCCGAAACAATACGCAAAAGCGCGTAGAAATATGGTTCATATCTTCCCAAAAATCGTTCCATTATTTATCTCCTTAATCAAAAGCGAATAATCGCTTATATCATAACTCAGGTCATCAAGTTCATTAAATAATAAAAAAAGGCGAAGAAATTTTCTTCGCCCGTAAATATTCACTTTCAGTGAAAGCTAATTTGCATCGACCAGATTAGTTTGCCCAATTCCAGGTGGTTTTCAGGCTGTTGAAATTGTCCACAAAGAACGGTTCGAGCGGCGTGCCGTCCGCTTTGCGCGTGTATGCGAGAAACTGGTCGGGCGCGATGCCGCCGCCGGTCGGGTCTTTGATGACCGGGCAGATGCTGTAAACCGCGCCTTCCGAGCCGTCCATTTTGCGCAGGCGTTTGGCGATGAAGCCTTTGCTGTAGAGGTTGTCGATTTCGCTTAAGGTTCTGATAATCGGCGTGCCGTCCAGCGCGAGACCGTTTTTCTTCTGCAAATCGGCGAGCGCCTTTTTGCCGTCTGCCGTCGTGAAGGCTTTCGTCGTGTAGCTAATCCAGACGTGCGACCAGAGTCCGAGCGGGTTGTTGCTGAGATAACCGTTGCGCATATCGAGCATGACCGACTGGCGAAGATTTCCGAGTCCGATTTGATTTCCGTCTTTGGTCGGGAAAACGTATTCAATCGAAGCATCGGCGAGCCGTCGGGCATTCTGTCCGGCGCCGTCGCCGGTAAAACCGTCGGCGTAAAGCTCGCCCATGACAGTCCAATAGACGGGCGAGCCGCTGTGGTTATAAGCCGGCAGCGTCAAAAGCGCCCGGACATTTCTCTGCCAGACAAACATCGGCGTATCGAGCGTCGCGAGCGGCGCGACCGCCTGACGGCGACCGGAGATTTTCGCCGGGTTAACGCCGTTCTGGCGATAAAAGTCGTCGGTGAAATCAAACAAGCGGTCTTTAAAATCCGCTTTCGCCAAAGTCGGCAGCGCGACGAGGGTCGCCAACATAAAGATAAACGTGACAATCTTTTTCATTTCGTTCTTTCCTTTAATTTTTAGATAAATTTTCTGATTTTAAGATAATTTTTCGCGGACTAAACTTGTGAAGGTCTAGCTTGCTTTACGTAAACAGTGCGCGGCGGGAAGGGAAAAAGACAATTTCGGAAAAAATATTTTCGGCGCAAAAAAAGGCGCATCTTTCGAAACGCCTTTTTCTAAACTTATATCGGCTGTCGGCAAAAGACCGGCGGCAAAAATTCTTTAAAATATTATTGATTCTTCAATGCCGCGGATTGTTTCTGAAAGCCCTTTTCCGGCTCACCCGCATTGTAAGACAATTTTACCGTCACGTCGTCGCGAAAATTATCGAATTCGATGGTTAAAAGATTGCCGTCTATCCTGTAGCCGTCCTGGGAAGTAATGCCCGACCAGCACGATTCGTAGCGTTCCGAAGCGGATTCGACGATTTTCCAAGCCGCGTCGAGCTTAATCCAAATCAGATTCGATTCGACGCCCGCGCCGCATTGCCGGTCGTCTGATTTTTCCTTCGAATCGCCGACGACATCAATCAAAAGATATGTAAACGCGCCTTGACGATTGGCAAATAAAATTTCCGTTCCCGTGATTTTAGCGGCGTCAATCTTGTCGCTGTCGAGCCGGAGCGCGTGCGCTTTGCCTTTATGTTTGACGATTAATCTGCTGTTTCTGCCGCTAATCGCGTATTCGGATTTTTGCGCGAAAGCGAAATTGGCGGTTAAAAATAAAATGAAAACGACGATTAAATATTTCATAAAGCTCATTTCGCCGTCCAGACGAAAATTTTGCCGATGACGAACAAAACAATCACCAAGCCGATTGAAATCCAGACGATAAACGTATTGCGCCTGCCGAAAATGATTTGCCACAAACCGGCGAGCGCAAACGAAATGCCGACGACAAAAGTCAGACCGATAATGCCGACGGCAAACAGCAATTCCTTTTCGGAACCGTTAAACCGGCTGCCGTTTGTCTGCATCAAAGCGCCGTACATAAACAGCCCGACAAACGCCATCAGCACCGAGATAAAACCGCCGAGAAAAACCAGCACGCCGCCTAAGATTCTGATAGTCGCTTTGGTGCGCACCACGCCGCCGCAGCGCTGGCATCTTTTATCGAAATCGCCCGCCGGACGATGACATTTGTAACAAAAACGCGGTTGTGAATTAATAATATTTTGCTGCATATTGAATAAATAAACGGAAAATATTCAATCAATCAGACGACAATGGCGGGAAATTTTGCAGAAAGCGATAAGTGATAAGTGATAAGTGATAGGTGATAAGTGATAGGTGATAAGGTAAGAGAGAAGCGGTTTTTCCTTATCACTTATCACTTATCACTTATCACTTTATAAACCCATTTATTAAAAAACGCCGATAAATCCTTGCCGCTCGATTTTTCCATAGTCTTTTGAAAATCGGCGGTCGTCACGGATTTGCCCCAGTATTTTTGCGTGTAATTTTTTAAGCCTTTCCAGAACGCCGCGTCGCCCATTTCCTCGCGCAGAAGATGCGTGACATACGCGCCTTTTTGATAAACCAAGACGCGGTCTTCGCTCGCCGGTTTGTTCCAATCCGGAAAAACGAGCGATTTGTCCTTTCCGGCGTCGCGCACTTTTTCGTAGCGCGTTTTGGATTTTTCGATTTCCGCCAAATATTCCGCGCGTCCGAAGCGATGCTCCTTATACGCGGCGGTCATAAACGTGGCGATGCCTTCGTTGAGCCAGAAATGCGTCCAGTCGCGGTTGGTGACCATATTGCCCCACCATTGATGTGCAAATTCGTGCGCGGCGAGCCATAAGTCCTTTTCGTTTTTCAAAACCCCGCGCCCGTAATCTTCGTTCATCGCCGTAAAGCTGCTCATTTCCTGCTCGACTCTGCCCGCCGCCAGAACCTGCGTGTAAACTTCGTCAGCGTATTTCACGCCTGCTTTGCTCTCGTAAAAATCGAACATATCCGCCGTGTCTTTGAAAATCTGCCGGATTTCCTTTTCGGAAAACTGCGGCGAAGCCAGATAACGAAGCTCGACGCCTTTGTGATTCTGCCGGACTTCGCGGAAATTTCCGGCGGCGAAGCCGAAAATGTAAGTCGGAATGGCGTTTTTCTGTTCCCATTCAAACGCGGATTTGTTGTCGGGCAAATCGCTGCGCCGGATAAAACGACCGTTGCCGACCGCCTGCAAATCCTTCGGTAAAATCAGGTTAAGGCGAAACGTCGCGCGGTCATCCGGCGCGTCAACGCACGGCATCCACTGGCTGGTCGAAAAAAGCGTGTAAACCTGTGTTTGTTCGGGAAAAAACCGGATGCCGAAGCGCGGCGTGCCGTGATATTCAATCTCAATCTCGCGTTTTTCGCCCGTTCGCGCCGGGCGCGCCAGCGAAACAATCAGGACGCTCTCGCGCTTTTCAAACTTCAAAACGCTTTTTCCTTCACGCGCGGCGTCGATTTCCAGAACGCCCGCATTTAATTGAATTTCCGACAGATTATTTTTCAGCGCGTTGAATTTTACGACGACTTTGCCTTTGACGGATTTATTCGAAATGTCCGGCTCAATCCGCGCGTCGTAACCGGTGACGTCGAAAGACGCGGTCTGCGCTTTAGCTTCCGTCATAAAAAAGACCGCAATCAACAAAAAAGCGATTTTTATAAAATGTTTCGGGATAATCATTGTTTTCTGCTCAAAACATTATTTCACTTAAAACCGGACAAAACAAAAGCGCAGTCTCATTCGAAACTGCGCTTTTGGCTGATTGTTTATTAAATAAGAGATTTATTTTTTAGTACCGGTTATTTCGACGGTCACGGCGGTCATCGACACGGTCGTAAGCTTCGCTGTAGCCGCGCATAAAGCCGACGCGAAAAGCCTGCGTGAAGGAAACCTGGCTGCCGTAGCGCGAATCGTAGCTTCTTCTCGCCTGTCTAAGTGCGCGATTGTAAGCTCTCATCGCATTCTCGCGGCGGTTGGCGCGCGCGTCTTCGCGTCCGCTCTGCATACCTAAGCGCATACCTAACTGCATCGCCTTGCGGTCACTACCGTAACGTTCGTCATAACGGTCATTGCGCCGCTCGTCGCGACGGTCGTCCTGACGATAATCACGGTCATTGCGGTATTGCGCGCTGACGTTTGTCACCGATAAAATTCCGAGACCGAAAACTAATGCTATGCCCAAGCCGAATAATCTGATTTTGCTTTGTAATTTGTTTGTTTTCATAAAAACTCCTTGAGAACTTCTTGTCTCGCGCTTACTAAAGCGATTATCGTGCCACGCGAAAAACATCAACAAATTACAAGGTTTTCTGTAAAATTCCGAACCGCCGCTTTCTACTTCTACCGCAAATCGGTTACAGGCAGTCTATTTGAGCATGAATAATTGAGAAGTGAGAACTGGGAAGTGAAAACTGAAAGCGTTTCTCGGCTCTCAACTCTCAATTCTCACTTATTAGTTCTTATCTTTACGCAGCTGCAAACACAATTCCTGACCGAGCGAAGGGAACAGCGCCGCCCAGACCTGATTGAAACGAATCCAGAGCGCGTAATTTTCCAGGCGGCTGCCTTTTTTTCGGATGAGCGCCGTGCCGGTCGAAAACTCGACTTGAAAGCCGACCTGCTCGGCGATGCGGCGCAGGCGTTTTGACCAGAAAACGTGTATGTGCTGCCCGCGCTGGCGCGTTCCGGCTTGCATCTGTTTGGCAAATTGGCGCTCGCGCCAATGAGCGATAAATTTCGGCGCGGTCGGCACGCCGACCAATAAAAGCCCGCCCGGACGCAAAATGCGGGCAATCTCGCGCAAAGTAAATTCCGGTCGCGGCAGATGCTCCAGAACGTGCGAGCAGATGGCAATATCGACCGAAGCGTCCGCCAACGGCAGACCTTCGTCAAAATCGCATTGATGCAGCTCGTCGTATTTCGCCAGCCCGATGCCTTCGCGGTTCGTATCGATGTCCAGCCCAATCCAGCGCGCGCCCTCGACCTGCGGAATAAAGCGCTTGATAATCCCGCGGTCGCAGCCGACATCGACAATCACCGGCGCTCTGTCCATCCGCTTTAATTCATCCTGAATCACGCAGTGCATCCACCAGTAGCGCAAGGCTCTGACCGGATAACGCGTTTTCTCCAGCTCTTTGGAGAAAGGGAAATCCGGCTTGCGAATCTCGTCATTGCGGTCAATCGCGTCCAGCGGCTCGGACACAAAGCGGAAACGGCTGTATTTTTTATGAAGTTTTTTGGTGCTGTTAGTCATTAAATTTTGATGTTTGCCAATTCAATAGAATAGTCAAATTGCCGTAAACTTTCAATTTTCTGAAATAGGCGGGCGCACGTCTGACGGCAAAGTTTCGAGGCTTTGCCTGTCTCTGATGAAGATTTATAGAAGCCTTATTTCTATTCTGAAACTGCGTTTTGAAGTTTTTCCAGAATGCCTTGCGGGTCGTGTAAGATTCTCATTCCGTTGCCGACAATGCGCCGCACCTCATCGCTGGCAGGCAAATCCGCCCAACCCGGCGTTACAAAATTAAACTCAATCTGCCCGTGCTGCTCGCGATAAAACGAGCGAATCGTCTCGCCGCTAAACCATTTTTCGCGGCGTGCATATTGAAACCTGCCGAAACTCGTGATATAACCGTCGTTCTCAAAATGCTTTTCGATGTCAGGGGTTAAAAGCAGCACGTCAACGTCCGAGTCAGGACGCTCCGTGCCGCGTGCGCGCGAGCCGAACAGGGCGACGCCGACGACTTCGGGAAAACGATACACGGGAAGCGCAAGCATCAAACAGAGGTCTTCATAATTAAACGGCGGCAGAAATTCCATCCGGCGAAGCCTCTGGTCGAGCAATTTGCCGGCGTCTTTTTTATCGACCCAGGCTTCATTGTCCCAATCGTAAAATTCAAGCCCGGGAAAGCGCAGCTTGTATTGAAAGTTAGGATTTTGCTTGTAATAGTGTCCGAGATAATAAAAATCTTTTTTCTTTTTAATGGCATATTGCATTTCGAGCAAAACGGTGAAGATTCCCAGACTGCGCTGCGGCTCGTTCAAATCCCAGAAACACGAATCGCTTTGGATGGATTTCGGGAAATTGTCGAAAATGCTGCACGCCACGACGCGACGGTTTTTCAAAACGCAGACTTCCATTAATTCTTCCGAATCGCATTTCCAAATCGGATATTTTTGCGCGAGCGTCTGGTAAAGTTTTTCGTTGTAGCGCGTGTAATGTTTCTCGTAAAGAGCCGATTTCTGCCGCGTCACCCAAAGCGGTCGAATGTGAACTTTCAAATCCGCGTTTTTCTTCAAAACGCGGCGCAGGCTTTTGCTCAGAACAAAATCTTTCAGCCGGTAGCGCGTCGGAAAAGTCCGCCACAATCTGCCGTCGAAGCTTTCGGAATCATAACGAACGAGTTCTCTATCGAGATTGTAGCACCAGCCGTTTGCCAGAAAAGCATCTATATTTGTGTCTTCAAAAACGCGTCGATGATTAAAAATCGTCTCGAATTCGTCATGGTCAATATATTCTTCATCGGTGTCGTCTACAAAAATAATGTTCTCATCACTAGACATCGCGCATTAGCCTCGAAAAGATAAGACATTTTACAACAAAAGACGCTTCGAATTGAATAAAAATCTGTTTACTTTCTGATAACGCGCACGACTTCGCTCGGCGCGCTTTCCGTGCCTTTCGAATCGACGGCGCGGACGTAATAAAAATAAATCTCGCCCGATGTGACGCCTTCATCCTTAAACTCCGGCGTCGGCAGAGGCTCCCGGTTGCGCCGTTCCCACTGGTCGAGCGGAACCTGCGCGTCAGCCGAGCGATAAATGTTGTAACCGGCGAAATCGACCAGCGGATTTTGCGCAAAAGTGTTTCCGGCGTGGTCTGTATAATTGGTTTTCGGCGTCATCGGCGCGCTTTCGTTGCCGTCGGCGTCAATGCGCGTCAGCTTGTAAAAATAACGTTTTCCCAAAGCCGCCGCCGGGTCGTTAAAATCGCCTTCGGGAATCGGCTCATCCGTCAAACGCGTCCAGAAGGCAAACGGCAGATTCTCAATCTCCGAGCGATAAACGTGAAAGCCGACGTATTTTTTCTCGATTCGCTGCAAAAGCTTCTTTTTCTTATTCCTGTTTTTGATTTTCATACTTCTTTCTATTAAAGCAAAATTCAGTTTGAAGCAAGACAGGCGGAAACGCGACAGTTATGGAGCGTGTTTCATAACCTAAAGAACACGCTCCATGACTGTCGCGTTTCCGCCTAAAATAGAAAAAGGCGACTCATTATAAGTCGCCTGTCTTTATGTAAACTTTTTAAATGGATTCGGTCAGATAACAAGACCGGAGATACTGAAATTGTCGGAATAATCATTTACGCGCGCGGCGCAACCGGCATTTTCCTTGTCATCAACTTTCCGTTTATCAACCTATCCCTCGATATTATAACCATTCGAATCTGTAACCGGCTTTCACCGGCTCAATTCGTCCGGCGGTGTTTCGATTTCTATCATATCTATCACCTCCTGACTTTTAGACTAACCGAAAAGGCATCGATTTGTCAAAATTTTTAATCTTTCAAAAAGCTGAAATTCTGACGAAAAAGGCGACTCTCGACGAATCGCCTTTTTCCCTGTTCGTTTTTAGTAACGTTTCCGATAATTTTCGGCGTTCGTGTAAGTTCGCCGCGTATAACGATAATAGCCTTCGCGATAGCCTTCCAGATAAGCCTGCCGATAAGCCGACCGGTAAGCCTTTTTGCTGCCGAAACGGTCTTCGTAACCGTTGGTTCCTTTCTGCCAGTCGCCGGAATTTTCCGGATGATAGGCATCGCGCTCGCGACCGGCGTCAGTGCCGTCCTGCAAGCCGTCTTCGTAGCCGTATTGCTCGGCGACGTTCATTCCTTCGTCGGTATATTCGCGGGTATTGTAATAGCGCGAATCATTGTTGCGATAATCGCGCGAATCATCGTCGCGAATGATATAAACGCGCGTCTGACGGTTTTTGCGATACTGCGCCTGCGCCGTTATGTCCGAAATTAAAACAACGCCGAATGCCAGGGAGAGTATGATTGCCATTCTTTTGATGTTGTTTACTATATGATTTGAATACATAGACATCACCTCCGCCGCATGCCAAGCAATATTTATGCCGCGTCCAGGCAAAAAAGGCGACTCAAGCGAATCGCCTTTCAAAACCAACTATAAGATGACAAACTTCACCTTTGTGAGCATTGATTGTTCCTATAATGGCGGCTCCGTAAAATCTTAATTCCTGCCTCTTCCTCTATTCCGACGCGACTGGCGATACGTGCCTGCGCCGCCCGCGCCGATGGCGGGATTTATGCGCTTTCTGCCGCCGACGCCTGCGCCGAGTGCGCCGCCGGTGATGGAAGAATTACGTCGATTGCGAGCGCCCGTGCCGAGTCCGCCGCCGATTATATTGGAAGAACCGCGTCGCTGGCGTCTAATAATAGCGCCGGTTGATGCGCCGCCGCCGATGAAGACTGCGTCGCGGTTTGTGGTGCGGCTGGCGCCGGTTCGACGCGGGCGCGGCGTTATAGTGCGGCGACTGCGGACTTGGGCGGCAATGTCCGGCGACATCAATAGATGTAAGCCGAGCAAAGCCGATACGGGCAATATCAACATCGCAGTTCTCAACAATATTCGTTTCATAGTTACGCGCTCCTTAAAGTAGTTTGATTTTGGATTGAATGGAATTATTCCGTTATAAAGCACTCAATTTGTAGTCTATTTGTCAATAATCGTCAATTTATAAATTTTGCGCTCATTCGGGCGCTGTTTGCTGTTGCCGCCTGCGGGCTTGTCTGCGTATTAAAAACAGGATTACCGGATTGCAGCCGACGATACTGATTACTGGTAACCATCGGGTATGCTGTCCTTAAATCGCTGCTGCCATTCTTCGAAAGCCTCGCCGATGCCGGGATTCGAAGATTCGAGTTCGAGAACTTCGCCGCGCATAAATTCGACGGTTTTCCGTTGATACCGGAGAATCAATGCTAATATGACGACCGCTTCGGCTAAAAAGACGAAAAAATCTATCAGCAGATTGCCGAACGAGCAGAAAAAGACGCGCGCGATTATCGTCGCCGCCAGCAAGCCGACGAGCATATAAAAAAGCGTCGCGAAACCCGGCGTCCAGCAATTATCTTTGGCGCGGCGCGAAAGGTTTTGCAGCGTTCCTTTGTATTTTTGAAAATTATCCGACATAAGCTTTAAATACAAAAAGGGCGAGAAAAATCCCGCCCTGAAAGTTATGATTTTGAGTTGAATGGTTAAGCCGTCGGCGCGGCTGCCGTCGCGCCGCTTTCGGTTTTGTCCGGCGCTTTACGTTCGGCTTCTTTTTGTTTCGTGTCGTTGAAAGGCTTTTCCGCCGGTTCGACGCGCGGCGGCGCTAAGCCCAGTTCGGGCGAGCGCCACAAATTGGAAACCAGCAATTCGCGGATAAACGCCATTTCTTTCGGCAGGCGGTCATACAATTTGAAAAATAAATCGTCGTGCGAAGCGATTTCCTTTATCCATAAATCGCGGTCGAGACTCATCACCTTTTCAAAATCTTCGCGCGTGAAGTCTTCCATTCCGCGCCAGTCCATATCTTCGTAGCGCGGCGTCCAGCCGAGAGGCGTTTCGATGCCGACCGATTTTCCGCGCGAGCGTTCGACCACCCATTTCAGGACGCGCATATTTTCGCCGAAGCCCGCCCAGAGAAATTTGCCGTCTTCGCCTTTGCGAAACCAGTTGACCGAGAAAATGCGCGGCGGTTCGGGAATGTTTCTGCCGAAATCGAGCCAGTGCGAGAAATAATCGCCCATGTGATAACCGGCGAAGGGAAGCATCGCGAACGGGTCGCGGCGGACTTCGCCGATGTTGCCGAAAGCGGCGGCGGTCATTTCCGAGCCCATCGTCGCCGCCATGTAAACGCCGAACGCCCAGTTGAACGACTGCTGAATCAGCGGCACGACCGAATTGCGGCGACCGCCGAAGATGAACGCCGAGACGGGAACGCCTTCGGGACTGTCGAAGTTTTCGTCAATCACGGGGCATTGCGCGGAAGGCGCGGTGAAACGCGCGTTCGGATGGGCGGCTTTTTTATCTGAATCGGGCGTCCAGTCGTTGCCCTGCCAGTCGATAGCGTGCGCGGGCGGCTCGCCGTCCATGCCTTCCCACCAGACGTCGCCGTCGTCCGTTAAAGCGACGTTGGTGAAAATCGTGTTTTCCCTGATGGTTTCCATCGCGTTCGGATTCGTCGCGTAGTTTGTTCCGGGCGCGACGCCGAAAAATCCGGCTTCCGGGTTGATGGCGTGCAGGCGTCCGTGTTCGTCCGGCTTAATCCACGCGATGTCGTCGCCGACCGTCGTCACTTTCCAGCCTTCTTCCTGGAAAGGCTTCGGCGGAATGAGCATCGCGAAATTCGTTTTGCCGCAAGCCGAAGGGAAAGCGGCGCAGACGTAATCTTTCTGACCGTCGGGCGACTGGACGCCGACGATTAACATATGCTCGGCGAGCCAGCCCTGTTCGCGCCCCAAAGTCGAAGCGATGCGTAAAGCTAAACATTTTTTGCCTAAAAGCGCGTTGCCGCCGTAGCCTGAGCCGTAAGACCAAATCATTCTTTCTTCGGGAAAATGAACGATATACTTATCTTTCGGGTCGGGAGAGCAAGCCCACGCGACATCCTGTTCGCCTTCCGCCAGCGGCATTCCGACCGAATGCAGACAGTGTACGAAATCGCCGTCGCCTAAAGCTTCCAGAGCTTTCGTTCCCATCCGCGTCATGATTTTCATATTGACGACGACATACGGCGAATCGGAAAGCTGCACGCCGAACTGCGAAATCGGCGAGCCGAGCGGTCCCATACAGAAAGGAATGACATACATCGTCCGTCCTTTCATCGAGCCGTCAAAACGCGGTCGCAGCGTCGCTTTCATTTCCTGCGGGTTCATCCAGTTGTTCGTCGGTCCGGCATCGCCTTTGCTGCGCGAGCAGATATAAGTCCGGTCTTCGACGCGCGCCACATCCGACGGATGCGAGCGAGCGAGAAACGAATTCGGGCGCTTCTCCTGATTCAGGCGAATAAAAGTTCCGCTCGCGACCATTTCATCGCACAGGCGGTCGTATTCTTCCTGCGAGCCGTCGCACCAGTAAACGCTGTCGGGTTTGCACAGCTCAGCCATTTCCGTCACCCAGCGGACGAGCTCCGCGTTGTTGACATTTGCCGGAATGTTTAAATTATCCATAGTTTGCTCTCTCCAAAATGTATTCCAATAAAAAATAAAAGTTTTAAATGATTTAAATGTTTATGAAATTTTTCATTAAATTTTAATGAAAAACGAACGACTGCGACGAGCTTCTGCGGTTTCTCTATTATTCGGAACAACATACAAACACGCCGGTCTTGCTTAATAAGATAAGTCTAGCATACCAAAAACGGAATCGAAGCCCAAATTTCCGCCGCCGCTGACACTTTTTTCACGGAAAATGCGCGTTAGTATTTGAAAGCCGTTTTAATGCGAGCGTCTTTTAAAGCATTTATAAATTTTGTCACTCGGAAGGAGAATTAAATATGAAGATACCCGTCGGCAGACCGCCCGTCAGCGCGCCCGAAAAAGTTCGTCGTCATCCGTCAGACGGCGGAAGCCGTCTCGTTTTCGACGCGGAATGGGACGCGTCGCAAGCCCCGCCGAACACAAAAGTCGGCTTGACTGCCGTCAGCAAAATCGCCATCGAAGCGGCGACCACAGCGCAGATAAAGATTTTTCACATTCAAGGCGGCGCGCACAGTCCGGTCGCCGTTCTGAAAGCGCCGTATCAAAACGGCAAAGTCAAAACCGAATGGCTGACCACGCCCGTCAAAGGCGGCAATTTCGAAGCCGGCGAATATTATTTCGAAGTTTCCGTCAACGGCTATTTAGGCGTCACGCCCGAAGCTTTAGTCCTGCGCGACGCAACGCAAAGAAATTCGGACAGCTTCCAGAAAGCCGTGCCGAAGCCGAAAGTGGTTTTTTAAAAGTACTGAGTACTGAGTGCTGAGTACTGAGTAAAAAGCAAAAACTCAGTACTCAGTACTCAGTACTTTCCACTATTTCAAGTGAGCGGTCGGACGGTTTTGCGGTTGTTGAAAATGGTATGCGCGACGATGGTCGCGATGATAATCACGCCGCCGGTGATTGCCCATTGGCTCGGTTTTTCGCCGACGAAAAGAAAAACCCAGACCGGATTCAGCAGCGGCTCGACAAAGCCGATGATGCTCGCGTCGAGCGAGCGGACGCCGCGCGAAACGCCGTTCGTGAATAAAACATAAGCGATGCCGATTTGGAAAACTCCCAGGAATAAAATAGCGAGAAAATCCTTTCCGTCGGGCTGCGGCGGATTTTGCGCCAGCAGCGGAATCATAAACAGCACAATCAACAGGTTACCGTAGAAAACCGACAGCGCCGGATTTTTATTTTCCAGCGAGCGCGGGTGGCGCAGGAAAACGAAATACAAGCCGAAAAAAATGCCGGACAAGAGCGCGACAAAGTTGCCGACGAAAACGTTTGCGGCGAGCTTGTTTTCCGCGCCCGGCGTTTCGAGAAAAAACAAGCTCATTCCGGCGAGACAAAAAACGACGGTTATCAAATCGCGAAAGCGGAATCTTTCTTTTAAGATAAACGGCGAGAGAATCAGAATGTAAATCGGCGCGGTGTATTGCAGAAAAATCGCGTTGGCGGCGGTCGTCTGTTTGTTGGCGTAGACGAAACAGGTCAGCGTTCCGGCGTAAAGAAACGAAGTCAGAAGCGTAAATTTATCGAGCTTTAAGCCTTTCCGGTAAGTGAAAATCGCCACCGTCAGCGCCGCGAAAAGCGAGCGTCCGGCATTGACGGCAAAAGCGTCGAGCGTCGTCATCTTGATAAAAAGCCCGCCCGTGCTCCAAAGCAGAACGGCGAGCAGAACTAAAATAACCGGCGGAAATTTTGAAGTGTCTTTATTCACGAAAAAATTGAATTGAACCGCAGAGACGCCGCAGACGCAGAGTTTTTTGAAAAACAAATTTACAGGGATAACAGGATATACAGGGATAAGAAAGATTTATTTTAAATCCCTGTTCATCCTGTTATCCCTGTAAATTCTCTTTCTTCCTCTCTGCGTCTCTGCATTGAAAATTACTTTGAATTGTCCGTCGCGGCGGCAATCGTTTCGCGCAGCTTGGCGGCGGAAGTCGTCGCCGGTTCGAGTTC
>DASVWG010000499.1:0-6482 GCA_036389695.1 Pyrinomonadaceae bacterium
CTTTTCGGCTTTTTCAAATTGCCCGTCGATTCTCAGAACCATCCCGTAAAAGATTTGCGCGTTAACCGATTGCGGATTGATGGTCGTCGCCTCGCGCAGCGCTTCGATTGCCGCTTGCCAGTTTTTAAGATTATAGCTGGCGATGCCGAGCGCGTAGAAGCCCGAATAGCTGCGCTTGTTAACGTCAATCGCTTTAATCAGATACGACGCGGCTTCCTGATATTGTTTTCGCATGACGTACTCGTTGCCGAGACGTTCGAGCGCATCGTAATAAGTCGGGAAAATCTCGATTGCCTGTTTCAGCGAGTCCAGCCCTTCGTCTTTTTTGTCTTCCAGCTGCCTGACGCCTTTTTTGTATAGTTTGCGCGCCTTGTCCGGAACTTCCTGCGCAAAAACAACGCCTGTCTTGTCGCCGCTGCCGGTATTAACCTTGCGCGGGTCGAGCTTGAGATAAATGTCAACGTAAGCTATATCCGTGCTGTAACGCCCGTTGCCGAGCGGAACCGAAACGAGCCTGACGTCCTGCACCGCCTCTTGATAATTTGTTCCGTACGTCAGAACTTTGACCTGATATTCTCCGGCGGGCAATCGTGAAAAAATAAAATTTCCGCCACCTCTGACGCGCGTTCGCCCCAGCGTCATTCCAACCCGGTCAAGGAGCTCGACGTATAAATCCGAGACGGGCTGACGATTTTGGGCGTCGAAAACATTGCCCGAAATAGAATTATTCTGCGCCTGCGCGATGCTTGCGCCGGCAATTATGAGAAAAAACAAAACGATGCTTTGAACCAATCGTCTACAGGATTTCATAGCTTTAACTCCAAATTTTCTTATCTGAATTTTACCAAAAGCGTCTAAAATTGTGATGCGAAAATTTGCTTTGAGGCGGCAAATTTATTTCGCGTCCTGACGATTTATTTAACAAGCCAGCCGCCGACAAAACTCTTTTGCCGCTATAGAAAATCGTTGCCCGGCGGGCGGCGATTATTTTATTTTCTATTTTTGAATGTATACTGTTATTTCCCTTTTATCCGCGTTTCTTTTCGGGTCTTAATTTGTTTGCCGTGCTTGTTTTAGCCGGTGAATCCGACGGCTTGAAAGTTTGATTAGCCTTTGAGTCGGTAATCGTTTTAGAAGCCGCCAGCAATTTTGATTCTTCCAGGGTTTTCAGCGCCGCTTTTGCGCTTTTGCTCAATCTCTTTTTTTCTTTCGCCATTGTTTATTCCTTTTTTTCGGCTTTTAAATCTGCCGATTTATAAAATTGTTTCCGGCGGTCAGATTTTTACAATCCAGCCGCCGCCGACTACTTCTTCGCCGGTATAGAAAATCGTCGCCTGTCCGGGCGTGATGGCGCGCTGCGGCTCGTCGAAAACGATTCGCGCGCGATTTTCGGGCAAAGCATAAATCGTCGCCATCGCCGGTGCGTGACGGTAACGGACTTTGACTTCGGCGCGGACCGGCTCCGCGGGTTCGTCAAACGCCACCCAATTCACGCCTTTTGCCGTAAATTCCAATGATTCGAGCTCGTCTTTTTCGCCGACGACGATTTGATTTTTCAGACGTTCAATCTGCACGACATAAAGCGGTTTTTCGTGCGCGATGCCCAGCCCGCGCCGCTGACCGATTGTATAGCGATGAATGCCTGAATGTTCACCCAGTTTTTCGCCTTTTGCATTAACGATTTCGCCGCCGTCGGGCAATTCATCCGAGCGATTTTCGTGTTCCAGATAGCGGTCGATAAATTCGGCGTATTTGCCGTCGGGCACAAAACAGATTTCCTGCGATTCCTGTTTTTCGGCGACATATAGATTCGCCTCGCGCGCAATCTCGCGCACTTCGGATTTGAGCATTTCGCCGAGCGGAAAATACGCGCGCGACAATTGCTCCTGCGTCAATTCCCACAGAAAATAACTCTGGTCTTTCCAGTGATTTCTGCCGCGAAACAGCCGGTAGCGATTCGCTTTTTCATCGTATTCGACACGCGCGTAATGTCCGGTCGCCACTTTATCGCAGCCTAAGCTTTGCGCCAATTTGTCCAGCGACGCGAATTTCAGACGCGAATTGCACGCGACGCACGGAATCGGCGTCTCGCCGGAAAGATAGCTTTGAACGAAAGGCTCGACGACCGACGCTTCAAAATCTTTTTCCAGATTCAAAACATAAAACGGCATTCCCAGACTTTCAGCCACGCGCCGCGCGTCGTAAACGTCGTCCAGCGAACAGCAGCGCGACGGCAGCGGGTCGCCGTTTTCGTCGACGCTGATGTGCCGCCGCTGATTCCACAACTGCATCGTAAAACCGACGAGTTCGTGTCCCTGTTCTTTAAGAAGAGCCGCCGCGCTTGAAGAATCGACGCCGCCGCTCATTGCCACCGCGATTTTCATAACTTATCTTCGCCCTATCGCCTGCCAAGCCGCATTTGTAAACGAATAGTATAGCTTTTCAGATGCAAAAAAGACAGAATTAGTTGAAATCGAAAATAGTGAATAGTGAATCGTAAATAGTGAATAGTAAATAGTGAATCGTGAGTCGGAAATAGAAAAGAATTGGAATTCAAACATTTCGTTTAAGACCAAGCAACGATTTACTATTTACGATTCACGATTTACGATTTACGATTCACGATTCGCTATTCCGATTTTTTTCGTTAAATCTATAAAACGCCTGTCCGCGCGAAATTCGTCAAACTGCGGGTCAATCAAAAGCCACGGCAGACGCACGGAGCGTTCCTCAAATCCTTTTTCCAGCCACTCGAAAACCTTCGCGTCCTCGCCCAAGCCGAGATAAATTTTCGCCCGGTTCAGCGGCGAGATATAATTTTCTTTCGACGCTTCGTCCAGCTTTTTCAGTATCGCCCGCGCTTCCGATTTTTTCTGCGCTTCGGCGAAAATGCGTCCGAGTTCGGCGACGACAAACGGGCGATTGCCGCTCAAAGTCACGGCGTTTTGCAGAGCCGTAGCCGCTTCGTCAAATTTTTTCTGCTTCGCGTAAGACAGCCCCAAAATCCAGAACGCGGAAAAATTATTCGGGTCGATTTCGACCGTCAGCCGCGCCTGTTCCGCCGCCTGCTCATACTCGCGCGCGAGATAATAAAACCACGCGAGATTGGCGTTGATAATCGGCAGCAGCGGGTCGATTTCGAGCGAGCGTTTCGCTTTTTCAAAAACTTCTTCAAAACGACCGTGAACCGCCAGATTAATGGCGTAATACTGATGCGCCGCGAGATAATTCGGATTGATTTCAATCGCCGTTTTATAATGCTCGCGTGCCTCCGTCCAGTTCCAGTCAAACCCGCCGAGCGTCGCGCCGTATGACGAATGCGTTTCCGCCAGCGTGTCGTCGAGCTTTAAAGCCTTCGTCGCAAAAGCTTTCGCCTTTTCGCCCGCAACAGACGGCGGCAAAGCTTCATAAAACCCCAGCAGAACGTGATAATCGACCAGCCCCGAATAAGCGACGGCGTAATCCGCGTCAAGCTCAATCGCTTTCTGAAAATAGCCGATGGCGCTTTTAAACCCGTCCGCCGTCCGCCGGTTCCACAGGCGACCTTTCAGATAAAGCTGATAAGCCTCGACGTTATCCGTATAACGCTTGCGCAAGACGGCTTTTTCGTTGCCCAGAAGCTTCACTTTGAGCGCGTCGATAATCGCCAGCGCGATTTCTTCCTGAATCTCGAAAATGTCTTCCAACTGCCTGTCGAAACGCTCCGACCAAAGCTGATAACCGTCCGCGACATTAATCAACTGCGCCGTAATCCGCAAACGATTTCCCGCCTTGCGAACGCTGCCTTCCAAAACCGTGTTCACATTCAAAGCCTGCCCGATATGCCGCACGTCCGTCTCTTTGCCTTTAAACGAAAACGCCGAAGTCCGCGCCGCCACGCGCAATTTATCGAGCTTCATAAAAGCGTTTATCAATTCTTCCGCCAAACCGTCGCAAAAATATTCGTTTTCCGGGTCGGAACTGACGTTTGAGAAAGGCAAAACCGCAATCGAAGGCACCTGCTGGCTTTCAAAGCTGCGCAGCGAAACAAGCTCGTGAAACGAAGGCTGATAAACCAGCGTCGGCGAGTTTGAAATAAATTCCTCCGTCACCAGATGCGAGCCGTCTTCGAGACAAAAATTCAGCGTCTCATCCGCATAAGCTTGCTGGCATACGGGGCAATATTTCATAAAGGGAGTGGGATTTTATTATATCCGTTTTATGTAAATCTTGGAACTTTTTCTATGAAAGGCAGAAACGCGACAGTGATGGAGCGTGTTTTAGATGAATGATTCGACACGCTGATTGAAATTCATATTTCTCATTATTCGCGTTAAACACGCTCCATCACTGTCGCGTTTCTGCCTGTGTGTTTAAAAAATTCTTGACTTTTAAAATGAATAGTCTTATCTTTTGTAAAAGCCGCTCTTAAATTTTGTAAGACCGGCAATTTTAAAGGACGAAAATATGCTTTTATCAAAAACAGAGGCTTTAATTTTACAAATAATGTCGGAAAACGGCTTCCGCGAAATGTACGGCTTGGAACTTCTGAAACTCTCCAACGGCGGAATCAAACGCGGAACGATTTATACGACGCTTCAACGAATGGAAGACAAAGGTTTTGTAACTTCATATCAGGAAGAAAAGCCTGACGATGTTTCGGGAATTCCGCGTCGCCTTTATGAAATTACGGGAAGTGGTCAACGTGCTTTGCAAGCGTATGAATTAATGAAGGAAGATTTAGTTTTAGTATAAAAAGAAGTGGTAATGAGATTATGAAAAGAATTGTTTTAATGCTTCTTGGACTTCTAAGCATAGGTTTATTCAAGCTTTTTAGCTATCTGAGAATGGCTAAATTAGCAGAAGGTATGAGCTTAATTAGTTTAGGCACAATGGTGTTTATTTTGGTAATAATATACCATTCTCAGTAGAGAATGTTATTTGAAAATTTAACGTTACAATAAGAGATAATTTTACAATGCAATTAGACGTAAATTTATAATGCAATTAAAATTCTGTGTTAATTTGCATTTAAGACAGCAAGTTATATCGCGTTAAGCAAAGGTGTTATAACGTCCTTAAAGAGTAGCTTATATGCCGTAAAAAGTATAAAAACTACTATGTATTGTATATTTTGTCTAATTTGTCGGACAATTTTGCTTTACAGTTTGAAATGTCCGACATATAATTCAATATAGAGATTGTGAAGTCATAAGGTCAATTGATATTGCAATCTCTGCAAACACAGAAACATAGGAACAAAAAATAATATTTTTTCCTTGTAAAAGTTGAGTTTAAGATTGCATTAAAAGATGCAATTAAAAAAGCGAAGGATTTTAAAATCCTTCGCGTTAGTGCTACATTACGAAGGCTCTAAACTGATTTCTGATTGACCGTCGTCATCAGTTTTAATTACCAACGTATTGTTGTCGTTAAGATAAACGTGAATTGTAGTAACACGATTATCTTTTGTGATGGAAAACAGCCGTTTGTGTTTTCCTTTATAAGCGGTATCCATTTGAATACCTCCTTAAAATCTCCGATGTCGTAAGCATCGGAGTTATTTGTCGCTTTTATAAGCAACACCGAGAGGGGAACGGCTACCCCAAAATTGATTTTCATAGTATAAAGTTTATGACTGAAAAAAGAAAATCGAAATCGGCAGAAAACCCCGAATTTGATAATGTCAAAGCGGCATTTCGTCAAATTCTTTCCGTTCCGAAAGAAAAACTTGACGAACTCAACAAAAAACGGGCTAAACCGCCCGCACAAAATAAACAAGATTGTAAAAAAGGCTAGGAAATTTCCTAGCCTTTTTTATTCGTTGCCGATTAGTTGATTATACTTCAACCTTTTTCCACTAATCCCTGAGATTGCTTTTAAAAATCTGCCTTTGTCGTTGTCTTTGCGCTCGTTGAATCTGAAAACTTGCTCGTCTAAATATTTCGGCAAGTGATAAGGCTCAACTGATACATACGTGCCGCGAATCGTTCTTTTCAGTAAAGACCAGAAATTTTCAATTCCATTCGTGGAAACATTATCTCTCACATATTCGATGCTGTGATTAACCACTTCGTGAACATATTCATCGGCTAAACCGTTATAGCCGCGCCATTCGTCTGTGAAAAGATTCGCGCCTGTTTCGACATTCTCTTTAATTTCGCCGTGAAGTGTTCGGCGGTCTGTGGATTCGATAACCTTTGCGCGAACATTACCTTTGCGCTCTAATAAACCCATTACAGCCGTTTTGCCAACCGCGCCGCGACCTTGAATCAGTTTTTCGCGTTTTGCCTTGTGCATATTCTTAGCCTTACCGCCGATGAACGTTTCGTCAACTTCAACTTCGCCAGAAAGTTTTTCAAACGTGCCGTTTTGCAAAGCGTATCTAATGCGGTGAAGCATAAACCAAGCCGTTTTTTGAGTAACGCCGATTGAACGATGAATCTCGTATGAAGAAACGCCGTTTTTAGCATTAACGATTAACCAAACCGCGCATATCCATT
>DASVWG010000500.1:0-2665 GCA_036389695.1 Pyrinomonadaceae bacterium
TGTTTATAAAAAGGCGAAAGTTTCAACGACTTTCGCCTTTTTCGTTGAATAACGAGACGCTTTTGTCATCTGTCAGATAAGTTTCGTTACTCAAAAATGAATTTCAACCTGCAAAAGCGCCGGTTGTGGGATTCTGCGCTCTATTTATTCTCCTTGTTTCCCGGTTCGCGGTCTTTTACCTGTTCTTTTTGCAGTTCGGGATTTTCGTTTGAATCTGAAGTTTTCGGCGTTTCCTGAGTTGACTCCTGAACCGTCGTTTCGGGCTGTTCAGTGGCAACCGGCGGCGTGACGATTGTCGTCACGGGCGTTTGCGGTTTCGGCTGTTGGTTTTGAGTTATCAGCTTCCGATTCCTGTAAATCGAAGGGGTTTCATAGAGCTTCGCGGCGTTGGCTATCTCGTCGGCGGGAGCGCTCAGCAGGCGGTCGGCTATTTCGCCGTCGATTGTTCTTTTCTCCCCGTTTTGCCCGTAGACCAGGATTTCGCGGCGACCGTCGGCGGCGGTGCGGATGAGAACGCTGGTCAGACGCGGATTTCCTTTAAAATAGCGTTTTTCCAGCTTGTTTCCGTAACCGTCATACATCACCGTGATTTCCGAGTTGTCACTCATTTTCTGCCGCGCGGTCTGCGAGCTTTGCCGCGCGGTCACGTTATCTTTGGCGGCTTCGTCGAGCCTGACCTCGTCCTGTTTGACCTCGATAACTTTTTCATCGCTGCGCAAATCCAGAACGGCTTTTTCTTTTCTGGCGCACGCGGCAAAGCAGCTGAGCGAGACGGCGAGCAGTAATAAATACGGTCTGAAATTCATATTATTTTGGTTCCGGAGATTAAAGATAGGAAATTAAACGTTTAGGGCGGGCGAGCCCGCCGCTAAACGGTTTTATCGGATAAGTTTTATTTTTCAGCCACGCCCTGCACGAAGTTGCTGACGGCGAGCATTCCGTTGGCGACGCTGCTGGAATTGTAGCGCATCTCAGAGTTGCCGCCGCCGCGCGTGTCGAACTGCGCCGGAAGAAAGCCGCTCGCGATGTTGGCTTTGTTATAGGGCGCAACGACCATATTGCCGTGAATTTCGCCCGTGCCTGTGCCGCTGCGGCGGACGCCGTCCGGACCGGTCACAATTATCAATCCGTTAAAGTCGAACTCGCCGTTCAGCGTCAGCTTGCCGGTACACACCAGAATTCCGCCGCCCGAGCCGGTCAAGCTGACGTCGCCGTCAACAAATGTGATTCCTCTGGCATTGGCGTTGTCCCCGAAATTCGGCGGCGTTTGCCCTGCCGTGTAATAGCGCCCGGAGGCTTTGGCGACGAGCTTCAGGCTTTCAATCGTGTCGTCCAGATTCTTGGCGTTTTGCAACCAGAACGGCATTTCTTCGCTGACGTTGGCGGGAAAACCGGAGATGTTGGTTTTGCAGCGCTTGCCGCACAAGACCTGTCCTTCGACGGTAGCCAGATTCTCGTCGGCGGTTGTGCCGATTGATGGAATAACGAGGCTGGAAACGACGTCGTCGCCCGAATAAGTGACGTTTGTCGAGCTGCCCGGCTCAAACATAAAATTCGGCGAGCCGGTTTTCGTTTTCGGTCCGATGAGCGTTAAGGTAGAGGGCGCGCCCAAACCGTTGAAGAAATTTTTCTGCACGACGGTTTCCAGCTCTTTGCGCGCGCCGCGCGGACCGTATCCGACGGCGCGGACGACGATTCTGGTCGGCTCGGTCGGGGTCATCGAAACGGTGACTTCAGTATCGGCATTGGTTCCGGTGTTCGACGCGGGCGCGGTCGGCGTCATTTTATAGCCGATTTCCGGCGGCGTCGCGCTCGGCGTATTGACGTAGCTGACGTTTTTGAGCGTAATCCAGCTGCCCATCATATTGAACATCTGCGAATCGAATAAAATATACACGCCCGCGTTGTCGGCTTTAATCGCTCCGTCCGGGACTATCGCGCCGCGAATGACTTTGGTCGTCTGATACGGCGAAACCATATTGAGGACGATTTCGAAACGCAGCGGCTCGACAAGCGTGATGCCGCTGCTGTTGCCGGTGTAGCTCATCCGAAAAGTGCCGAGACTCGTATCGGCTATCCCGGAATTAATCGTGATGCTTTTCGGCGAAGGAGTCGCGGCAACGTATGTAAACGTCACCGAATTTCCGCCCGAAGTGAAAGTGCTGGAGCCGGCGAGCGTGCCGTCCGGCTTCTCGACGCGTCCGGTCGCGGTGTAAGAAATCGTATTGCCGATATTGTCCGGGTCTCGCAGCGTGACGCTGTATGCCATTCCGCTTTCGGGCGTGTAGGTTCCCGTCCCGATGGTCACGCGGTCGGCGACGGATTGTCCGGTCGGCGTGTAATTGTAATTGAGCCAGCGCGAAAGCCGCGCCGACGTGCTCGTATCGGTAGAGCGGTTTGAAGTGGAAAGCGTGACCGCCTTGCGAAAATCGATTTTGTCGGCGAGCGGGTCCGGGCTCGGCGACGCCACCGGAGTCGCGGCGGCGCTGGCTCTGGTTTCAATCAAATCCAGAGGATTTGCCCAAGCCCAGTCTGCGCCGCCTGTATTAGCCGGCGGCTGATTAAACGCCGAACTAATCGGCTCAACCGCCTCCGTGTTTCCTCTCAAAACGTCCAGGGCGGATTGAATGCCGCTTTCCGCCGCGTAATAAGCCTGCTGCTCGGC
>DASVWG010000501.1:0-22636 GCA_036389695.1 Pyrinomonadaceae bacterium
GAATCTTTAATCGAAGATGAAGAATTTCAGCGTCTTTTACTCCGATTCACGATTTACGATTCACGATTTACGATTTTCCGTTTAACAACTTGCGAGAATTTCTGTATAATCGCCTTGAATTTGTGCGTCGCTGTTTTTTCAACTCTCAGAACAAGTTCCGGCAATTAGTTTTAAAAGCCACTTTCCCTGAAAACGGTTTTCGTTAAAACATCTCTTTGTACGGTCGCAAATTCGACAACCATTAAACCTGAAAATTTGAAATCCTTTGGAGGTAATATGTTTTTGAAATCCAAATTTTTTCGCGTCGCTTTAGCCTTGAGCCTGGCTTTGTGTTTATGCGTGCTGGCTTTTGCCGACACGATTCGGCTGAAAGACGGAAGCATTATTAAAGGTAAAATCATCAGCTTTCGCGACGGGCAGTTTATCGTCTCAATCGGTGACGGACCGCGCGCGCGACAGATGAGTTTTTTTGCCGACGAAGTCGAAGCCGTCGAATTCGATTCGACGCCGCCCGGCTCGACGCCGACCAACCCGATAAAGCTCACCAGCCCGACGACTTCGAACACGCGACCGCAGACCAATTCGACGACGAATCCGACCGTTCCAGCCAACACGAATGCAAATAACGGCGGTTTGAGTTCAAACAATAATAATTCAAACGTCATAATCGTCGGCAAAAACAACAATACTTCGCAGCCGACAAACGCGAGCAATGCGAACACGGATTCAAACGTCAACACCGCGCCGTCGTATACCAACACGGCGCCGACCGGCAACACAAACGCGAACACGATTCCCGTCAGCACGAACCCGAACACACAGCCTTCGCGCCCGAAACCGATTCAATTAAACGTCAAAGTCCTCGCCGACAATACGGCAAACGGCTGGACGAATTCGGGCTTTCACGTTAAGAAAGGACAGAAATTCCGCGTTTCAAGTCGCGGTCAAATCAGTCTCGGAAACGGCAATTTCGCCAAGCCCGAAGGCATTCGCTCGCTGGCTGACGACAAAAAACTGATGCCCGCGGAACCGACCGGCGGCTTGATTGCCGTCATCGGCGACGACAACAACGATTTTATTTTCATCGGCGCCGCGCGCGAATTTACCGCCACGCGCGACGGCATGCTGTTTCTCGGCATCAACGAAAATAATCTGAACGACAATTCCGGCTCGTTTGACGTGACGATTGAGATTGAACCTCTGAATTAGTCCTTTGTCCTTAGTCCTTTGTCCTTAGTCCTTCGTTTGTTGAATGAAGTTCGAGAACGCAATTTATACTCGACCAGCGAAGGACAAAGGACGAATGACTAAGGACGAATGACGAATGACCACTTTTTAATTTGCTTTTTCCAACTAAAAGCGGAAAATCGGAATCAAAGACAATAGATTTTCTCCGAAAGGTATCAATATGCAATCAAGTCTCCTGAGTCGTATTTTTTCGATTAGTGTCATTTTATCTTTGCTCGTCGGCTTAAACGTCGCGGTTTTCGCGCAAGCCAAGCCGCAGCGTCCCGATGCGCCGAAAGGCACGCAGAAGAAAAACCAGCGTCCCGTTCCGAAAACGGAAGAAGAACTGAAAAAGGAAGAAGAAGAGCGTAAACGCGCCGAAGAAGAAAAAAACGCCGTCCAGGATGACGAAGTTCTCAAGATTGACACCAACGTCGTCAACGTCGATGCGGTCGTTTACAACAAGAAAACCGGGCAAATCATTACGGGTTTAAAGAAAGAAAATTTCGCCGTCTTTGAAAACGGCATCAAGCAGGACATTACTAATTTCGCGATGCCCGAAGCGCCGATAACCGTTTCTCTGGTCGTCGAATACAGCAAATGGACGGAAGTTTTCGGCGCGGCGGGCACGCGCGGCACTTTCGAGTCGGGAAAATACGAGGTCATTCGCCCGGTCGCCTATTTTCTTTCGAAATTTATCAAAGCGCCCGACGATTACGCTTCGGTCATCGCTTTCGATATGCGCCCGACGCCGATTACCGATTTTACCAACGACCCGAACCGCCTGCGCGCGACGGTCGATATTCTGCTGAAAAATTATCCGGCGTATCGCGAAAATAATCTCTATGATGCCATCAAATTCGCGCTGGTCGGCGGTCGCGGCGATTCGGTCCTGCTGGAAGATTCCAAAGAAGAAAAGTCGGATTACGGCGGAATGGTCGCGGTCAAGGCAAAGCGCCGCGCGATTATTCTGGTCGCTTCCGGCATCGATACTTTCAGCCGCACCAATTACGACCAGGCTCGCAAAATCGTCCAAAGCTCCGGCATCCCGATTTACGTCATCAGCACCGGAAATCTTTTTTACAAAATCTATGAGCCGTATCTTCCGCCGACCGATTCGCTGACCGGCATGCCCGGCAGGCTGACTTTTCTGCAAGCGCAAAACGCTATGAACACGTTTGCCAAAGAATCCGGCGGTCAGCATTTTCCGATGACCTTTGAGAGCGAGCTGCCGACGATTCTCAATTCGATTAACAATCTTTTGCGAAGCCAATACAGTCTGGCTTACGACGCGGGCGAAAAAGCGCGCGACGGCAAAAAATACAAACTCGACGTCAAGGTCGATGTCAACGGCGACGGAATTTACGAGGAAAAAGAATACACCGTCCAGCATCGCCCGTTTTACAACGCGCCGAAAGACGAAAAGGAAAAGAAAAAATAAGTCGAAAATGCAAAACGCAAAATGCAAAGTGCAAAATGGAAGGATTTAGAATTTAAATTAATTCTTCTTCCTAATATTTTGCATTTTGCATTTTGCATTTTGCATTAATAAACCTATTTCCCGTAAATCTTCAATCTGAATTCGTCGTTGCTGGTATAAATTTCGGGGCGTTTGCCGGAAAATTCGCGGGCTTCGCGCAAAAGCTGCGGGAGTCCGCTTTTTATCGGGTTCGCTTCGTATGCGGGATTCGAGAAAATCGCGGCGATTTGCGGATTCAGGCGCTGCGTGATGCCGTAGCGAATCGCTCGCGAAGCGGGCGGGACGAAACCGTTCGTGCGGCGCGGATTGATGATTTCGATAAAGTTGTCGAAGACCAGAATCCGCGTCTGAAGGTCGCGCAGAGCCAAATCGCGATGCACGAGAGCGTTGACGACGGCTTCGAAAATCACGTTTTGCGAATAATTCGCGCGCGCTAAAATCGGCGAATAACCGTTGTCGGATTTGAGGCGCGGCTTTTCGTTCCACAAATCGCCGTAGCGCTTGATAAAGCCGACGGACAATTCGAAAAGCGTCAGCAAATTTCCCTTCAATTCCGTTTGCTCGACAACCGGCGCGTTCGTCGTATCGCCGGAATAACGAATCGCCGTGACGGTCGAGCGCGGCAGCAGCTCGGCGACGTTTTCGTTTTTGCCGAACAATAAAACGGCGGCGACCGTCGGCAGAAACTCGTCCGCATTGCCGACGGCGAGCAGCAAATCGCGTTTTAAAAATTCGGCGGTGTTGTATGTAAAACGACCGTTCGCGTCGTCTTCGAAGGCTTTGGCAAAGCTCCACAAAAGCGCGTCGTCGATGTCGTCTTCGGTCGCGCCGATGACGGGAATATTTTCGTATCCGAGCGGGCGAATTTCTTCGAGAAACATCGACAATTCTTCGCGCGTCGCCTCGCGTTTTTCCGTGCCGATGCGCAGGTAAAATCTGCCGTCGCGCGTGCGATACGGTCGCCTTTTTCCTTCGACTTCCAGCACGACGACGCGCCGCGCGTTGTCGAAATAAATAATATCAATCAGCGGCACGAGCGGCGGATAAATCGCTTCGCGGCAGATGCGCGCCAATTCGTCCTGCACGTCTTCGGCGTAATCGACGCCTTCGACGCGCAGCTGGTCGGTCACGCCGAAAACTATTATGCCGCCCGCCGTGTTTGCCAGCGCGACGATTTCCTGCGCGATGCGTTCGGAATTGGAAAGCTTGATTTTGAGTTCGAGATACGTGTCTTCGCCGCCGCGAATAAGTCGTAAAAGCTCGTTCCGCGAAGTCTGCGGCGCAGGTTGGTTCAAGATGTATTCTTGAAAGGAGCGTTGCCCGGCGGGTTCGCTGCGCGGGTTGTTGCGAAATTTTCTGCGTGTCATTTTTGTCAGGACGGAACACTTCAATCCGCCCGAATGCGCTCTATTTAAACGCATTGCTGGAATAAAAGTTTCAACCCTTTAATTGAATCATTTCTCGCCGAAAAAAACAATAATGATTGATTTAACGGCAATTACAGATTGTTTTTGGTCTTTGATTTTTGACCTTTGACCTTTGATTTTTTTAATTCACGGCTCGAATCATAATCAAAATTCTCAAAGGTCAAAGGTCAAAGACCAAAGGTCATTATTGATTAAAACTTGCACTTTCCAGCGTTTTCTCGCAAACTTGTTTCGTTTTATTTATTCCAAACCGAAAATTTGCGCGTGTCAGTAGCCCGCGCGTGAGCAAGGGCTTTTGTTTTAGATTAAACTTTTGTTCATTTTAGCTGAAGCCATTCCTGACGGTCGGGCTACTGATACAGCTTTTTAAACCGTGAAGAACGAATCCGTGACAGCCTACATTTCGCTCGGCTCGAATCTCGGCGACCGCGCCGGAAACCTTTTGCTCGGCGTGCGCGGGCTGATGGAAGCGAATTTTGAAGTCTGCCGCCTGTCGGCGATTTACGAAACCGAGCCGGTCGGCGTCGCGGAAAATCACGGGTTGTTTCTGAATATGGTCGCCGAGGTCTGCATGACCAACCTCACGCCCGAACAGATGATGGCGCGAATGATTCGCATCGAATATCTTCTGGGCAGAAAGCAAAAGAACGAAAAAGCGCCGCGCACGGTCGATTTGGATTTGCTCTTTTACGGCAATCTGAAATATCAATCGCCGTTTCTGACCGTCCCGCACCCGCGCCTGCACCAGCGAAAATTCGTGCTCGTCCCGCTCGCCGAGCTTGAGCCGCAGCTGGTTCATCCCGGCGTCAACCAAACGATTCAGCAGCTTCTCGAACACACGGACGACGCTTCGACGGTGAAACGGTGGAACCCGTAGCAAACGCAAAACGCAAAATGCAAAGTGCAAAATTAATTTGACATTCGATTTTAACTTGCGATAATCGCATTTATTTCCGCAAAATTTCGCGCTTTGCATTTTGAATTTGGCATTAAAAAACATGGCATATTTGCAACCCGACAAACCCGAAAAAGTTTATCTGCCCGCGATTCGCGCCGCCAAGGAAAAGGGCGAAAAGCTGGTCTGCCTGACCGCTTACGATTACCCGACGGCGCGCATCGTCGATGAAGCGGGCGTCGATATAATTCTGGTCGGCGACAGCATCGGCAATGTCATACACGGTTACGGCAACACGATTCCCGTCAGTTTGGAAGAAATCACTTCCGCGACCATCGCCGTCAAACGCGCGACCGAGCGCGCGATGGTCGTCGCCGATATGCCCTACGGCAGCTATCACGTCAACGAGGACGAAAGCGTCCGCAACGCGCTGCAATTGATGAAACACGGCGGCGCGGAAGCCGTGAAACTGGAAGGCGGGCGCAATCGCGTCGATTTGGTCAAGCGTCTGGTCGACGAGGAGATTCCGGTCGTCGCGCACATCGGCTTGACGCCGCAATCGGTTTATAAGCTCGGCGGTTATCGCGTGCAGGGAAAAACCGCCGAAGCCGCCAAACGCCTGATTGAAGACGCCAAAGCGCTCGAAGACGCGGGCGCGTTTGCGATTGTTCTGGAATTAATCCCGCGCGAAATCGCCGAAATTATGACGCGCGAGCTGAAAATCTCGACCATCGGCATCGGCGCGGGGCGCGAATGCGACATACAGGTTTTGGTTCTGCACGATTTAGTCGGCTTTACTTTCGGACGCCAGCCGCGCTTTGTCCGCCAATACGCGAATATTCGCGAAGTGATGAATTCCGCGATTACTGAATGGATGACGGACGTGAAAAACGGCACGTATCCGAGCGAGAAAGAGTCTTACGGCTTGCCGGAAGAAGCGAAAAAGGAATTGAAAGGATAATTCAGTCAAATTTGAATTAAAATATGAATATCAATCAACTTAAAACGCGATTGAATAAAGACCGCCCGCAGACAAATATTAATTTGCAAATTCCCGAAGATTTGATTGAAGATTTAAAGAAAGTCGCTTCTCATCTTGGTTTTTCGAATATCGAGGCTTTAATTCGCGCTTATATCGGGCAGGGTTTGCGCATGGATTTAGAGCGGTTAAATAACGTGCCGGAAGTTTCAAATTTAATCGAGAGTCTGCGTCGGCAGGGCGTCAAAGAAGAAGTTATTGATTCCGCTCTGGCTGATTTGAAAAAAGTCGCTTAACTTTTTATGGAAATCATCAATCGGCGTCCGCGAATGGCGTCTCTAACCCGAAAATTGCGGCGCGAAAATAAAACAATCGGTTTTGTGCCGACGATGGGCGCGCTGCACGAAGGGCATCTTTCGCTCGTCGCCGACGCGCGGCAGATGTGCGACATCGTTATCGTCTCGATTTTCGTTAATCCGCAACAATTCGCGCGCGGCGAGGATTATGAAAAATACCCGCGCGATTTGACCTCGGACGCCGCGCTTTTGACCGAGTATCAGGTCGATTATATTTTCGCGCCCGATACCGAAGAGATTTATCACGAAGGCTTTTCGACTTACGTTTACGTCGAAGGCTTGACCGAAACGCTCGAAGGCATCTCGCGTCCCGGACATTTTCGCGGCGTGGCGACGGTCGTCACGATTCTTTTCAACACGATTCGCCCCGACTTTGCCTTTTTCGGACAGAAAGACGCGCAGCAGGTTGCGGTTATCAAGCGGCTGACGCGCGATTTGGGCTTCGATACGGAAATCGTCGTGCATCCGATTGTCCGCGAAGAAAGCGGTCTGGCGATGTCTTCGCGCAACGCGTATCTTTCGGACGAAGAACGCCGTAAAGCCTCGATTATTTATCAGGCTATGAAGAAAGCCAAGCTCGCTTTCCGCGAGGGCGAACGAAACGCCGCCCGCCTCGCGGAAATCGTGCGCGAAAAGATACAAACCGAGCCGCTCGCCGACGTCGATTATGTGGCGCTGGTCGATAACGAAACGCTCGAAGACGTTGAAAGAATTGAAGATAAGCCTGTTCTGCTGGCGGTCGCCGCGCGCTTCGGCAAAGTTCGCCTGATAGACAACACAATCTTTAACCGTAAGCAGTAAAACGGCACTAATTTGCATCAAAGTTAGCGATGCCCGAAAAGGCATTCAACTATATGAAAAACATTAAAATTTTATTCGGAATTTTAGCTTTGGTTATCGCTTTATCGACAGCTTCGATGGCGCAGAACGTCAGCCTGCCGTCGCTCGACGGCGGAACCGTTTCGCTCGGCGCGCAGCGCGGAAAAGTCGTCGTGCTGGCAATCGGCGCGTCGTGGCTGCCGCTCTCGAAACAGCAGGCGGTAATCGTCAACAAATTATCGAAAAAATATGCGGCAAGCGACGTGGTGATTTATTTCGTCACGACCGATTCGGCAAACGCCAAATCGAAAAACTTTGCCGACGACGCGGCGGTGCGCACCTTTGCCGCGCGCAACAAAATGACCGCGACCGTCCTGCGCGACGCCGACGGCGCGGCGACTTTGAAAAGATTTAAAGTCGACCAGCTTCCGTCGTTCGTCGTGATTGACAAAAACGGCAACGCGTCCGAGCCTTACGCCGGTTTAGACCCCGACGCGACGGCGACCGACAATCTGGCAAACTCGATTGCGCAGGCGATTGATAAGCTTTTGTAATTTAAATAAAATATTGGAAATTCGTTTAAAGGCGGGCTGAATTGTCCGCCTTTTTTGATTCTAAAAGTGTCGGTAGCCCGACCGTGAGCGCGGGCTTTTCTATTTTTAAGATTCCAGAATCTATAATTGAAAAGCCCGCGCTCACGCCTGAGCTACTGACACTCTTCAAAGTTCCATTTTTCGCATCAATTCGTAAACCAGACGAACCGGCAAGCCGACCACGTTCCAGTAATCGCCTTCGATGCCTTCGATAAACAATGCGGCTTGCGCCTGCACGGCATAGGCTCCGGCTTTGTCCAAAGGCTCGCCTTTTTCGACTAAAAACTCGATTTCCGCATCCTGCATCGCGGCGAATTTGACGCGCGTTCTTTGAATTCCGACAACTGTTTCCAGACTTTGGACTTTGGACTTTGGACTTTGGACTTTAACCAAAGCCACGCCCGTCAAAACTTCGTGCCGGTTTCCCGAAAGCTTTTTCAGCATCGCGCGCGCGTCGTCTAAATCGACGGGCTTTCCGATAATTTCGCCGTTAATCACGACGGTCGTGTCCGCGCCCAAAACCAAAGCGTTTTCGTAAAGCGCGGCGACCGCTTCGGCTTTTTCTTTTGCCAGACGCTGAACGTAATTTTCCGGCGTTTCCGCGTGCCTGAGAGATTCGTCAATGTCGGCGACCTGTTTGGTAAACTGCCAGCCGACCGCCGTTAAAATTTCCGCGCGGCGCGGGCTGCCCGAAGCTAAAATCAATTTTGGAAGATTTATCATTGAACATTTAACATTTAACATTTAACATTTAGCAGAACCTTATTTCATTTAATGATAAATGATAAATGTTTAATGATAAATGACCGATGAATGAACTGTTCCGCGCATTGCCCGCGCTGCTCCGGCAAATGGAAGACAACGAAAGCCTGCGGCAAGCGGTCGTGTTTGCCGCGTGGCGACGCGCGGCGGGCGAAGGCTTGCGCGAACACGCCGTTCCGCTCCGGCTTTATCAAAAACACCTGATTGTCGCCGTGATGAGCGAGACGTGGAAAAAACATCTGGAACACCTGAGCGGGCAGATGATTTTTAAATTAAATTCGTCGCTCGAACAACCGCTCGTCACTTTTATAGAATTTCGCGTAGACGAAGAAACCGTCAAACAGGAACGCGCGAAACATCAAAAAACCGTCATCGACGAGCAGCAGCAGCGCCAAATCGCGCTCGAACAGGTCACGCCGCAAATGCGCCAAGCCGCCGACCGAATCAAGGACGAAAACCTGCGCTACCAATTCCTGCTCGCCGCCGGAAGCTGTCTGGCGCGAAAGAAAAATATGAAATAAACGCGCAACGGAAATTCCCGCCGGATTCTGCTAAAATTTAAGCAAGAGGTCAAAGATGAATATCACGTTAACGCCCGAACTGGAAAATCTGATTAACGAAAAAGTGAAATCCGGCAAATACGATTCGCCCGGCGAAGTCATCCGCGAAGGCTTGCGTTTATTGAAAGAACAGGACGAACTGAAACGCATCCGCCTCGAAGAACTGCGCCGCGAAGTGCAGAAAGGCATTGACGCTATGCGTGAAGGCAGATTTACGACTTATAACTCTACGGAAGAATTAGCCGACGAAATTATCAAGGAAGCCAGAGCTGAATACGAAGCCAGAAAAAACAATGGCAAATAGATTTGAACTCACTGAAGACGCAAGAAGAGATTTAAAGGAAATCTGGTCTTATATCGGCGAAGACAATCCAGCGTCGGCTGACAAAACTTTGAGAGAACTGGCAAAGAAATTCGATTTGCTTGCACAAAATCCGAAAATAGGAAGCAGTCATGATGAGTTTATTGTAAATTTGCGAAGTTTTCCGTTTAAAAATTATCTTATCTTTTATTTTCCGATTGAAAACGGCGTCGAAATTTATCGTATTATTCACGGCGCAAGAAATATAGAAGACCTTTTTGAAGATTTTTTTAGAGGATTGGAATCGTAATGGACGTTAGACAAGTAGCGCGGCTCGCGCATCTGGAAATTACCGACGAAGAAGTGGCGCTTTTCGCGCCGCAGATGGACAGCATCGTCGCCTATGTCGAGCAGTTAAACGAGCTTGAGACGGAAGACGTCGAGCCGGCAATCGGCGGGTTAACCAGGGAAAGCGAAGCGACCGAAGCGATTCGCGACGACGTGCCGCGCCCGTCTCTGGGACAAAAGCTCGCGCTCGAACAAGCGCCCGACGCGCATTCGGGACATTTCCGCGTGCCGAAAGTTTTATGAAGCCGGAAGCCGGAAGTCAGAAGTCGGAAGCTTGGCGACGGAGATTCATTTTCTTCTGTCTTCTGTCTTCTGTCTTCTGTCTTCTGTCGTGCAGCGTTCCTAACTTGGAAGCGCCCGAATGCACCGACTCGAGGGCTGTAGTCAGAGAGTTTTATTCGAATCATTTCGGCAATGAGATGAAATTCACCGCCGAAAATCTGAAAGCGCGCGAGAAATATCTCGCGCCGGATTTTGCGCGGCTTTTGCAAAAATTCGTCACCGATTCCGACCCGTTTACGCTTTCCGAAGACGCGCCGAAAGCGTTTCGCGTGGGAAGCTGCAAAGCGGTTGCGCCCGATAAAACTGAAATACAGGTTCTGCTTTTCTGGAAAGACGACGCGCGCAGCGAGCAGCGCGAGATAAACGTCGAAGCCGTCAAGCAAAACGATAAATGGCTGATTAACAATATTTCCAATAATACGAGCAATTTACAAAATATTTTAAACCATTAATTTTTCAATGAGCGAAATAAAAAATTCCGTCGAAAAAACTTTAGACAACGCCGAGCGGCTGAACGAAACTTTAAATTCGTTTCTGACCATCGAGCGCGAATACGCTTTGCGGCGCGCCGGAGAAATCGAAAACAATTCCGGCGAAGGCAATCTGAACGGCGCGACAATCGCCGTCAAAGACAACATCTGCACCAATTGGACGCAGTCTTCGTGCGGCTCGCATATTCTGGGAAATTATCGCCCGCAATATAACGCGACGGTCGTCGAAAAACTGAATGCGGCGGGCGCGGTCATCGTCGGCAAAACGAATATGGACGAATTCGCGATGGGTTCGTCAAACGAAAATTCCGCGTTCGGCGTCGTCCGCAATCCGTGGGACGCGACGAGAGTTCCGGGCGGAAGCTCCGGCGGCTCGGCGGTCGCGGTCGCTTCGGGCGTCGTGCGCGCGTCGCTCGGTTCAGACACGGGCGGCTCGATTCGCCAGCCGGCTTCGTTCTGCGGCGTGTTCGGCATCAAGCCGACTTACGGCAGAGTTTCGCGCTACGGGCTGGTCGCGTTCGGCTCGTCGCTCGACCAAATCGGCGTTTTCGGGCAGACGGCGCGAGACGTGGCGGAAGTTCTGGAAGTTATCGCCGGACGCGACGCGAACGACGCGACGACCGCCGACGTGCCGGTGCCGAATTATTCAGCCGAGCTTGAAAAAGATATTAAAGGCTTGAAAATCGGCGTGCCGCGGGCGTTGTTCGGCGAAGGCTTGGACGACGAAGTGCGCGATTCGGTCAATCAGGCAATCGAAAATTATCGCGGTCTGGGCGCGGAAATCGTCGATGTCGAGCTGCCGCTGGTCAAATACGGCATCGCGGTTTATTACATCATCGCGACGGCGGAGGCTTCGTCGAATCTGGCGCGTTTTGACGGCGTGCGCTACGGTTTTCGCGCCGAAGAAGCGGGCGGCTTGCGCCAGATGTATTTCAAAACGCGCGAGGAAGGCTTCGGCGCGGAAGTCAAACGCCGCATAATGCTCGGAACTTACGTTTTATCGAGCGGTTATTACGACGCTTATTACGCCAAAGCGCAAAAGGTGCGCTCGCTTTTAAAACGCGATTTTCAAATTGCCTTTGCGAAATGCGACGCGATTATCACGCCGACTTCGCCGACCGTCGCCTTTAAAATCGGCGAAAAATCGGACGACCCGCTGGCGATGTATCTCAACGACGTTTACACGGTTTCGGCAAATCTGGCGGGCATTCCGGGCATCTCCGTGCCGTGCGGCTTATCGTCGGAAGGCTTGCCGATTGGCTTGCAGCTTTTGGGCAACAACTGGTCGGAAAGCCTTCTGCTGAATCTGTCGAACGTCTACGAAAAATCATTTCCGCTCGGTGCGAAACCGAAAATCTTCGCGGAATAAATAAGACGGTAACGATAAGATAAATCAATTTCAAGCGAGAATTCTTTAAGCTCGCGCGTTGAAACAAGGCTTTCGTATGACAATACGAGGGCTTCGTATCGCAAGACAAGGCTTTCGTATCAGCGTATGAGCTTATCATATTGTCATACGAAGCCTTCGTATCGTCATACAACGCTTTCGTATTATCATACGAGGCTTTCGTATCATTATACGAAGGCGTCGTATAACTATACGAGGCTTTCGTATGATTATACGAAAGTCTTGTCTTGCCATACGAAAGCGTTGTATGACGATACTTCAAAGCTTGCGCGGTTCTTTGTTTTCCTTGAAATGATTTTTATGTTATTTCGCCAGTCTCAGATGCGGGATTTCTTTTGTTTGCGGCGCGATGACGAGCTTCGGCGTCGGCATAATCGTTTGCCAGCGCGTTTTGTCGAGGACGATTTTTTCGGCTTCTTCGGGCGGGACGGGACGCGAGAACAGATAGCCCTGACCGTATTCGCAGCCGAGGATGCGAAGCTGGTGAAGCTGGTGAATCGTTTCGATTCCTTCGGCGACGACGTCCATATTCAAGGCTTTCGCCAGCGCGATAATCGTGCGGACAATCTCGCCGTTTTCCGAGCCGTCTTCCATCGTGCCGACAAACGAGCGGTCGACTTTGAGCGTGTCAATCGGAAAACGATGCAGGTAGCTTAACGAAGAATAACCCGTGCCGAAATCGTCAATCGAAAGCTGCACGCCGAGTTCTTTCAATTCTTTCAGCATCGCAATCACCAGTTCGGCGTTTTCCATCACGGCGCTTTCCGTTATTTCCAGTTTCAGACACGACGGCTCGATTCCCGTCTCGACAATAATTTTCTGCACTTCTTCGACCACATTGCCCTGCCCGAAATGTTTGCCCGAAAGATTAACGCTCAGAATCAGAGATTTATTCGCGCCGTCGAGCTTTTGCCAGGCGACCATCTGGCGACAGGATTCGCGCAGAATCCAGAGCGTAATCGGCACGATTAACCCTGTGTCCTCGCTAATCGGAATAAAATCGCCGGGCGAGACCAGCCCGCGCTGCGGGTGATTCCAGCGAATCAGCGTTTCAAAACCGCCGAGCTGCATCGTTTCCAAATCGATTATCGGCTGGTAATATGCCTGAAGCTCGTTGCGCTCGACGGCGTAGCGCAAATCGGTTTCAATCTGAAGCAGCGTGACGGCGCGCGTGTGCATCGTCTGGTCGAAAATCTCGTAATTTTTTTCGTGGTCTTTGGCGTAATACATCGCGATGTCGGCGTCGCGCAAAACTTCTTCGGCGGCGTGATAAAACGCATTGCCGAGCGCGATGCCGATGCTCGCATTGACGAAAACCTGCCGCCCGCCGATGGCAAACGGCACCGTCAATTTGTAATTGATAAGCTGCGCGAAGCTGATGGCTTCTTCGGTCGTTCTGACGTTGCTCAAAATAATGCCGAATTCGTCGCCGCCGAAGCGCGCGAGCATATCGTCTTCGCCGATTAATTTTTTCAGCCGTTCGCCGACGTTTTGCAGCAGATTGTCGCCGGTCGAATGCCCGAGACTTTCGTTGATGGTTTTAAAACGGTCGAGGTCTAAAAATAAAACGGCGAAATTAAAATCCGGCGTCTGGCGGCTTTTTTCCAGCAGGAATTTTAAGGTTTCGATAAACTGGTTGCGATTCGGCAAATCCGTCAAGGCGTCGTGAAAAGCGGCGTGGCGAAAACGTTCCTTGCTTTCGCGCAGAGCCTGGCTGATGCGGTCCTGCTCGGCGATGTGATGCTGCAATTCGACGATGTGACGCTCGGCTTGTTCGGCGCGCTCGCGCTCGGCTTGCTCGGCTTTTTCGGCGGTTTCCTTGACATCGTTGACGTAGCGCCGGTAAGTCATATAAGCGACGGCGAAAAAGCCGATAATCACCGCAAACAGAAACACATTGATTTGCTCGATGGCTTTGACCATGACGCCTGCCAGAACGGCTCCGGTCAGAAACATCACCAGCGCGTTCAGACAATATTCGTTCCAAACCTTCCAGACGCTTTTTCCGCTTTTCAGCGCGGCAAAACCGGCGACGCAAATCGAATTGACGATAAACTGCGTGAGCGCCATCGCCGTCAGCAACCCGATAAAAACCGTCGAGCCGCCGCTTGTGACAACTTCATTGACCGAGTCGAAAAGCAGATTGACCACCAGCGCCGTCAGAAAAGTCGAAACCGAAGCGATGGCGCTGTTGATAAAGATGGTTTTGGTTTTGATGTTGATGCCTTTACTGCGAAACTTGAGCGACGTGTAGAACGATTCCAAGCCAGCCAGCAGAACGGCAACCTCGCCGCCGAAAATCAAAAGCGAAAGCAGAATAAGCGCGTCGGAAATCGTGAGATGAATTTTCGTGCGCGGCAGCTGAATGCCGAAATAAGAACTGAAAAAAACGGTCACGACGGCTAAAGCAATCAAGCCGGCGCTGATTTTCTCCAACGGAAAAGAATAAATCGACCACGCCAGAACGGCAAAACCGACCGGCAGCAGCATCGACGCGTAAACATTATTATTTCTTTCTTTATTTTCCACTTGTTCGGATAATTCGGGAAGCTCGGAAGTTTAGAAGGTAAGATTGAATAATCTAAATTCTGAAAGGGCTAGGCTTAGAAATGTATCTCCAGCCTTTGTTATTATATGCTAAAGACGCCCGGTTTTCCAAGAAAATTTTTTCTATTTGACGGATTTTCTGTTTGTGTAAGAGAAAGGGTGCTCCGTAAACACGATTGCAGGGGCACGCCCGCGTGCCTGCCCAAAGCGTCCGCATGGACGCTAATCAAGATTAATTACTGTAATCTTGATTTTAATTAAAACGCATATTCGCTCTCGCTCATTGGGCAGGCACGCGGGCGTGCCCCGACATGCCTTTCAACGAGTGAAAAACGCGGGAACAGATTATGCTCCCACGTTTTTTTGATTAAATTCTCTTTTAAAAATCAAAAGAGTTTTTTATTCCGGCGTCATACCATTCGTGTCGTCGCCGTAGACCATCACGCCGCGCGTTTGCGAATGCGTGCTGTCGCTCAACAATAAACCGTCACTCAACAATAAGCCGTCGCTCAACAATAAGCCGTCGCCTAAGACGCTGTTGTCGGGCATCGGAACATTGTTGTTATACAGATTGCTCGAAGGCATAAAGAGCGTGCCGCCTTTAAGCTGCGCCGTCGCATTGAAGCGCGCCGCGTCCGCAGTCATTGCCGTGTCGCTGAGCAGCAAGCCGTCGCTCAAAAGCAAACCGTCGCTTAATAACAAACCGTCGCTCAGCAGCAAGCCGTCGCTCAGCAGCAAGCCGTCTTTGACGATTATCCCGTCACTCAAAAGCAAGCCGTCGCTCAAAAGCAGCCCGTTACCGTAAACTTTCTGGTATTGGGAAATAAGCTCCGTGCCGGTCATCAAGCCGTAATTTGTCGTCACGCCGCCCGCCCACTGAAAGCGCGTGCCGGCGATGGTCGAAGTGTGATTCGGCAGCATATTGCCCGAGGTCAGCATCGGCGTTCCGAGCGGCGTCGTGCTCGTCAAATCCTGACGGACGAGTTTTGCCACGCGAACCGCGCCTTCGACGTTCACCTCGCCCGCGCCCTGTTCGAGCGTATTGAATCCGGCAAGCGGCTGCGCCGTGTATTGCAGAATCATCTTGACCATATTCGGCGTCAGCTTCGGATTCATTTGCAGCATCAGGGCGACCGTGCCGGAAACGACGGGCGTCGCCATCGACGTGCCCGACAGATACATCATTTTCCGTTTGTCGTCCGCGCCGTTAGTGATGGTCAGAGTCGGATTATCTACCACGAGCTCGCTGTCTTTGGCGCGCGCGCCGATAATCTTGTTGCCGGGCGCGACCAAATCCGGTTTGATAAGATGGTCGTAAATTTTGACGCCGTTCGCGTCGGTGTAAGACGAGCGTGTCGGACCGCGCGAGCTGTAGGTCGCGATGCCGTCGTCGTCTCTCGCATCGGTGCCGAAAGTGTTGGCGGCGCCGACCGTGATAACCGACGGGTCGTTGCCGGGCGAGTGAATCGCGCCGTAAATTTTATTTCCCGAAGCATCTTTGCCGTTGTTACCGGCGGCGGCGACGACGACCATCCCGGCAGCCGTTAAATTACGGACGGCGCGGCACAGCGGGTCGTTGCGCCAGGTTTCAATCGAAGGCGAGCCGAGACTCAAATTGACGACGCGGATGTTGTATTGCGTGCGGTTGGCTAAAAGCCAGTCCATCGCGCGAACCAGATTCGCCGTCGTGCCCGAGCCTTCTTCGTTCAAAACGCGGACGTTGATGATTTTCGCGTTCGGCGCGATGCCGCGATAATTCGAAAGATAATTCCAATCGTTATTGTCGCCGGATTTGCCGATGCCGCCGGCGGCGAGCGTGGCGACGTGCGTGCCGTGTCCGAATTCATCTTCCGCCAGATGGTCGTCGCCGGAAAAATCGATTTTCTGGACGATTCGCTTCGCGCCGCTGTAATCGACGAACGAGCGATGGTCGTCGCGAACGCTCGAATCGACAATAGCGATGCCGACGCCTGTTCCGTCAAGCAGATTGCTCACGTTCGTCGGGAATATGGTGCTGAGCACCGATGAATTCAGCAAATTGCGCACAAGGGACGCGCCGGTCGTCGTCTCGACGTGACCGAGAGAAGCGAATTTACGGTCGAGCGAGATGTGTTTCGCGCTCGAAACGGCGGAAACTTCCTCGGCGACGCGCGCGGGCAATTCCAGAACCATCATATTCAGGCTCTCGGCGCGACCGGCAATCGACACGTTGTTGCGTTTTAAAACCGCCTGCAATTCGGCGTTGTTAATGTCGTCGGATTGCAGGATGACCGTCACCGTCCTGTTCGGCTCGGAGCCGATGAGGGCGCGCAGGTCGGGAGAGATTTTATCGCCGACAAAACCGTCGTTGCCGATGATTTCGCCCGCTTCGTCCAAATCGATTTTGCGAAGCTGTTTCCGCAAGCCGGAATCGGCGACGACTTCCAGCTTGTAATCGTCCGGCGTGCCGTTCGTCACGATTTGCAGCTTGCCGGCATCCATCGCCGCGCGAATCACGTCGGTAACCGCGAAACCGAACATCGGATTGTTTTTCGAAAGCGTCGAAACGTCTTCGATAAACAAAATCGCGTTTGCCGTTTCGATTGCCTTTAAAGTGTTCTGCAAAAGCGCGACGGCTTCGCGCTCGTTTTGCGCGTCGTTTAAAAGCGTCGGCAAATCGAGCCGCAGAACCCGCTTTTGCTGTAGATTTTTCGGAGCCGTTCCGGTTCTCATCCAACCGGCAACCGACTCAACGACCGCGCGGCTTTTCGTCCGCGTTTTATCAACCAGAATCGTGCCGCCTTTCCCCTTCAGAGAAAATGCGGCTTTAACTTTTTCGATTTCGCTTTCGAGACCTTCTGTGGCGGGCGTCAATGTTCCCTGTTCAGCCAGAGAAGAAAGGTCTTCGACATATTTTGGAAAAATTTCGGATTTGCCGGAGCTTTTTTCCAAATTTTTCGCATCACTTTTGGGAGCTAACGTCTGCCCCTGCACGACCGGAGTCAGCAAAAGAGCCGAGATTAGCAGTGCTGAAAAAATGTCTGTGAATATTTTTTTCATTCGTTTTCCTCTATTCGTTTCACCCTGCAAAATACAATATTTCGCGCCCTTCTTTTGGCAACGCCCGTGCCACGCGCGAATATTTATCATTAACCAGTAAAAATCAAGGTTTTAATATAAAAACGAAAAAAAGCGGTCAACGATGAAAAGCTCGATTCGGTCAATTTGAACGACTTTTTCTCAAATTGACCGCCAGAAACGCGACAGTCATGGAGCGTGTCCAGGTCTGGCTACGAGACGCGCTGATTGAAATTCATCTGTCCAGTAATCAAGATTGAAACACGCTCCATGACTGTCGCGTTTCTGCATTTTGGTGCTATATTTCGATTATGTTCAAAGAAAATGATGAATGGGACGATAATATCTTTCCTTTAGCATATCTCATTACAATTCGAACTTATGGCAGATGGCTGCACGGCGACGAGAGAAATTCAGTTGATATTCACGGCAGAAATATCTATGGAACACCAGACCTCATTGCCAACAAAAATTTAGAAACGCTGATGCGGAAAAACATGCAGCAGCGGAGCGTTATTCTTAATAAAGAACAGAGAAATATTGTCGAAGAAGCGATAAAGGAAGTTTGTAGGCATCGTAGATACGATTTACAAGCTGTAAATGTGCGAAGCAATCATCTACATGCCGTCGTTTCCGCACAGATTAAACCGGAAATAATTGCTGATGCCTTTAAAAAATATGCCACACGAAAGCTCCGCGAGGAAAATTTAATATCTAAAGAAATCAGCGTCTGGTCACGCGGCAGAAGTCGCCGTTATTTATGGAAACCGCGTCACGTTGCACTGGCAATCGAATATGTTCTTAACGAGCAGGACGACGTTCCATTCGAGATTGACGAATAAGGTAGAAACGCACAACTTCTTAGGCAGAAACGCGACAGTGATGGAGCGTGTTAAAGTTAAGCTTATCGAATTGCGAAACTTGTAACACGCTCCATCACTGTCGCGTTTCTGCCTGTATTTATTTTGTAATTCCGACCTGATTCAAAGCGTAAGCGTAGTCAAAAGCTATCTCTTTCAAACGGTCGAATCTGCCGCTTGAGCCGCCGTGTCCGGCGCCCATATTGGTTTTGAGCAGGACGATATTGTCGTCGGTTTTCACGGCGCGCAGTTTTGCCGCGTATTTCGCGGCTTCCCAATACATCACCTGGCTGTCGTAGAGCGACGTCTCGATGAGCATATTCGGGTAATTCTGCGCTTTCAGATTGTCGTAGGGCGAATATTTCATCATATAATCGAAGGCTTCCTTTTCGTTCGGATTGCCCCATTCAATCCATTCGCCGGTCGTCAGAGGCAGAGATTCGTCGAGCATCGTGTTCATCACATCGACAAACGGAACCTGCACGATTGCCGCCTTGAAAGTTTCCGGCGACATATTCACCACCGCGCCCATTAAAAGCCCGCCCGCGCTGCCGCCTTGAATCACCAGACGGTCGCTCGACGTATATTTATTGGCAATCAGCCATTTCGCCGAATCGATGAAATCGTGAAACGTGTTGAGCTTTTTCATCATCCGACCTTCCTGACGCCATTTTTCGCCGAGCTCCGAGCCGCCGCGAATGTGCGCGATGGCGTAAATCATTCCTCTATCGACCAGACTTATACGATTGGTCGAAAAGCCCGGCGTCATCGAAATTCCGTATGAGCCGTAAGCGTAGAGCAGCATCGGCGCTTTGCCGTCGAGCTTCGTGCCTTTTTTCATCATCACGGAAATCGGGACTTTCACGCCGTCGCGCGCCGTCGCCCAGACGCGCGTCGTTTCGTATTTCGTTTTGTCGTAGCCGCTCGGAATTTCCTGCTGTTTGAGAATCTCGCTCCGGCGCGTTTTGAAATCGTATTCGTAAGTCGAGTTCGGCGTAATCATCGAAGCGTAGGTGTAACGAATGACGGGCGTGTCGAATTCGGGATTAACCCACATACTCATCGTGTAGACGCTCTCCGGCGTCGCGATGCGCCGCGGCGCGCGCTTCGTTTTCAAATCCAGAACCTTCAAATATTCCAGCCCGTTTTCGAGTTCCGAAACGACGGCGTAATCTTTGAAAAAATCGACGCCGTCGATTTTTATCGCCGCGTTGTGCGGAATAAATTCCTTCCAGTTTTTCTCGCCCGCGTCGGCGACCGGCGCGCGCACGACGCGAAAGTTTTCGGCGTTTTTGTTGGTCGTGATGTAAAACTCGCCGTTGTAATGCGTCGCCGAATATTCGTGTCCTTTTTCGCGCGGCAGAATCGTTTTCCATTCGCCCGTCGGCGTATCCGACGGCAGATAACGAAATTCGCGCATCGTCGCCGCGTAAGATTGCAGCATCAGCATCTTTTTATCGCGCGTCCGGCTGACCATGAAAAAGAAAAGCTCGTCCTTTTCTTCGGCAATCAAATCGTTTTTTTCCGTGCCGACCGCGTGCCGCCAGAATTTATCGGAGCGCTTCGTCTCTTCGTCCTCGGTGACGAGGAAAATCGTCTGGTTGTCGGTCGCCCACGCGACGCTCGTCACGCGCTCGATTTTTTCGGGCAGCATTTTTCCCGTCCGCAAATCTTTAAATTGCAGAGTGTATTGCCGGAAGCCGGTCGTGTCGGTCGAAAAGGCGAGAATATTGCCGTCGTCGCTGACGTCAAAATCGCCGATGGCAAAATATTTAAAGCCTTTCGCCAGCTCGTTCTGGTCGAGCAGAACCTCGGCGTCTTTGCCGTCTTTCGTCCGGCTGCGCAGATAAACCGGATACTGTTTGCCTTCTTCGGTGCGGTTAAAATACCAGTAATCGCCGAGCTTATACGGGACGCTCGTATCGTCCTGCTTGATGCGACCGAGCATTTCCTTATAAAGATTGTCGATAAACGGCTGGTGCGGCTTCATAAAGCTCTCGGTATAAGCGTTTTCGGCTTCGAGATACTTCATAATCTCCGGATTTTTCTTGTCGTTTCTGTCGCGCAGCCACGCGTAATCGTCGACAATCTCATAGCCGTGAATCTTCAGGACTTTCGGTTCTTTTTTTGCCACAGGTGGTTTCATATCAGTCTGGGCGACCAGCGCAGCGCTGCCGCCAGAAATAATTATGCCCGTTAAAACGGCAAATACAAAAAGCGCGTTTTTCATTTTTTTTTAGACTCCCAATCAGATTTTTTCGCCGGAAGAAATCATTTGACGTTCTGACATATTTTAATGAAATTTACTTCGCCGTAAAACCGTCGTTGGATTCAATTGGAAATTATTCGCCAATCGAAATTACCTGATTATGCTGTGAATGTTTTTGATTAGGAGAGTTTGCGATTTGACCGTCGATTAAGACTTTTTCTTTAACTACTGCGGCTTTCTTTATAAAATTTAATAATCTCGTCCTTCTCTTTTATTAATGTTCGGGCAAATAAAACCGGACGTCAAAGAAAGCGAATACTTTTATTTGTGGGCTTCCTGAATTGGACTTTCGACTTTTCAATATCAAATTTTATTCGCCGCTTTAAGTTGAAAGACGTGAACTTTCTTCGCCAGACCGATTTTTTCCAAAAAGTTTATTTGAACCCAGTTGACATCGAATTCATACCACGCCAGACCGTGTTTTGCCGAACGCGGATTTGCGTGATGATTATTGTGCCAGCCTTCGCCGAAGGTCACGGCGGCAATCAAACCGTTGTTGCGCGAATCGTCGCGGGTTTCAAAACGCCGCGTGCCCCACAGATGCGTCGCCGAATTGACCAGCCAGGTCGAGTGCCAGCCGATGACCTGCCGCAGAAAAATTCCCCACAGAACCATCGACCAGCCGCCGACGGCAAATAAAATAATCGCGGCGATGACCGGCGTAAAGTAATAGTATTTATTAAAAAATACGTGAACTTTATCCTTCTTTAAATCCGGCGAGTAACGCTGTTCGGTGGCTTCGTCGTGGTCCTGCGCCTTGCCCTTTAAAATCCAGCCGATATGCGACCAGAAAGTTCCGTCGCGCGGGCTGTGCGGGTCTTGCTCGGTTTCGGTAAAGGCGTGATGAATGCGGTGCGTCGTGACCCAGGTTATCGCGCCGCCCTGCAGCCCGAGCGTGCCGCAAACGGTTAAAATATATTCCAGCCATTTCGGAGTCTTAAACCCGCCGTGCGTTAAAAGCCGGTGATAACCCATGCCGATTCCCCAGCTTCCGGCGACCCACCAGGTAACTGCGGCGGCAATTAAATTCTGCCAGCTAAACGTGAATAAAGCCCAGACCGCCAGAATGTGAAATAAAACCACTACGGCTCCCGTGACCCATTGAATTTGTTTTGATTTTGAGCCTTGCGACTCGATTACGTTTTGCACTGTTGACTCCTTAAAATAATTGCCGGAAATAAAACTATAAATCTTTTAGTTTCTTATTATTTAGATGCTAGTATAACGGTTGGCGGGCAATCCGGTTGTAAGAGTTTTGTAATAGGTCTTCCGCGTATGTTTTTCTCTCGCCGCCCGCCGCCGAAAAGCGTTTTTAATTTCGCGCGGGAAATTACCGTTCTCCTTTGTTGACGAGCACTTAGCGATTATATGTGCGGCACCGCACAGATAAATGTTTCCGTTTGAGTTAGCTTTTTATATTGAATGCAAATTTGAGTGCTTGACGGTAATGAACCGAATTTCTCCTGTCTGCTGTTTTGATTCAAGAGTGCAACAATATTTGGGTGTTCTGACCACAAGGGACGAGTTTGCAAGATAACTTGTCCTTATTTTTTCATTCTTTTTGGTCTGAGCGAGCTTAAAGAGCGGTGATATGAAAATAATTTCATTTTTGTCCTATTACTTAAAACTGCGTCTGCGCGTCTCGCTCGGCTTTCACATCACGGCTAATCCGGTGGATTTGAAATGGCGATGGAAATATTGGAAGTATAGATATTAAAACCTGCACGCTCATCATTTGGAAAAATAACAATTATCGGATAAAAATGATTGTGTTGATTTCGAGCGCTTGAATAAACAATTTTTTGACAATCCTCCAAAAGCTTACAGATTGATACAGTTTAGGATAAAGCTATGAAAATATTGTTATATAATCCGGACAACGGCGTGACGCGCAATTTTATGCCGCATCTGTGGATGTTTCTGCTGCAAGCCTTAACGCCGAAACCGCACGAAGTAATCCTTATAGACGGCAACG
>DASVWG010000502.1:0-10551 GCA_036389695.1 Pyrinomonadaceae bacterium
TTTAAGGCTTTAAAATTTTGAATATCGAACCTTTGTGAAATTTTTTGCAAACCGAACCGTTTTCTGTGACTCTAAGTAAGGTTATGCAAAAGGACTCGGTGATGGAAGAAAACAAACAAGGTTTAGCGCTCAGAGAAAAAACGATTGAAGCGATTCCCGTCAGCAACGGGAACAGCAATCAAGCTTTATTGCAGACAAAAGATTTGCCGGTTGCAAAGCAGATTTCCAACGAGCAGTTAATCGCCGAAGAAAAATCGCTGCTCGCCGAAGAAGAATCAATCGAGAAAAATTATCAGGGCTTTCGCGGTTATCTGCGGCTTTTTCACGTCGCGCGCGTCATCGGAACGCTCTCGCTGTATCTTTATCTCGACCAGTACGACCTGCATCACGCGCAGCACGAAAAACAAGCCGAAGCGCGGATGCAGACGGCGCGGCGTCTGACGTGGCTCGCCGTCGCGGGCGAATATTTCTACAAAATCCGCCTGTTTTTCTTTCACCAGTTTATGCTTTTAGTTCGCCGCTTCTATATCGGCGGCGACGCGAATCGCGAGCTGAATCAGGAAAAACAAGCCGTCTGGCTGAAAGAAAATTTAATCAATCTCGGTCCGACGTTTATCAAAATCGGGCAATCGCTGGGCACGCGCGCCGACCTTTTGCCGCTTCCGTTCGTCAAATCTTTGGGCGAATTGCAGGATTCCGTGCCGCCCTTTCCGAATGAAATCGCCTTTGCCCGCATCGAAAAAGAGCTCGGCAAAAAGATAAACGAAGTTTACGAAGAATTCGACGTCGAGCCGATTGCCGCCGCATCTCTCGGACAGGTTTACCGCGCCAAGCTTTTCACGGGCGAAGAAGTCGCCGTTAAAGTCCAGCGCCCGAATCTCGCCGGAATCATCAAGGGCGACATCGAAATTTTAAGAAAAGTCGCGCGCTTCGCCGAAAGATTTCCGGCTTTAAACGAAAACGCGGATTGGGCTGGAATGCTCCGCGAATTTGACGAAACGATTCACGAAGAGATGGATTACGCGGCGGAAGGTCGCAACGCCGAGCGTTTCAGCGAAAGCTTTAAAGAATGGACAAACGTTCACGTGCCGAAGATTTACTGGCACGCGACGAGCGAAAAAGTCCTCACGATGGAATTTATACACGGCACGAAAGTCGTGGATTTGGAAGCTTTGCGCGCGCGCCACGTCTCGCCGGAAAAAGTCAATCGCCTTTTGATTCGCACTTACCTGAAACAGCTTCTGGAAGACGGATTTTTTCACGCCGACCCGCATCCGGGTAATCTGCTGGTGATGCCGGACGGGCGAGTCGCGTTTTTCGATTTCGGAATGGTCGGGCGCATCACGCCGCAATTGCAGTCGAAAATGATTGACGCGTTTTTCCACGTCGTGGCGAAAGACGCGGAAGAAATAGCGCAGGATTTGATTGATTTGAATTTCTTAAAACCCGGCGCGGACGAAACCAGAGTTAGAGAAGTCGTCGTCAAAATGTTCAAGCTGCATCTCGATTTAAAGCTCAAAGACGTAAACTTCAAGGAATTGACCTACGATTTGGCGGACGTGATGTATGATTACCCGTTTCGCCTGCCGTCGAATTTCACGTATATTATGCGCGCGCTGATGACGCTCGAAGGCATCGGCATCATCACCGACCCGGAATTTAATTTCTTCGAAACGGCGAAGCCTTACGCCAAAGAATTTATGCTCCGCCGCGAAGGCAAAGATTTGCGGAAGCTTTTGGTTGATAAATTGCTCGGACGCGACACGGAAGACGGAAAAATAGATTGGGACAGAAGCTGGAAGCTGGCGAAAATGGCAGCCAAAACGCTTTGGAATGCAAGGAAATAAGTAAGTTGTGGAGCCCGCCAATGTTCTTGAAATTGAAAGCCTGCCGGATGATTGGCGTGATAAAGATGAAATAATTCTTCACGCCTGCTTTCAATTACTGAAAGATTTTGTCGAGCAGGAAAAGAAAATAATTGAGCAAATTGATTGGAAACACGACGAAGAAACCGAAAAAGCTAAAGCTGAAATAGATTTTCTTTATAATTAGTGGCTGGAAAGATTTCACGATGAGGAAGATTTCGACAAAATAAAACGACTATATGAAGAAGACAATCAAATGCTTAAAAGGTTAATTGATGTTAGAAAATATTTGTGGTCGTAAAATTTTTATCTTTGTTTTTTGCAATCCAAAATGACCGGCAAAATAAAAATCGCACACGTCGAAAACGACTTTTCCGTTAGCGAACTCGATAGTAATTATTGGGAAAAATCACAAACCGTCTCAATCGAAAAATACTGGTCGGGCGAAGCTGCGCCGAACGGCAGACACGCGAAAGCGAGGCTTTTGTGGTCGGAAACTGCGCTTTACGTTCGCTTTGAAGCTGTTCAAAGCGAGCCTTTGATTGTTTCGGAAAAGCCGAATCTGGAAACGAAAACGCGCGGGCTTTGGGAGATGGACGTTTGCGAGATTTTCGTCGCGCCGGACAGAGACGAGCCGCGAAAATATTTCGAGTTTGAAATCGCGCCGAGCGGCGAATGGGTTGATTTGGCGATTCATCAGATGCCTGACAGACGCGAAACCGATTTTGCATACGATTCGGGAATGCAGTCGAAGGCGATAATCGAAAAAGACAAAATCCGGATGGCGATAAAAATCGAATGGAAAGCCTTCGGTAAAACGCCAAAAGCGAATGACGTCTGGCGCGGAAATTTGTTTCGCTGCGTCGGCGCGGGCGAAACGCGCGGTTATCTCGCCTGGCTACCGACCGAAACGCCGCATCCGGCTTTTCACGTTCCCGAAGCATTCGGCGAATTTGAGTTTGTGAAATAGCGGCAACTTACAGGCTTATTTTTTCGGTCTTTTGGATTTCGAATATTTATTCAGGTCGAGGTCTACACCTTTGATAATCTCGCATTTGTCGCAATAAGCATCTTTACTGCTCAACGGAAAATAACAAACGCCTGTATAGTCTTCTCCGGCTTCGGCACTGATAACAAAAATAATTCTTCTTATTTCGTCCGCTGCACGCCTATAAGCAAATTGTTTCGCAATACGCGAGATTCGCGCATCAATCTGTTTAGCCGTTGCCTTTGCCGGAAATCTTAAATCAAACCGCACTAAAAGATTGGCATCATTACGCAGTTGAATTATAAAACTGTCCAAACGCCCCGCTTCTTCAACTTCGGATAATTTTCCGTAACCGTCGAGACAGTTATCGATTATCTGCATACCTATCGTGCCGGTTTCCGAAAAAGTTTTCGGACAATTCTCCGGTAATCCCTTTATCTCAACGCTCGCTGTAACATTTATATCGCTTAAGTCTTTTGTATCAACTTCGATAGTCGGCGTTCCCTGACCGGACATAATTTTTCCGGCTGAGACTTCCCATTCGTATTCAAGCTTTAAATCTTCGGGCTTATTTTCAACCGAAACGGCGAAACCCATCGGCGTTCCGGGCAAAAGAACATCTGACGAACCCTTAATAGATATTTTCGGGCAGGGCAAATTTCCGGTCTGCGCGTAAATAGTAATTTGAAACGCCAAACAAGCGATAAATACCAGAGAAATTTGTTTCATAAGCTTTCTGATTTTCAGCTAATCTAGCCGAAAACCGCAAAAACTCAAAATTTTTTCAAAAAATCTTTGTTTCACACTTGAAACATGAAACAGTTTATGATAGATTTGTTTCAACAATGAAACGGATTGCCTTTGATGGTAATCACTTAATGGACGAAATCTAAAGTAAAGATTTAGCTGGCAAAAGAGAAAGTAAGTAAGGAGAAGTAAAGTTATGACGAAACCGAAAATCAATCCGTTAAGCCGAATCCCGCGACAGCAGCGCCTCGTGATGGCGATTCGCGGCGGCGCGGGCGTGGGCAAAAGCCATTTTATCCGCTCGATGAGCGAAGCGGGCTTGGGAAAACTTTGTATTTTTGACACCGAGCGCAAAGCGCGCCTGCTCAGAGGCGTCGGCGTTCAGTTTGACGCGCTGGAAATCGAAAACACGGACGAGCTGCCGGATTTTATCGACTGGGCAATCTCGGGCGAAGGTCGCGAGCAGAATTACGGCTGTTTCGCGCTGGATTCGTGGGCGGCTTATTTCGGCGCGAAGCATTCGCAAATGATTGAAGCGGTGCGCGAGAAAACCGGCGACCCGCTGGCGCAGCCGAGCGCCGAAGAATTGGCGGCAGACCAGATGATTTTGCAGGGCGTTCTTCGTAAGCTCTGCATCGAATCAGGAAAATCGGTCGTCATCGCCGACCAGATTCCGGCGAAAGGCAAAGAAGCCAAAGAAGACAACGAAATCGGGCGCGTTCTGCCGATGACGGCGAGCGGTCTGGAATATTTTGTCGATGTCATGGTCGAAGTCAGCCTGCAGGAGCGCGACGGCGAAATCGTCCGCGTTTTTCAGGTGGTGAAATCGAATTCGCCTGCCTTTGAAGTCGGTTACGAATTCGTCGGAAACGTGACGTTCAAGGATTTTCTCGAACATATGCGCGGCGAGCAGGCTTTGGAACTGGCGTTTGAAACGCCCGCGCCGTCGAAAGTGCCGGAATTTATCGAAGAGCGTCAGCCGTTATCATTAGTGCCGAACACTTTGACGATTGACGAATTAATCGCCAAAGCGGAAGCGAACGGCTTCAAAAAAGCCGACATCGTGACGGGCGCGAAGATTTATCATAACCAGCCGAACATTTATCACCTTTCGGCTGAGCAAATCATGGATTTGGACAGAAGAATGACGGCGCGCCTCGAAAAAACCAAAAATCAGGACGCGGGCAGTAGCAGCGGCGAAAAAACCAACGCCAAACGCGCCAAAGTAGCTTAAAGTTTCGCACTGGCAAAAGGCGAAAAAGGAAAGGGAAAGAAATTTCGGGAGCATAGTTCTTTCCCTTTTTCCGTTTATAAAAATCCTTCCACAAATTACCTCACCACCGTTTTTAGAACTCAATTTGAGATTTTAAAAGTTCTTTCGATTAAAAAATGTGTATTTTATATGTCTCTTACTTAGACCTTTCGGTCAATTTGGGCAATCCGTTTATTAGTCTGACGCATAAACCGATTGTCAACCGGTTGAGAAGCCGCTTTTTAAACTGGAAAGGTTTTTTCAGGAAATATGAAAATTACAACCTGGGTTTTATCGTCGCCACAAAACGCGGAATTCGCGAACTTGAGGTAAAAGGACCTTCTGTTTCTCGAAAAATGAAGCTCGTTGATTTTTCAATCTTTCTGCCTGAGAAAGTTGAAGCACTTAATCCAAATAAAGCCGAAGACATAAATAGTTATCTGGATTTGGTATTTTTAGGAATCTCGATGGCTCTGGCAAAATATCAAATTTCGAAAGTAGAAATAGAAAAGATTAACGAGGAATGTAAACGCGAACTAAATGGATTAAACAATAAATAATTTTAATTTAAGGCACAATGTGAAAACTATTAAAGGAGAAAATCTATGCTGCGAATAATTTTGGGTGTGATTGTCGGATTTATTCTCTGGTCGATTCTCTGGGTCGGCGGCGACGCGGTTCTTTCGGCGATTTCGCCCGGCTGGTGGGGCAGAACGTCGCTGGAATTTCGCGCGGCGGTGGAAAACAAAACGCCTTACTCGCTGGACTCGATAGTTTTGATTCTGCTGCTGGTCAAGAGCGTAGTTACTTCTGTCATTTCGGGTTTTGTGACGGCAGCGATTGCCAGGGAAAACGCGAAATCGACGCTCTTGTTAGGCATTTTGCTTTTATTGTTCGGCATTTTTATTCAATCAATGTATTGGAATTATATGCCGCTCTGGTATCACCTGCCGTTTTTGCTTCTTCTGATTCCGATGTCGATGCTCGGCGGGAAATTAAGGAAAAGTTAGGCATTAACATATTTGACGCACCTGTATGATTTCTTGTTAATTTTTTAAGTGTTTGCAAAATTTCAGCCACAAGACAGACTTGCGCTAATTGAGGAGAAAGCAATGTTTCAAGGATTAAGAACTGTTATTTACCATGTAGATGATCTTGAGAAAGCCAAAGCGTGGTATTCGGACGCGTTAGGAGTCAAGCCTTATTTCGACCAACCGTTTTATGTCGGCTTTAATGTCGGCGGCTACGAATTAGGGCTGGACCCGGATATGGCGGGCGTGTCGAAAGGCAACAATGCGGTCGCTTATTGGGGCGTAAAAGATGCTGCCGTCGCATACGAACGGTTGATTGAACTCGGCGCGAAGAAGCATAGCGATGTGACCGATGTGGGCGGTATTTATGTTGCGACCGTTACAGACCCGTTCGGAAATGTATTCGGCATTATCGAAAATCCACATTTCAAAGCGGTCGACGAACAGAAATAGATTTTAACCAGATATTTCGGGTGAGCCAGATATATTATTGCCAAAAGTTAGAATCAAAGGAGGCGATTAAACTATGAGCGCAGGACGTTTGGCTTGGATTATCGGGGCGGCGATATTTATTTTAATCGTCAACGTAAGTTTAAGCGTGGCGTATATGGTATTTTACTCATACGTCATCAATCCCGGGCACGATGAACAGTTTTATCAGGAACATATCCAAATTGCGGCGCCTTATTGCAGTATTTTTTTCGGCATCCCTTTATTTTATTTTGTCTGCCGGTGGATTGGCGGTAAATGGGAAAAGGAATTTGCCGTTAAAGCCTCGATTTTTGTGTGGATTGTCTATTTGCTGATAGATGTAGCAGTTTTAGCCGCTGCCGGATTAACGCTTAAAATAGTTGTGTTAGCAACGATTTCGCTCACGACAAAATTTGTCTCAGCCTATTTCGGCGGAATATCCGCAGGCAGGAAAAATCATAGCTCAATTTAGTTTTTGTCAAAAAAGCGAAGCCAAAGCGGGAGCGGGAGCCATTTTGGATTTTGAAGATAAGTTTGCCGGTTCAGCCGTTCGATTTTTTGCTCTGCCGCCGTCTGCAATTCGTCGGGCGGCAAATCGTTTTTGTTTTCGTAGCAGGCGTGTTGGATGCACGGAACTGGCTTGCCTTCTTTGTGAATCAGACAGCCTGTTCCTTTTTCAAAAAGAGGGCAGGCGAAAGTTTGCGCGAACGTGTCGCCGGAATCTTTTAAATCGTATTTTTCGATTGTTTCCGCATTGCGCCGGTAGATTTCTTTTTGTTTCGCTTCGTCAAATTTTCGCAAAGCTTCGCGAACGGCGACGGCTTCCAGACGCGTGATGTGAACGTTGACGAAATGCGCGTCCGTGCAGCACGAGCCTTGCACCGGACAGGTCAGGCAGTCTTTCGCGCGATGCTCGTAGTTTTCGCGTATAAAATTTTGAAAATCGGATTTTAATTTTCCGAGTTTCGCGAGTGCTTGTTTTTCCGAAAACGGTTTCATTTGCTAGAATTTAAGAACACAAGAAAATTCTACATCAAACTGGAGAAATATGCTGAACGAAGGCGATATTGCACCCGATTTTACGACTAAAGACCAGAACGGCAAAGAAGTCCGTCTGTCCGATTTGCGCGGGCAGCGCGTGGTTTTGTATTTTTACCCGAAAGACGACACGCCGGGCTGTACGAAACAGGCGTGCAGCTTGCGCGATTCCCACGACGCGTTCACGGAAAAAGGCATAAAAGTTCTCGGCGTCTCGAACGACGACGAAGCGTCGCACCAGAAATTTATCTCGAAATTCAGCCTGCCTTTCGATTTGCTCGCCGACACGGAAAAAGAAATCGTCAACGCTTACGGCGTCTACGGCGAAAAAAATATGTACGGCAAAAAATACATGGGCATCAACCGGACGACGTTTTTGATTGACGAAGAAGGCAAAATCAAAAAGATTTTCAAAAAGGTCAATGTGGACGAACACGCCGATGAGGTTTTGAAAGCCTTCGAAAGTTAGTCAGAACCGCCTGCGGTAGCGGGCGGTTTAACGCAGCCGACTTAAAACGTAAAAATAAATTTCAAACGTCTGAGATATTAATCTTCAACCGCCCGCTATCGCAGGCGGTTCTGACATTTGCGCCCACCGCAAAAAATATGTCGAATAGCAGAATGAGCTGGGCGGAAATGCTGGATGTTCTCACCGATTCCGACCGGCGGCGCAACACGATTTTAGAGAAGCCTTCGGAGCTTGAGCGGATGGCTTTGTTTTTGCTCCGGCGCGAGGGATTTTCGGCTCAATTAGCGCCGCAGACGCAGAAAAATTACGACCTTGAGCTTTTCCGTCCCGGCGAACGGCTCGCCGTTCTGGTGCGCAATCATCGCGCGAAGGTTCACCTCGGACAAATCGAAAAATTTCTCGATTTTCTCGAAAAGGAAAACGCGAAGACTTTTGCGGGCGGAATTTTCGTTTCGACCAGTGGTTTCACGCCTTCGGTTTACGCCTACCTGCGCGAGGAAAAAATCACACAATTAAGGCTGGCGATTTTGCGCGGCAGCCAGTTGATTTGGGACTGCGAGAAAATCGACGGCGCGGACGAGTGCGAGAAGACGACTTACATCGGCGTTTTTACCTGCAAGGGCGGCGTCGGCAAAACGACGATTGCGGCGCATTTGGCGGGCGCGTTTGCGCTGAATGGCTACGATGTCGCGCTGCTCGATTTAGACCGCCAGCAGAATTTGAAAAAGCTGCTCGGCGAAGGCGTCTATCTGCCCGCGACGAAAGGGCAAATCGGCTCGGTGATTTCGGTTTTGAGCTTTGAGGATTGGGACGAAACGGCGTATAAAGATACGAAAATCGTCGTCTGCGACTGCAATCCCGAATTTGACGCGAACCCGACGGATTTTATCCGAAACTTCGATTACTGCCTGATTCCGACGACGCTCAACCCGCTCGGCGTCAACAAAAACGCGGACGTCATCAAGCGGACTTTCAAAGAGATTCGCCGCGTCAACGAAAAAGCGCATCTGCACGTTTTGATAAACAATCTGCACACGGACGAGGAAAACCGCAACGCGCTTTTGAACGAGGTTTTAAAAACGCAGTTCAAGCAGTTTACCGAGCGCGATTCGCGCTGTCATTACATCAACCCGGCGGAATGCGCGATTCGTTTCAGCAAACAGCTTCTCTACTGGGGCTTTCACATCTTCGAAAACGCGCGACCGCAGCTTGCCTTTCGCTCCATCGGCAGCTATTCGTATCCGCGTATGGATTTTCTGAAGCTGGTCGATTATCTGGAAACGCAAGCGCAGTTTCACAAAGCGAAAGCGAAATTTTTCACCGCCGGAAGCTAAAGGCAGAAACGCGACAGTTATGGAGCGTGCTTTTTAGCGATGAACAATGAAACCGAAGTTTCGTCTTCATCAACTTGAGACACGCTCCATAACTGTCGCGTTTCTGCCTTTGTAGATTACTCTACGGATTCTGCTTTGACGGAATCGGAACGTCGCCGTTCACGCCGAAATTCGCGACTCGCAAACTCGAATTTGTGCTGTTGATGATATACCACGCGCCGTCGGTCGGGCGATAGACCGCCAAATCCGATTTGCCGTCGCCGTCGTAATCGCCGGGCGTCGGAATGTCCGTCGCGATGCCGAATTGCTGTCCGAAAAATCCGGCTTGGCTGCGCAGAACATACCACGTTCCCTGATTCGGACGATAGACGGCGAAATCGGCTTTGCCGTCGGCGTCGTAATCGCCGACAACAGGTTTATCGGAAGCAACGCCGAACTGCACGCCGTTGAATTGGTTGTTCGCCAGATTCAGCGTGTACCAGACGCCTTCGCGGTAAACCGCAAGCTCGCTGCGCCCGTCGCCATCATAATCTGCCGGCGCGGGAATGTCCGCTGCGATGCCGAAATTTGTCGCCAGCAGATTTGAATTCGAGCTGTATATCGCATACCACGCGCCGTCGCGATAAACGGCGACGTCGGTTTTGCCGTCGCCGTCGAAATCGTCGGCAACCGGTCTATCGGTTGAAATTCCGAATTGCTGCCCGCGAAAAGTATTGTTCGAGCTGTTAAGAATAAACCAGAATCCGCCCTGCGGGCGATAAACGCCCAAATCGGTTTTGCCGTCGCCGTCATAATCGCCGGACGCGGGAATATCGCCGTTGCTGCCGAATTGCGTCGCGGCAAAACCGGCTTGGCTGCGGAGCAGATACCATGTTCCGTCCGCCGGTCGGAAAACCGAAACGTCCGTTTTGCCGTCGCCGTCAAAATCCGCAACCGCTTTCGAACTCGGGACGGTATTAATCTGATACGCGCCGCGCCCGTAAGTTCCGGCTTGCAGCAAACCGCTCGCATTGATGTCCAGTTCGGAAACAATCACCGGCGGCATTCCGTCGTTGAAGGTTTCCCATGTGCCGCCGTCGGTCGTCGAGCGAAAAACGCCGATGTCCGTGCCGACATAAAGCGTCGACGGGTTGCGCGGGTCAATCGCCAGAGTATTGGTCGGAATGTTCGGCAGATTGCCGCTGATGTCCGTCCAGCTTGCGCCGGCGTTAATCGTTTTGAAAACGTGACCGGAATCGAAGCCCGAAACCGTCAGATAAGGGACGCTCGGATTAGACGGGCTGACAGTGATGCTCTTGATAAAGCGTTGCGGCAAGCCGTTCGTGATTTGCGTAAAGCTCGTTCCGCCGGTCGTGC
>DASVWG010000503.1:0-3244 GCA_036389695.1 Pyrinomonadaceae bacterium
CCAGCACGACGCCCATGCAGATGATGCCCGCGCCAATCGTTTCGACGCCGAGCCGCAGCCATTGCACGGCGGCAGCGACCAACTGCTCGGCGTTGGCAAACGTATTGCTTTTTTCAATTAATATCTGAGCCGGTTCCTGAAAAAACATTTTAAAATTCGGACTTTATTTAGGTAGCGTTTCGTTCAGTTTTTTCTGATTTTCGTTGATTTTCTTTTGCGCCTCGCCGAGTTCGTTTTTGACCTGGCGGGATTGCATCTCGCGCTGCCGGCTGCTGCCCTGCGCGTCTTCGATTTGTTTCTGCATCTCGATAAGGTCGTTTTTCACGCGCTCGGATTCCCTTTGCAGTTCTTCACGCTGTTTTTCGTTTGCGTCGGTCGAAGAACGATTGACATTGCCGGCGTTGGAATTAGCGTTGGAATTGATATTAGGATTCTGATTCGGCACCGGCGCTTCAGCCTTCCGGCAAGCTGACGCGGCGCACATAACGAGCGCGAAGACGATTAGCGGAAAGAATTTTTTCATTTCGGTTCTCCGATATTTACAATTTGATGCCGTCGCAAAGCTTGCCTTTAATGCTCGTGTAATAAAGCGGGACTTCGGCGACGCGGTCGGTTTCCAGACAATACGAAAGACATTTATCAAAAGGCTTCGAGTAAATATGAAGACTGACGGCGCGCTCGTCAAATTCCGGCAGGTTTAAAATCTGGTGAATCGGCTCTTCCAGCTCGACCTTCGCGGCGAGACAATTGGAAAGGTCGAAACAATCGGTTTTTTCCAGCCTGCAAAAGCCCTTTTCCTCGTCCATCTGGACGGCGCGAAAATTTTGCCCGCGCAGCTTGCCGACGGGAACGGTCATCCAGCAGCGCTGGTCGGCGTGGTTATGCACGCGCGAAACCTGTCCGCGCTCCCAGCACAAAGTCATCAGCTCGAAACGCGCGTCCTTATAAATCAGATTCCGCGTGTAAAACCGCTCGCACCAGAAAAAATACGGCGCGATAGTATCGACGTCAACCGGATTTTCGGCGAGAAACCGGTAAACGTTATCGCAGGTAAATTCCGCGTCGGGAATCTCGCGCAAGCCTTCGATTAAATTTTCGATTTTGACCGTTTTCATAATATTTAGCCACAGAGCACACAGAGATTTTTGAGAAAGGCTTTAGACTAATAATGTTCTGAATAATTATAAAATTTAAAGTTTGTTGAGATTTCTCATTTTTCTCCGTGTTCGCTGCGGCTAAATTTTCTTTCCACAAAAAACACAGAAGCTAATGAGAAATGCGCCTGATGCCGTCAACTAATCTTTTCTCTCCAAAATTAATTATCAAACCGCGTTTTAAGCCCGTCGCCATTAAATATGACAAAAGCTGTGCCATTGCATACTCTGGGAGTTTAACCAGAGATTTTATTTCAACTATAACCTGGCTTTCAACCAACAAATCAATTCTCTGCCCTTTTATGATTTTGCTTTTGTAAATAACATCAATTTCAACTTGTCTTTCATAATTAATTTCGCGCAATTCAAGTTCATAAGATAAAGCTTCTTCATAAATAGATTCCAATAAACCACAACCCAAGCTTTTGTGGACTTCAATTGCTGCGCCGATTATCTTTTGGGTAAGAAAATCATTCATTTTTTCATCCACAGAGCACACAGAGAAAAATGGGAAATTTTACAATAACTTAAGGCTTTAAAAATATTTGAAAACTTCATCTAATCGGTTTTTCTCAAAAACCTCTGTGTCCTCTGTGGCTAATTCTTTTCCGCTTTCCGCAAAAAGTCAACAAATTCCGCCGCATTTCTGGTCAGACCGGGAAATGTCGCGAGCGGTTTTCCGTCGGCGTTGAAAATGGCGTAAAACGGCAGCGCGACGGTTTGGAAAGTTTGTTCCTGAAACTGCTGCTGGCGCTCGTAAACCGCGCCGTTGCCGTCGGTGTAAAGCCGCGCCAGAACGAATTTGCTCATTTCCGTTTCGACTTCCCTTTTCGGAAACATATTCGCTTCCATCCAGCGACAGTTCGTGCAGGTGTAGCCCGTAAAATCGACGAAAACCATTTTGTTTTCAGACTTTGCCTGTTTCAGCGCCGCCTCGAAATCGTTGTTTATCCAGGTTGGTTCATTGGATTTCGAGTTGTTGAAACTGCGCGAATTTTCCGTGTCGGGCGGCAGAAATGATTCGAGCTCGCCGAGCTTTGCGCCGAAAAGTCCGGTTAATAGATAGAAGCTGATTGCCAGGCTGACGATTGCTGAAACGAGGCGAAACGCGCCGATTCTTTCCGGCTTCGAATCGAGCGAAAGCTGGAATTTTCCTAAAAGATAAATTGCCAGAATGATGCCGATCGCAATCCAGATTGCCAGCACGACCGGACGCGTAAAAATTCCCCAGTGCCAGACCAAATCGACGTTTGACAGAAATTTCATCGCAGCGGCGATTTCCAGAAAGCCCATCGAAACTTTGATGGAATTCATCCAGCCGCCCGCGCGCGGCAATTGCGAAACCCATTGCGGAACGAGCGCGAGAATGAAAAACGGCAAAGCGAAAACCGTGGAAAACGCGAGCATTCCCAAAAGCGGCTTTTGCCAGCTGCCCTGCGAAGCCGAAACCAGAATCGTGCCGACAAACGGCGACGTGCAGGTGAAAGACGTCAGCGTAAACGTCAAGCCCATCAAAAGCGCGCCGACGATGCCGCTGCCTTCGCCTTCATGACTGCGCGTCATATTGTCGAGCTTTGTCAAAACGGAAGTCGGCACGTTGATTTCATACGAGCCGAAAAGATTGAACGCGAAAAAAAGAAAAATCCCCGTGATTAAAAGATTGACCCACGGATTTGCCGCGAAAAGATTTATTCCCGCCGCGCCGACGAAAATCGCCAAAAGCATTCCGAGCGCCGTAAAAGTCAGGATAATTCCGATTGAATAAACCAGCGCGAGCCTGACGGATTTGACGCGGCTGCCCGCCGAATGGTTCGTAAAATACGAAACCGTAATCGGAATCATCGGAAAAACGCACGGCGTTAATAAAGACAAAGCGCCGACCGTCACGGCAAGCCAGATAAACGACCAAAAGTCAGTCGTTAGTCCGTTGTCGGCAGTAGTTCTTTGTGCTTCGCCCTTTGTCCCTTGCTCGTTATTTGAAGCTGAAATCGCCGGCTGCGAGTTGCTTTCTGCTGACGGCTGAACGCCGGCGGCTGATTGCTTTTTAACGTCTTCAAATCCGGCGAAGGTGACTTTGACGGTTTTCGGCG
>DASVWG010000504.1:0-24496 GCA_036389695.1 Pyrinomonadaceae bacterium
CGGATGAAAACCTTACCCGTGTTCGGGATATTGCTTTCCTTCGTCTTACCGCCAACCGAGAAATTCAGATAAAAATTGTCAGCCAGTTTATAATCTGCTCCAAAAGAACCTATCCAATCGTGCGAAGAAGTCCGCCCAGCATAACGCTCCTCGCTAAAAACGCCTTCCAGATTGACCGACCATTTTGGAACACCAATTCGCAGCCGCGTTCCGAAAAGCTTCGAGTCCTTGGTCGTAAACTGTCCGGCGACCAGCGGATTCGGAACGGTTTCCTTTACACGGCGACGGTAATGGAAAATCAACTGCGGCTGGATACAGCGGTTGTCTTCATCCATTAACTCTACGTCATCGCAACGAAAGGCTCGCAAGCCTTCAAAACCGTAGGCGAGCGATGCCCACAAGCCTTCGCCGTTATCGACGAACTTACTGCTGTCGCCGGTTTTACTAATCCAGCTTTTGGCTCCGCCGATGACAAAACTTGACCGCCCGAAATTTCGCTTTTTCGACGCACCGATACATTCTTTTTTGTAACGTTCGCGAAATCCATTATCCAAAAGGCGTGTGATTTCCTGTTGAATTCTGTCTTCTTGCTCGCCGGTTATATCGTCCTCGTTAGCGGGCACAAAGCCTAAGATGTTGATAGTTGCCTGACGCTGAATTTCTTTCGTCAAATCCAGAAAACATTGGTCTAATCTTTGATCCATTCGCGGGTCGCCGTAATCAAATATAGTAAAGTGCAGTCCGGTTCCGATGCGCGCCGACTTATCTTCGCTGCTGGCGCCTTTTGTGGTCGCCAAAGAATATTGGATACGAGAAAAAAATCGTTCAAGGCTGAAGCGTGGTATTCGAAAGCCGTCTTTATCCTTTTTAAAGTTGTTCTCTTTATCCTTTTTAAAGTTCCGATAATCGCTAAGCGTTAATCTGCCGCGCGAGAGCAACAGATAAGGCGCCATATCAAAGGCAACGCCGTTTTGAATGTTGCCGTTCTCGTCCAGACTGTTTATCAATTTAGCAACAAACTCGCGTGGACTCGTCGGACGGACGACGCTTTGCGGGTTGAGTCCTAGAATTGTAAATCCTGGCGATTCGGGGATGCTTAAATCGAGAGCTTCTGTTTTTGCTTCTTTCTTTTCTTCAGGCGTAATGGGCTTAACGGTTGGCGTCGGTGTCGGTGTCACAGCAGCATTGCCTCCCGCTGATTGACCACTTGAAGCCGTGAATGTAATTTCGAGACCGTTCTGAACGGTTTGACACAATGCTTCAGTGTTAGGGGCGGGCTTAAAAGAATAAATAACGTTGTTTCCGTCAAACCTTACACTGACATTCTGTAAATCCGGCGCTTCCGGCTGCAATGCTCCTGCCACAATCACTTCGTATCTGCCGTTCAATGTTCGAACTTTACAGACGGCTGAACCGGCTTGCGGCGAGCCGAAATTGATTTTCACAGTCGCAGTTTGAGCAATGCTTTCGGCTGCTGCCGACAGCATCATTGCTGCAAATAATAAAAGAAAGTAAATTTTTGTTCTCATGTTACATTCAACCTCACTTTGTCACCGATAAAGCTGATTGAGTCAAGATTCGTCTTGAATTGTATGTCGCCCCCGCTTACAATCTTATTTTTTTGTTTAATTTTGATTGAAAGAAACCAGTCTCCGCTGTCGGTTTCTTCATCGTCAGCCACAAAGACGCGAAAACGGATAAAGCGGTCATCTAAATCACTAACATCGTTTTCAAATGGAATATTAAAACTTCCCTTAGGGTTATCCACTTCACCCCCTGAATCGCCGATAACTACAGATTTGGTATCAGCTTTATTAAAAAGCCGAATTTTGAAAGTTCCTCGAATAAGATCATTAGGTTTGAAGGCATTAATTTCAAATACAGGTTGCCCATCACCTGCTTTAAGTTCAGCAACTTTGTCTGCCATAAAATTTTCTCCTTTTAATATAGTAAGACATTGAAACGGTCATACTTGAAAGAAATAAATTACAACCGTATTTCAGAAAAAAATGTTAATTTACGAGGTTTACAAGTTTTGAAATTGCTAACCGAGTAAACCAGTTTGATTGTGCGACAACTGCCCAGATTCAGTGACCAAAAATTTCTTGGCTACTGTAATATGACTAAGATTGGCGAAACCTTACACTTTTTAAAAAAATTTTTGCAAGAAAATCTGCTAAGCAGCAAAAATATTTTTTAAGAGCGAATTCGGAGGCAGAAAAGAGGCGAGCCGAGTTTGGTTTACTCGCTCGCCAGCCTGCAGTTTGAAGTGGGAGATACTTTATTTTAGATTGATGCAGCGATTGCTTCGTCGAAAATTTCGAGCGCGACGTCGACGTTTTCTTTCGTTAGAATCAGCGGCGGCGACCAGCGGATTGTCGAAGCGCCGCAGCCGAGGATGATTAAGCCGCGGTTGAAGCATTCCATTTCGATTTTATCGCGCAGTTCGGGTGCGGGTTTTAAAGTTTCCTTGTCGGTGACGAACTCGACGCCGAGCATTAAGCCCAAGCCGCGAACGTCGCCGATGACGTCGTATTTTGTTTGCAGTTTTTGTAAGCCCGCCTTTAAATATTCGCCGACGTTGGCGGAGTTTTCCGTTAAGCCGTTTTCCAGCAGTTCAATCGTTTTTAAAGCCGCGGCGATGCAGACGGGATTGCCGCCGAAGGTCGAGGCGTGCGCGCCTTTGCCCCAGTTCATGATGCTTTCTTTGGCGATGCAGATGCCGATGGGCAAGCCGGAGCCGATGCCTTTGGCGAGGCACATCACGTCGGGCGCGACGCCGGAATGCTCGATGGCGAACATTTTTCCGGTTCTGCCCATGCCGGATTGGACTTCGTCGACAATCATCACGATGCCGTGTTCGTCGCAGATGCGGCGAATCGCCTTTAAAAATTCGAACGGCGCGGGAACGTAGCCGCCTTCGCCCTGCACGGCTTCGACGACGATGGCGGCGACTTCGTCGGGCGGCGTCGTGGTTTTGAAAATGCGGTCTTCAATCCACGCGATGCAGTCGCGCGTGATGGTTTCCTCGTCGGTCGGCAGATTGCTGGCGAAATGACGGAATTTATTCGGGAACGGGACGTGAATGACGTCGAGCGCCTGTCGCATAAAGCCGCGTCTTTGCGCCGCTTTGGAAGAAGTTAAGCTTAAAGCGCCGAGCGTTCTGCCGTGAAACGAGCCGAAAAACGAGATGAATTTCTGGCGGCGCGTGTGATGCATCGCCACTTTCAGAGCGGTTTCGACGGCTTCCGCGCCCGAGTTGGCAAAATGCGTTCTCGTTTCGCCTTCAATCGGGCAAATCTCGTCAAGCTTCTGCGCGAGCGCGGGCATCTGTCGATAGTAAAAATCCGTGCCGCACATATGAATTAAAGTTGCGGCTTGGTCAGAAATCGCCTTGACGATTTCGGGATGGCAATGTCCGGTCGAGCAGACCGCGACGCCCGCGTTGCAATCGAGAAAGACGTTCCCGTCGGCGTCTTCAATCCACACGCCGTAGCCTTTTTCGGCAACGAGTTTATAATCCGGGCGCGGATACGAAGGCGTGACGTATCGCGCGTCGGCTTCGATGATTTCTCTGCCTTTCGGTCCGGGCAATTCGGTTTTGATAATCGGTTTTTGCAGCTCGCTGGCTGTTGGTGTCATAAATTTCTCCTCAAAAAATTTTATTGAAATGGTTTAGCTGACGAAAAAAAATCGTCGGGTGATTCGGTCTTGCCGGACGAATCCGGCGCTAAACGTCGAAAAATTCGGGAGAGAAATCTAGTCGCCCGCGAAAAGATTCGGGCGCGTGACAACAGGTCTTAATTTGGCGATTGAACGCGGCGTCATAAAAGGCAAGAATTACGCCATTAATATAACAAAACTAACGGAAACTTCCAAATTTTTGCTTAACCCCGAAGCGCAGGGTAAACTGAAAATATGCAAAGTCCGAAAAAATACACTAATCATTTAATCAACGAAACGAGTCCTTATCTGCTTCAGCACGCGCATAATCCGGTCGATTGGTATGCGTGGGGCGAGGAAGCCTTTGCGAAAGCGCGCGCCGAGGACAAGCCGCTTCTGGTCAGCATCGGCTATTCGGCGTGTCACTGGTGTCACGTGATGGAACACGAATCGTTTGAAGACGAGCAGACCGCCGCGATTATGAACGAGCATTTCGTCAACATCAAAGTCGATATGGAGGAGCGTCCGGACGTTGACCAGATTTATATGAACTTTGTGCAGTTGACGACCGGACACGGCGGCTGGCCGATGAATGTTTTCATTACGCCCGACAAGATTCCGTTTTTCGGCGGCACATATTTTCCGCCCGCGCCGCGCTATCAAATGCCGAGCTGGCAGCAGGTTTTGGTGAGCGTGGCGCAGGCTTATCGCGATAAACGCGACGAATTGCTTCATTCGGCAAACGAGGTTCTGGGCGAGATGCGCCGCGTCGGGCTGGCGGAATCAGGCGCGGGCACTTTGAGCTTAGACCAGATGGATGCGGCTTTTTTGAGCTTTACGCGGACGTTTGACGCGACGAACGGCGGTTTCGGCGGCGCGCCGAAGTTTCCGCCGTCGATGTCTATGGAATTTTTGCTGCGCTATTTTTACCGCACGAAAGACGAAAAAGCGCTGGAAATGGTCACGCATACCTGCGCGAAAATGGCGCACGGCGGAATGTATGACCAGCTCGGCGGCGGTTTTCATCGCTATTCGGTCGATGCCGTCTGGCTCGTGCCGCATTTTGAGAAAATGCTGTATGACAACGCGCAGCTGGCGCGCGTTTACCTGCACGTTTATCAGGTGACGAAGGACGAATTTTATAAACGCATCGCCGTCGAGACGCTCGAATACGTCAGGCGCGAAATGTTTGACGCGAAAGGCGGCTTTTATTCGACGCAGGACGCCGACAGCGAAGGCGTGGAAGGAAAGTTTTTTGTCTGGACGCCGCAAGAGGTCGAAGAAATTCTGGACGAGCGCGAGGCGCAGATTTTTAATTTTTATTACGACGTTTCGGAAGAAGGAAATTTTGAAGAGAAAAATATTCTGAACGTCAATTACACGATTGAATCGACCGCCAGAGCCTTAAAAATTTCGGAAGCGGAACTCATCGAAACGCTCGAACGCGGGCGGAAAAAGCTTTTTGCCGAAAGGGAAAAGCGCATTAAGCCTTTCCGCGACGAAAAAATTCTGACCGCCTGGAACGGCTTGATGATGGCGGCTTTTGCCGAAGCGAGCGCGATTCTGGAAAACACGGAGTATCTGGAAATCGCTCGCCGTAATGCCGATTTTATTTTGGAAAATCTGCAAACGGGCGGTTATCTGCTCCGGACTTACAAGGACGGCAAAGCGAAATTAAATGCTTATCTCGAAGATTACGCCAATTTCGCCGACGCTTTGCTGGAGCTTTATCAGGTTTCCGGCGAAACGAAATATTTAGCGGAAGCGCGGCGTTTGGCGGATTTGATGATTACGGAATTCTGGGACGAAGACGGCGGCGGATTTTTCTTTACGGCGAACAATCACGAAGAGCTTATCGTCCGAAACAAGGATTATTACGACAACGCCACGCCCTCGGGAAATTCCGTCGCGGCGGACGTTTTGCTGAAGCTCGCAAAGCTGGCGGGCGACGAAAAATACGAGCGCTTTGCCGTCACGGTTCTGCGTCTCGTCGCGTCGCAGATTCGCCGTTATCCGAACGGTTTCGGACGTGCTTTGTCCGCGCTGGAGTTTTATCTTAATCCGACCAGAGAAATCGTGATTATCGGCGAAAAGGGAAGCGAGCTGGAAAGGGAAATCTGGCGCGAATATCTGCCGAATAAAGTGGTTGTTTTAAACGAAACCGAAGGCAAAGACGCCGAAATCGTCCCGCTTTTGCAGGAAAGAAAAATGATTGAAAATCAGCCGACGGCTTACGTCTGCCAAAATTTTACCTGTCAAAAACCCGTAACGACGGTCGAAGAACTGCGAGAGCAGCTTACGACCTGAAAAACTTAAAACACAAAGTAAGACGATGATAAAAAAAGAACCGGCTTAAAAAGAAATTACCGGACATTAAAAAAGCACGTTGCCGGAGCAGCGTGCTTTTCCAAAAATAAAAAAACCGAGATGAAAATCTACGGCTTTTTATTGGCGTTTGTCATTGTGTTGGCGGCTTTATTCATGGTTTCGGCGGCTTTGTTCATTGTTTCCGCCGCTTTATTCATGGTTTCGTTCGCCTTCGTGTTCATGTTCGACGTATTCGCGTTTCCTGAATTCACATTCATCGGCGTCGAAGTATTCGCTGGCGTCGAAACGTTCATCGGCGTCGCGTTATTTGTAGCATTTCTGGCATTATTGCCGGCATTATTGCCCGCTTCCGGTCCGCAAGCGGCGCCTAAAGCGGCAACTGCCAAAAGTGCTGAAAGAGCTAAAGTCTTTTTCATTAAATTATATTCTCCTGTCTTCTCAAAATATATTTTGCGTTTACAGCTTCTAGAAGCCGTTTCCTGACACTTTATCTAGGAACATTGGACAATATAATTATCTAGCCTTTTATAGTCAACCTAATACAAGTGAAAAAATTCCTTTTTTCAAACTTTTTTTGCATATTTTCGAAAAATTATTAATTAAGCGGAAAAAAAGACGAATTTGCCGCGATATTGCAAAACAATTGTTGACTTATTTTAACGCAAAAAGTTATCTTCAAATGAGGGGAATTTTCCCCCGCAACCTCTCGCAAAAATCCTCTGCCTGCATTTTCCTTTATGAAAATCTCCGAATTTCCGAAATTTAAAGAAAAATACCGTTCCGGCTACCTGATTCTGCCGCTGGTCTCGGTGCTGGCGCTGGTTTTGACGTTTTTTGTCTCGAATCAAAACTTCGCGTTCGAGCTGAAAACCGCCATTTTTCTGGCGATTACCTTTGCCTATCTGACTTTCTGCCTGCTGCTTTACATTCATCAGTCGAAAATCAATCAAAGCGTGAGCGTTTTTACCGAAGAAACGGAAGAAAAACTGCTCGCGCTCGAAGAAGCCAGCATGTTTTTCGGCGCGTCGCTCAAACCGCACGAGATGTTCCGCCTTGTCGCCAGCCGCATCAACGAGCTGATTCCTTTCGCGACTTGCGTTTTGTTTCTGCCGGACAAAGATAACACTCACCTGTGCGCTTCGCAGGCGGTCGGCGAAAACGCCGAAAAATTCGGCGGCTTGCAGATTGTTTCCAATGAAAGCCTGGCGTGGAAAACTTTTTTGCAGGGCGAAATCCGGACGGCGGGAAATCTTTTGTTTGAAAGGGATTTCGTTTCCGCTGACGTTCTGGCGACTTTAAAAAGCGCCGTCGGCGTGCCGCTCAAAGCGGAAGGCGAAGTTTTCGGCGTGCTGCTTCTTTACGCGAATCGCGAAAAGGCTTTCGATAAAAAATCGGTTGAATTAATCGAAGCCGTCGCCGCCAGAATTTCGCCGCTTTTCTTAAGCTCGATTGCTTTTGAGCGCAATCTGGAAAACGCTCTGACCGACAACCTGACGAGCCTGCCCAACGAGCGCGCCTTTTATCTGGTGCTGGAAAATCAAATCGCCGAATCGCAGCGCTACCGCGAACAGCGCCCGCTCGCCGTGCTTTCGATTGACATCCAGAATTTTGAAGAGATTAACAAACGTTTCGGTCACGTGCGCGGCGACCAGATTTTAAGCTACGCCGCGAAAATGATAAAAGGACAGCTGCGCCAGATGGATTTTCTCTCGCGCTCGACGGGCGACGAATTTCTCGCCGTCCTGCCGACCGCTTCCGAAGAAATCACCGAAATCATCATCAACCGCATCGGCAAAGCCTTCGATTTAAGCCCGTTTGAGCTAACGAAAAGCGAGCGCGAATTCATCAAGCTAAATTTCGGCGCCGCTTCCTTCCTCAAAGACGGCGAAACCGCGCAGGAACTCCTGCGCGCCGCCAATCTAAAAAAACAACAATCGAAAAAAACCGGCAAAAGCTCGATTCTCTGGTTCCCGCGCGAATACGTCAATTAACTGATAACTGATAACTGATAACTGATAACTAAAAATAGCTGTCAGCCATCAGCTTTCAGCTTTTAATTCTGAGTTATTAACTATCAGTTATCAGTTATCAGTTATCAACTATCAACTATCAGTTATCAGTTATCAGTTATTTTGCGTTTCTTCCTCAATCATTTTCGCCGTCCATTTGCTTTTCGGGTAACGGGTTTTCAAAGTCTTACCGATTTTTTCGCGCAGCTCTTCGTTGTTTCCGCAACTGTATTTCTTCCAGCCGTTGGCTTTATAGGTGATATACAACATTTCGGGAACTCGTTTGTCTGCCGGCGCGAGCTTCTGCCATTCCAGAACGGTTTCGCCCAAAAATTGCGGAGCGTCGCCGAGTTCTTTTAATTTGGCGCGTTCGGCTTGCGCGGCGTCGGTCTGGGCTTTGGCTAAAAACGCAGGGCGTTTGGGAAGCTGAAAGACCATTTCGCCGTCGTCGTTATATTCGGCATCATACGGCGCGCACCACCAATCGTCGGAGTCGAACTCGTCGGTTTCGTTGTCGGTCTTGCCCATTCCGCTTTCGATATGCGGCGTTAAAATCGGGTTTTTTAGAATTAAATACAGCGCGGCGCGTTTTCTTTCGAGGCGCGTCGGCGCAGTTTGATACGGCGTCCAGAACGCTTGTAACTCAGGCGCGAATCTGATGACTTCGGGCGCGATTTTTTGCGCGACAGGCTCATTATCGAGCAGAACGGCGCGCACCCAAATCGCCATCGCCAGACGTTTTTGCAGATAATCGGGCAGCGCGGGCGATTTTTCGGCTTCGAGCAGAACCGCAAGCGGAAAATGCTGATTGATGATTTCCACCGCGTCTTCGTCAAACATCGTGCGGTTTTGCCATTCCTTTTCTTCTTTCAGACGGTCTTCGACTTCCTGCTCGTATTGCTCGCGCGTCTGCTCGGTGTTGTATTTCGGGTCATACCACGATTTCTGCTCGGCGATAAACTGTTCAATCGTGCCGGTCGAGCCGTCAAAATCGAAGCCGAAAGGTTTTCTTTGGGCGAATTTCAAAAACTCTTCGAGCGTTTCCGCCAGCGACATTCGCTGCTGGAGAAACTGGTTGCGCGTCGAAACCGGCAAATCCAGAGTCGAATTCAGAACGTCATCGAGCAGGCGCCGGGCTTCGGCAAATTTTTTCTGCGCGATATAAATTCTCGCCGTGTGATACGCGACGGTCGGGTAGACGGGCGCGTTGCGGTCGATTCGTCCGGCTTCTTCCAAAACTCGTTTTAAATCCGTCGAGCCTGTTTCCGCTTTGACGAGCGCGGTCATCAGCCACATATCGGATTTAGTCTGCCGCCAGCGCGCCAGCGCGTGCTCATAAGCCGCTTCGTCCTTGATTTGATACGCGAAAAGCCAGTCGGTTAAATCGTCCTGCCGCAAAAATTCGGGAAGGAGCGCGATTGTGGTTTTTTCCGAGCCGTAGTAGCCGCCTTCGTAAGCGCGGTAAGTTTGATTGTTGGTTTTGTTGCGATAGCTTTCGCTGCGGGCTTCCTGAATTATTCCTTTTTCCTTTTCGGTCAGTTTTCTGTCGATTACGCGCTCGATTTCCGCGTAAATTTCTTCGTCCGATTGCGAGACGAGAAATTGGAAATAGCGAGAATTGTTTTCGGTCACGGCGATGGAAAAATTCAAAGCTTCGCCTTGTTGAATCTGTTCGTAAGTGATAGTTACGCCGTCGGAAACGTTTGTTGAGACGTTCGACACAGTATTTCCCGTGTAAGTCGTGTTGCTCGTCGAAACGTTTGAATTCGTATTCATCAGCGTGCCGACGTTCGTATTGGCGCTGCGTCCGGCTTCCTGTTGTTTCAGCAATTCCTCTTTTTTCAGTTCTTCCTTGCGCCTGTCTTCTTCTTCCAGAACCTGTTTTTCAAATTTATCCAGCAGCCAGTGATAATCAATCACGTCCTGCCGGAAATTATCGCCGCCGCCCGCGACTGTGAGCTGGCGCGCCAGCTCGCCGACGCGCTCCTGCGGGTGCAGGCGATATTTGATTAAATTCAGAAGCTTCAGCGACGCGCCGTAAAACTTTCCGCCGCGCGCCGTCAGGCGATTCAGATGCTCTTCGGCGCGCGCGTAAATTTCTTTGGCGCTTGCCTGATTTTTCGTCAAATTCGCTTCGCGCACCAGTGTCCGCGCAATCAGATAATCAGCCGTTTCCGACCAGACCGAATCGGAATCGTCGGCGATGCGCGTCCAGATTTCGCGCGCCGAATCGTAATTCATCGAATAAAAATTGGCGGCGGCGATTTGATATTCGCGGTCTTTTTTCAGCCATTCGGGCGCTTCCAAATCCGTCTGTGCGGGAATCGCCTGACCGCTCGCGCAGTTTGTAAAAACTTCGTCCTGCGCTTTCACCCAAGTCTGCACGTTTTTATTTTCCGCGCCGTAGCTCGTAATCCGCTCGGAGAGCGTCTGCGCGGCGGTTTCAAACGCGGATTTCGTGCAGTTCGGAAAAAAATCATAGCCGCCGTATCCGCGCTCGGTGTAGATTGAAGGCGGTTTTTCTTCGTCTTTGACGACTTCCTTGCGTCTTTCAATCCACGCGTTAACCGCTTCCGAAATGTCGTCATCGTCAAAGCTTTTGTTATTAAATTCGGCGTTCCAGACGTCGATTAAGCCTTTCTGCTCGCCGGCTGAAAACGCGCCGCCGTTCAGATAACGATACGCGGCGAAAAGCACGACGCGGCGATAAGTCGGCTTAACGATGCCGATTCTGCCCGCCGCAAAGTTTTCAAACGGCTCTTCCGGCGCGTGCTCGTAATCGAAAACCGGCGTGATATAACTCGGACCGCAGGCGAGAGCCGGAGAAACGGTTTGAATCAGGATGGCGAAAAAAAGCAAAAGAGAAACCGCCGCCGATTTTCGCGGATAAGTCAGAACCGCCTGCGGTAGCGGGCGGTTGAACGCGGACAGTTTCAAGTTTCTGGTTCTAAATATCGAGTCAAACAATCGGTAAACTTGAAATCTGAAACTTGAAATTTGAAACTCTAATCTTAAACCGCCCGCTACGGCAGGCGGTTCTGACCTTTTTCTCATCGTAAAACTCCTTCGGGCAGACGCTTTAAATCTTCCGCTTTCCAGCCGCGCGATTCGGAATTGAAAATGTAAAATCTGCGGTTCGATTTGAATTTCGCCTGCAAAGGCTCGTCCAGCGCGACGCCGTAGCTGCCCTTGCATAAAGGCTCGCGCCAATCGTTTTCCTTTGCCAGAAAATCGCGAATCGCGTGGTCGTCCGCGCCCATCCGAAACGCCATCGGCACGGCTTCGTCAATTGGCATCTCATTCAGCCAGCGGTCGCCGACGCACCACGAAGCGAGCGCCGTAATGGTCAAAGGCGTATTTTCCGGCAAATTTTTGCGCAAATCTTCCGCCAGAGATTTATAAAAATTTCTTTCCGACACTACCACGTCAAAATCAATCTGCACGGCTTTCACACCGGGCAATTCCAGAGTCCGTTTAATGAGCGAAATTATTTCAGTTTTTTGCTTATCGGAAAGCGCCGGTCGGCGAGATTTTTCCTTGTCGGTTTCGATGCGCGTGACGGCGATTAAATATGTGTCCGGCGCAAGCTCCAGAGGCTGGCGGCGCGGGCGAAAAACGATTTCGTCGCGTTCTAAAATCAGAGTCTGCGCCAGAAAAGCGACGCCGAATTTTCCGGTGTCGAGAAAGCGCAAATCCTCGCCGCGTTCCCACGCCCAGAGAATCACGGGCGGCATTTCATGATTGATTTTGATTTGATTCGATGATTTTACGACGCAGCCGCCAAAAAGCAACGCGCACAGCAAAATCGAGACGCCAAAGCTATTCTTCAAAAACATACGGAATTTATCAGATAAGCTCAAACAGTTTGCGCCTTTATTTAACCAAAGTTATGGCAGATTCGCTTTATTTACCGCGCGGGCTTTGCCGAAATAATAACCCGAAGCGGCGGTGACGAAAATCGTCCAGACGATGAATAAAACAAATAATATTTCATAGCCCGCAATATGACGAGTTTCCGTCAGATAATAAAACATCGCCAGCCCGCTCGTTACCGAAACGATTAAATTAAACAAAAAAGAAATCGCCCACAGCCACGCGACAAATCTTTTTGTTATCGCCGTCCAGATATATCCGAACAATAAAGCGAAGCCGATGACCGCCGGCAACGGAATCAGCAGATAGAGGGGATTTTCCTTTCCGCCTTCGGCAGCAAAAAAGAATAAAAAGAATGCGCCGTAAGCGCCGGGCAAAGCCAGCAGTAAGCTTCCGACGATAATCAAAATCAGCGGCAATAGTCTCGGTTGTGAATTGTCTTTCATAAAATATAACCTTCTGTAGAATATTAACGAAAACCGGACGAATTTTTGCACAGTATTTCCGAAAAAACAAAAAAAATTGCTATACTGAACAAAACTGAATGACCATTCATTTTAAAGAGGGCAAATAATGATTGAACGTGAACAACTCCCGATGGATGTGGTTTTTGTCGGCGCGGGACCGGCAAACCTGGCGGCGGCTCTGCATCTGAAAAATTTAATTAAGCAACACGACGAAGAAATCGCGAGCGGAAAAAGCAGCGGCAAACCGCTCGGCGATTTGGAAATCGCGATTATCGAAAAAGGCTCGTTTGTCGGCGCGCACATTTTGTCGGGCGCGGTGCTCGACCCGCGCACCTTTCACGAATTGATGCCGGATTTTATCGAGCAAGGCTGCCCGGTCGATACAAAAGTGAGCGACGACGCTTTCTGGTATCTGACCGAAAAAAGCAAAATCGCCGCGCCGATTACGCCGCCGCCTTTGAAAAATCACGGTTATTACATCGCATCTCTAAGCAAAATCTGCGAATGGATGGGCGAAAAATGCGAGGAAGCGGGCGTGAATATTTTTCCGGAATTTCCCGCATCCGAAGTTTTGTATGATGAAACGGACGCGGTTATCGGCGTGCGCACCGGCGACAAAGGCATCGGCAAGGACGGCAAGCCGAAAGCGAATTTCGAGCCGGGCGTCGACCTTTTAGCGAAGATTACCGTTTTGGGCGAAGGCTCGCGCGGTTCTTTAACCAAACAATTAACAACGCGTTTAGGCTTGAACAAAGGCAAAGAGCCGACGGTTTATTCGCTCGGCGTGAAAGAATTGTGGGAAGTTCCGGCGGGAAATTTTGAAACGGGGCGCATCATTCACACGCTCGGTTTTCCTTCGGACACGAAAACCTACGGCGGCGGCTGGATTTACGGGATGAAAAATAACATTATCAGCATCGGCTACGTGACCGGGCTGGATTATCTCGACCCGCTGATTGACCCGCACGCCGAATTTCAGAAATTCAAAACGCATCCGGAAGTCGCCGCAATTCTGGCGGGCGGAAAGATGATAAAATACGGCGCGAAAACTATCAACGCGGGCGGCTGGCACACGATGCCGCAGCTTTACGCGGACGGCGTTTTGCTGGTCGGCGACTGCGCTTCTTTCCTGAACGGTCAGCGCATCAAAGGCATCCACACGGCGATGAAATCGGGAATGCTCGCGGCGGAAACGATTCTGGAAGCCCTCGTCAAAGACGATTATTCGTCGGCGACGCTCAATCATTACGAGCATAAAGTCAACGGTTCGTGGCTTTACGACGAGCTTCACGCCGTCCGCAATTTTCACGGCTCGTTTCAGAAAGGTCGCTGGTCGGCGCTCGTCAACAGCGGTTTGCAGTTTCTTTCGGGCGGTTTCGCGTGGGGCTTTATCGACCGCGAATCGCACAAAGCCGGGCATGAAAGAATGCAGAAGCTCGAAAATTACGATTATGAAGGCGACAGTATCGCGCAGCGTTATCCCGATTTGAAATTCGATAAACAGTTGACTTTCGACAAACTGACGGACGTTTATCACGGCGCGGTCGCGCACGACGAAGACCAGCCCGCGCATCTTCACGTTCTGGACACGGAAATCTGCGCCACGCGCTGCGCCGAAGAATACGGCAATCCGTGCCAGCGTTTCTGTCCGGCGGCGGTTTACGAAATGGAGCACAGCGACAAAACCGGCAGGCGCGAATTGAAAATCAATTTTTCAAACTGCGTCCACTGTAAAACGTGCGACATCTCCGACCCGTATCAAATCATCAACTGGGTCACGCCCGAAGGCGGCGGCGGTCCGGATTACAAGGGAATGTAAAATAATGCAAAACGCAAAATGCAAAATGCAAAATATTAGGATTTAAGATTCAAAATTAAATTTTTTCTTTCATTTTGCACTTTGCATTTTGCGTTTTGCATTTTCGACGTTTTCGACGGGAATATAATTTGCTTTGACTTCGTTTACGTGTGGTTTTTGTAACGAAACATTACACAATTTTATTTATTAAAGGAGAAAAATATAATGTCAATTCCTAACAGAGACGAAGTCGAAGGCAAAGTTGACCAGGTGAAGGGAAAAGTCAAAGGCACGGTCGGCAATCTCATCGGCGACAAGCAGATGGAAGTCGAGGGCGAAGCCGACGAAACGAGCGGCGAAACGCAGGAAACATGGGGAAAAGTTAAACGCGGCGTCGGCGACGCGGTTGATGCGGTCGGCGATGCGATAAGTGATGCCGGAGACAGAATCAACCGGTAATTTACCAGAGCGAAAGATTTCGGTTTTCCCAAATTGCAATCTTTCGCTTTTTTATTTTAAACTCACACAATTTAATCCAAACGAAACAAAATCAAACGCTTTATGAAGGGTAATCTGTTTATCATCACGTCGCCTTCGGGCGGCGGAAAAGGCACTTTGATTCGTGAAGTCTTGCGAAGTGTGCCGAAAGTCGGTTATTCTGTATCTTTTACGACGCGTCGTCAGCGCGCCGAAGAGGAACACGGCAAACATTATTATTTCGTCAGCCGTGAAGAGTTTGAAAAAAAGGCTGCCGAAGGCGAATTTCTGGAATGGGCAAGCGTTCACGGAAATTTTTACGGGACGTCGAAAGTGCAGGTCGAAAGCGAGCTGAATCTGGGGCGCGACATTATTCTGGAAATCGACGTGCAGGGCGCGGAAATCGTGAAAAAAATCGCGCCGCAGGCGGTCGGAGTTTTTATTTTGCCGCCTTCGTTTGAAGTTTTGCGCGAGCGTCTGACGGCGCGGCAGACCGAATCCGCCGACGATGTGCAGATTCGCCTGCGTAACTCGCGGACGGAAGTCAGCCGCTGGAAAGAATTCGATTACGTCATCATCAACGACGAAATCGGTCGCGCCTCGCAGGATTTGGCGGCGGTTTTTTTAGCCGAACGCTTAAAGCGCGGCAGGCAGTCGGAAAATATTGAAAAGATTATTAAAACTTTTGAAAATTTATAGATAAAGATAAGGAATTATGGCAGAAAATTTAGATAACAACGAAGAAAATATCGACACCGAAGAAACCACGGACGAAGCGAAAGTGACGCCCGAAATCGACTCGAAATACCGCTTGATTTTGCTCGCGGCGCAGCGCAGCAAGCAATTGCAGAAAGGCGCGAACCCGCGCGTCAACGCCGACCCGCGCCGGACGAAATCGACCCGCATCGCGCTCGAAGAATTCAAACAGAAAAAAATTCATTTTGAATTCATCGACGAAGAAAAGTAGTTAGAGGAAATTAGGGAAATTAAGGAAAGAAGGAAATTAGGGGAACAGGAAAATATTTTCTCTTTCCCTCTTTCCTCTTTCCTTAATTTCCCTAATTTCCCTAATTTCCTCTTTCCTTAATTTCCTTAATTTCCCTAATTTCCTTCTATTCAACGTTCTGCACCTGCTCGCGGATTTTCTCAATCTCGCTTTTTATCGCCAGCCCGTTTTCTTTCACGGTCAGATTATTTGTTTTCGATAAAATCGTGTTCGCTTCGCGGTTGAGTTCCTGCGTCAGAAAATCGAGACGTTTGCCGACGTCTTTTTCTTCGCTCAGGATGGCGCGAAATTGTTCGATGTGGCTTTTCAGCCGCGAGATTTCTTCGGAAATATCGCTGCGGTCGGATAAATACGCGATTTCCTGTGCGAGGCGCGCGTTGTCGAGCTCAATCTGAACGTCGGTTTTGGCGAGCATTTCGCCGATGCGCTTGGTCAGGCGCTGGCGAAATTCTTCGGCGACGTTGGCGGCTTCTTTTTCGATGGCGGGCAGGCGATTTTCGATTTCGCCCAAAAGCGAATTCAAATCGCTGCGGAGCGAATCGCCTTCCGTTTGGCGCATCGCTTCCAGCTCGTCGAGCGCAATGGAAAAAGCCTTCTCGACGCCGCCCGTAAAATCTTCGCCGATGTCGTCTTTTTTCGGCTGCAAAACGTTCGGCAGACGCGCGACGAAATTCAAATCCGGCTCGCCCGAAAGCTGAAATTCTTCCTGCAAATCTTTCAGCGCCGAAAGATAACCCGCAATCAAAGGGCGATTCAGCTCGTAATTTATTTCGCTCGTCCGCTCGTAAGTCAGATTCACGTCGACGCGCCCGCGCGCGAGCCGGTTGGAAATTAATTTTCTGAGCGTGCCTTCCAGGCTCTGAAGCTCCTGCGAAAGGCGCAGGTGAATGTCCAGAAAGCGATTGTTAACGGTTTTTAATTCGACGGACACGCTGAAATTTTCGCCCGTAAAAGCGCCGCGTCCGAATCCGGTCATTGATTTCATAATTTAATTGTAACCAAAATCCTTTGCGCCTCCTAGATGAACCGCAAACCACCAATCGTTTTTTCGCTCGATTCCGGTCAGAATCCAGCGAGCTTCAATCGCGCCGGCGTAAAATCTGGCGCGCCGCAGAAAAAATTCGGCTTCGGGGTAAATCTTAAAAAAGCGCCGGAAAAAAGGCTCGCCGTAATTATACAAAATCACGCTGAAATCCGCCGCCGGGTCGCCCGCGCCCGCGCAGCCGAAATTGATAATGCCGCTGATTCGCTTCATTTCACGGTCAAATAAAATATGATACGGCGGAATGTCTGTATCGACCATTTTCGGCTCGAACCGGAAATTTTCAGCGTCGGCGAGAAAATTTTCGTAATGCTCGCGGACGGAATCGCGAATGTGCGGCATCAGCAGCGGAAAAACTTTTTCACGGATTTTTTCGTAAGCCGCCAGCCAGCCTTCGTATTTCACCAAAACGTCAGCCGTCGGGATTTCGCCGGTTAAAGGAACGCTGTGAAGCTCTTTAAAAAACAGCGCCAACTGGTCGGCTATCGTTTGTTGTTCCGCATCGGAAAGCCGCCATAAAATATCGCGCCGCAGAGCTTCGCCGCGAATTATTCGATACGCCATAATCTCGCCGGTCGCGTAAAACGGGCGCGGAATTTCGAGCGTCAGAAAGTCTTTCAGGTAATTTAAAAGATTCGCTTCGTCCAAAAGATTTTTAAAATAAAAATCTCGTTTGGCGAAGCGAAAAACGTATTCGCCATTGACGATGACGACGTCGTTGAGCAATCCGTCCTCGTTAAGCTCCAGCGATTCGAGACGTATTTCGGGCGAAATTTCCGCGATAATCCCGGAGTATTTTTCGAGTTTGTTCATCGCTGCGCGCCCGTCGCGTCAAAAATTTCTTCTTCTTCGGCAAATTGCAGAGCGTAGAGCCTTTGATATGTTCCGCCTTTTTCCAGGAGTTCGGCGTGCGTTCCGGTTTCGATGATGCGCCCGCGCTCCATGACGACGATTTTATCGGCGCGGCGAATGGTGGAAAGGCGATGCGCGATGACAATCGAAGTGCGATTCTGCATCAGATTCGCCAGAGCTTTCTGCACCAGACGCTCGCTTTCGACATCGAGCGCTGAAGTCGCTTCGTCCAGAATCAAAACCGGCGCGTCGACTAAAACGGCGCGGGCAATCGCGATGCGTTGACGCTGACCGCCGGACAGAAAAATTCCGCGCTCGCCGACGATTGTGTCGTAACCGTGCGGCAGTTCTTCGATAAAATCCTGCGCGAAAGCGATGCGGGCGGCTTCGGCAAGCTCGGCGTCGGTGGCGTCGGGTTTGCCGTAGGAAATATTGTATCGAATCGTGTCATTGAACAGAACGGTTTCCTGCGTGACGAGCGCGATTTGTTTTTTCAGCGAATCGAGCGAAGCGTCGCGCAAATCCGTCTCGTCCCAGAAAATCGCGCCGCCGGTCGGGTCGTAAAGACGCTGAATCAATTTTATCAGGCTCGATTTTCCGCCGCCGCTTTCGCCGACCAGCGCGACCATTTCGCCTTTCGGAACGACGAGATTGACATCGCGCAGAATTGGTTTCTCGTCCGTTTGATAATTGAACGAAACGTCTCTCATCTCGATTTTATTTCGCAAAGGCTGTAACTGAATCGCGTCCGGTTTTTCCGGCATCGAGTTGTTTTCGTCCAAAACGTCCCAGATGTCGCGCGTCGCGGCAAAGGCTTTGTTCAGCTCGTTATGCAGGCGCGAGATTTTTCGCATCGGGTCGTAGCTGCGCAGAAGGAAGAACAGGAAAGCGAAAAACTGCGAGGCTTCCATTCTGCCGACGTTGATTTCCCGAAGACCGAAAAACATCAAAACGCTGATGGCGACGACCCCGATAATCGAAATCGTCGGCGGCGAAAAGGCGGAGATTTTGCCCGAACGAAAATTGGCGCGGGCAATCAGCCGCGCCACGCGCGTAAATCTTTCGCGCTCGCGATTTTCGGCGCGATAAGCCTTGACGATTGCTTGATTGGCGAGCGATTCCTGCGCCGTGTCGGTCAGAAGCTTGTTGCCTTCAAAAGATTCGACGGAAAGGCGGCGCAGCGTTTTGGAAAATTTCGAAGTGATTACCGCGATGAGCGGCGCGATAACCAACGCGCCGAGCATCAAGCGCCAGTTCAGATAAAACGCGGCGGCGAGAAAAAAAACGAGCGCCACGCCTTCGCGCAGAACGTCGCGCAAGTGAGCCGAAACCGCCAGCTCAATCGCCGTCGCGCTGACGACCAGACGCGAAACCAGAAAATTCGTGCGGTGCCGCTCGAAGAAAGCCGCCGACTGCCGCAAAAGATGCTCGTATAAATCCTCGCGCATCCGCAAAACGGCGGATTGCCCGATTTTCGACATCAGGTAAACGCTGAAATACTCGGCAATTCCGCCCAGAATCGTAAAGCCGACGAGCAGACCGGAAATCGAAAGCCACGCCGAAAACCAATCGTCCGCCGGTATCCAGTTTTGCAGATTGAAAAGCGTCGGCGTTTTCGCCGCCGCGCCGGTGCCGAAAGCCTTGTCGAAAATCGGCACAATCAGCGCGCCCGTCGCCGTCTCGAAAAGGGCGACCAGAATCATCGCCACAAACGCCAGCGCAAACGAAAGCCCGTGCGGGCGCAGATATTTTAATAAACGTCGGAAATCCTGCATCGCGAAAAACTAAATTAAACACGTTAGAACGCGCGGATGCAAGTAACTAATGCAAAACGCAAAAGGTAAAAGACAAAATTTAAGAACGGATTTAATCCTAAATCTTAAATTTTGAAGTCCAATATTTTGCCTTTTGCCTTCACTAAGCGGCGGGCGCGGCGAAATCGAAAAGCACGTAAGCCAGCCAGACGCAATATTCAAGTCAGCCGCCGAAATACCAATAGAAAGCGCGAGATAAATCATAAAAAATATTTCTCGCGCTTTAATATCTTAATTCGCGTTTTTAATAGCCACGTCGTTCACGGCGTGGTCGGACGAATTAATAATAAAAGGGCGTTTCAACGTCCTTGTTTGGCTAAAGCCGCAGAAAAAGGACGTTGAAACGCCCTTTTATTATTTCGTTTTTCCAACCACGCCGTGAACGACGTGGCTATTTTGTTTTCCCCGTGTTCTTTCGCTACGGATTCATTCGTAGTAAAATCCGGAATAGACGACTTCTGTCATAAATTAGCAACTTAATATTAATAAACAAGCATCTTTCTTTTCGGACAAATCTCTTTCGGAGAAAAAAATTGATGAAAATTCCAAAACTTCTGAATATCGTTCTGATACTTTTGTTTCTGTTTGCTTTGAACGCCGCGTCATTCGGGCAGGTTGACGTGCCGCGCCAGACGACGGCGATAACTTACCCGGAGGACGAAATCGTCACGGTGCAGTTTCGCGGCACGACGCGCTTTCCGCGCATGAAGGGCGAGGCGCGCGTCAAGCGCACGCGCCGCAACGGAACGGAAATCGAGCTTTCCGTCTCGAAAATGCCGCGCCCGTTCGAATTGGGCGCGGGCTTTGCGACCTACGTTCTGTGGGCGGTTTCGCCCGACGGGCAGATTGACAATCTCGGCGAAATCAAGCGGCGCGGGTTTTTTGAATTCGATTCGAAAATCAGCGTGACGACGCCTCTGCAAACCTTCGCGCTGATAATTACCGCCGAGCCGCATTTTCTGGTGCGCCGCCCGAGCCGCGCGATTATGCTGGAAAACCTGACGGCTTTATCGACGAGCGGACGCGTTTTAGCGACCGCCAAATCCGTCGGTTATTTCGGCAATACGAGCGATTATTTCTCCGACGCGCGAACGCCGGAAATCGCCGAAGTCGATTATTCCAAAACGCCTTCGACGCTCCTGCAGGCAAAGCAAGCCGTCGCTTTGGCGAGATACGCCGGAGCGCAGCGCGACGCCGTCGAAGAACTGCGAACGGCGGAAAGCTTGATGCAAAGCGCCGAAAATTCGTGGAAAGCCGGGCGCGACGAGGAATCCGTCGATTTGACGGCGCGACAAGCCGTCAGCGCGGCGGTCAAAGCCGAAGACACGGCGCTGGCACGCAAGGAAGCGCGCGAAAAACGCAACGAAAAATCGCGCACCGACGCCGAGCTGCGCACCGCCGAAGACAAATATCTGCGGGCGCAGGACGAGATTACCGAGCTGAAGGCGGAGCTGGCGCGCGAACAGCGGCAGCGTGAGCTTTCGCAGCGCGACGTCTCGAATTACAACGAGCAAATCAAATCGCTGCGCGAGGAAAATGAGCGCCTGCGCAATGAAAACAGCCGCCTTCGCAGCGACGCCGAAGAAGCGAAAACCAGGCTCGCCCGCACCGAAGGCGAAAAAGTCGCCATCGAAAAACAGCGCGAGCAGGACGAGCGCGCCGCGCGCCTGCGGGAAAATATGCCGGTTCTGATGCAGTCGCTGAAACCTTTCGGCGCTGTCCGGCAAACCGAGCGCGGCATCGTTCTGACCTTGCCGGAAACCTATTTTACGGGCATCCGCGACGCGAATCTGGCGGCGACGGCTGACGTGAAAATCTCGAATCTGGCAAACGTTCTGGCAAACAGCACCGATTACCGCATCATCGTCGAAGCGCACACCGACAACAAAGGAACGCCCGACGAGCTGCAATCGCTGACGCAAAATCGCGCGCAGACGGTTCTGGACAGGTTGACGGCAGGCGGCGTCGAAGCCTCGCGCGTCGAAACCAAAGGCTACGGCGCGAGCCTGCCCGTCGCGCCGAACACGACGAACATCAACCGCGCCAAAAACCGCCGCGTCGATGTGATTCTGGTTCCGAATCTTTAAATTCACAAAGCAAAAGGTTTTCTTCTCATCGTCAATAATTCGTTCGAGTTTCAAAAAAATCTTGAAAGGAAAATCCGATGAGAAGAAAACTTTTTGTATTAACCCTGATTCTGGCAACCCTTTTCGCCGTCTACCTGCCCGCGCAGGCAAAGGACGCGAAAATCACGAACGACAACGCCGCTTCCGGCAAAATCACTTATACCGCGCTCGCCCAGGTCCGCTACGTGCGCATCCGCGGCAAACGCTACAAAGTCTGGTACAAAACCTTCACCCGCCGCGGTCGCCGCTACGTGAGAGTCTACCGGATACAGCGTGCCTAATCCGCAATTTCAAAAATAAAAACAATCGTTTTATATAGCCGTCCGCAAGGTCGGCTTTTTCTTTGCCGCCCGAAAGTAACGGAAAACATTTAGTAATAGCTTTGCACAAAATAACTTTGTTAAAATATGGCTAACGAAGGGTCAAACTTATTTCAGTTCCGAAGGTTTATGAAAAAAAAATTCTCTGTGCTGCTCATCGTTCTTTACACTTTTTGCGTTGGTTCGTGTATCTCGGGCGAGAAAAAATTATCCGGAAATTTCGTTTCTCCTTCCGCGAATAACTCAAACTTCATCCCGGACGAGAAACTTAACCAAGCGGACAAAGTTGAGATGATTGACGACGATACTTTGTTAAAAACCCTTATTTCGCTGGAAAACGAATGGAAACAAGCTAAAAGATCCGGTCAAACCGACAAACTCAATCAAATTTACGCGGATGAATTTACAAATAAGGATGAGGATGGAAACGTTTACACCAAAGCCGATTGGCTCAACTATTGGAGAAACGGCAACCCGAATCTTAAATCAATCAAGATAACGGATGGCAAACTCGTTTCGCGTCTGGCTGATACGGCAACCATTTCATTTAAGGTTACCTCGGTTTATAAATACAAAAATAAATTTACCACCGAAACTATCGACACCGACAGCTTTGTTTTTCGAGACGGACGCTGGCAGGCAGTTTCCTCAATTTCCAAAGACGCCGATAAAAAATAGTCATCTCGATTAATCGCCCGTTTGATTTCATTCAAACCAATTCGTAATTCGTAATTCGTGATTTCACTTGGCGGGCGCGCCGTGGCGTTCGTCGAGCCAGCCGTTGACGGAGGTTGCCAGAAATTCGATGGTCGGGATGTGTCCGCCGTCGTAGATGACGAGTTTTTTCGGTTCGCTCATCAGTTTGTAGAGCGGTTCCAGGAAGGTGGCGAGCGGGTGCGTTTCGTCGTATTTGCCGTGGACGAGGAGCTTGGGCATACGGGCGTGCGGGGCGAAGTTTATGAAATTCGCTTCGGGAATCCAGTTTTGCCATTCGGGGTCGACGCCGACGCCGATGAAAACGGCTGAGTTGTAGCGCTTTTCGACGCCGATGGTCAGCAAGCCGAGGTTCGCGCCGTTGCTGATGCCTAAAAAGGTCAGCTTTTTAAAATCGACTTCCGTGCGCGTTTCCAGATAATCCAGCCCGCGCCGCAAATCGGTCATCCAGTTGACGGCTTGCTTGCGAAACTCGACCGTCGTGCGTTCGGGCGGCAGGTAATTCGGCGGAAACGGGCGCTGATTGTAGCCTTTTAAAACGACGGTGAAGACGGCGCGTCCCGACTTGAGAACCGGCGTCAGAAACATCTCGACCGAATCCGGCAGATAGCGCAAGCCCGCCACGACATCGCCCGGCGGCAGGTAATGAACGACCTGCAAAGGACGCGCGTAGTTTTTCGGCAGGTATAAATAAGCGATTGCCTGCTCGTCGTTTTCGCCCTTGAAAGTTATTTTCTCGCGCGTCCACGCTTCGGTTTCCTGCGTTTCGATAATTTGCGCCTGGAGCGGTTTTTTATCGTAATCATAATGCATCAGCCACGTTTTATATTCGGCTTCGCTCGAAGGCTTGTAGACGGGAATCTGCGGCGGCGGCAGCGGTTCCGACCCTTGGTCGCCTTTCGCGTCCGGCGAATTTAAAACGCAGCGGAATCCGAGTTTGTCGTAACTGTTAAAGCCCGGATATTCGCCGTAATCGCCGAACGAATACGGAAGGTCGTTCCACGCGCCGCCGCTCGTCACAAATTTGTTGCCGCTTCGATTAAAACACCATTCGGCGACGTTTCCAGCCATATTGTAGACGCCGTAAGGACTCATCCCGAACTCCAGACTTTCGACGGGCATCGCGCCGGAGTTGCCGAAATTCGCGCGGTTGTTCGTCGTCTCGCCCTGCCGGATAAAGCCCCACGGCATCGCGTTGTAGCGCGGGTCGAAAGCGCCGTCGCGCGCGGCTTTTTCCCATTGAAAAACGGTCGGAAGCTGTTTGCCGCGAAACGCCGCGTAAGCCGCCGCTTCGTACCATGTGATGTCGGTCACCGGATAATCGGCTTTGCCTTCCGGGTAGTTTTGATTTGTCCAGGCGCGCGGCGCCGAAAGTCCGGTGCGGTCTTTGAAAGCTTTCAACGCTTCTTCAAACGAAATCTCTTTGCCCTCGCGGACAAACGGAAACTGCCAGAATTCTTTTTTCTGATAGCCGCCCGCCGTGATGAATTCCTTGAAATCTTTGTTGGAAACCTCGTATTTGTCGATAAAAAACCCGTCCAGATGAACCTGTTTCTGCGTCGGGCGCGACCAGTTGACGAGGCTGTATTCGCCGTTCGGCACGAAAGCCATGCGGTCGGGAACCTGACCGGCTTCCAGCAGATTCACTTCGATTTTCACGGGCGGCGATTCGATAAACGAGCCGCCGATGCGCGGAATAACGTCGGAAATCGTGCGCTCGAATTTTGCAAAACCGTCTTTTTCAATCTGCAAAACGTATTGCCCGCGCGCGATGCTCAAATTTTCAATCGGAGTTTCGCCAATCAACTGCCGCTCGGCGTGTTTGCCTTTGCCGTCCGGCGAATAGCCTTTCAGGTAGACGCGCGCGCCCGACGGTTTGGAATTGACCGTCAGGGTGTTTGAAAGGGTCGGCATCAATTTGTTTAAAGCCTCGTCGTCGGGCAGATATTTCCGGATTTCGAGCGCGAGGTCGTAAGCCTCGAAATTTTTGTCGGCGCGCGCCAGCTC
>DASVWG010000505.1:0-16153 GCA_036389695.1 Pyrinomonadaceae bacterium
ATGCGTTCAATTTTTAAAAATCTTTACGCCGCGCGCGTCTCGCCGCCGAGAATCGTCATAATCTCGCCCGAAATATAGCTCGAATCGGCATCGGACGCGAAAAAGACGAATGCCGGAGCGACTTCTTCCGGTTGTCCCGGACGCTTCATCGGCGTGTCCGCGCCGTGTTTGGCGACTTCTTTCGCCGGCTTGTCGGCGACGTTTAAAGGCGTCCAAATCGGTCCCGGCGAAACGCAGTTGACGCGAATTCCCTTTTCGACCAGCTGCTGCGCCAAAGATTTCGTAAAAGCGTGAATCGCGCCTTTCGTCGCCGAATAATCCAGCAATTCTTTGTTGCCTTCCAAGCCGGTAATCGAGCCGCAATTAACAATCGCGCCGCCTTCCTTCAAATGTTTCAGCGCGGCGCGCGCCATATAGAAATAGCCGAAAATGTTGGTTCTAAAGGTTTTCTCGAATTGTTCGTCGGAAATATCGGTGATGATTTTCTGATGTTTCTGAAAAGCCGCGTTGTTCACCAGAATGTCGAGTCTGCCGAATTCTTTCACGGTTTTTTCGACGGCTTTTTCGCAAAAGCCCGCTTTGGAAACGTCGCCCGGAATCAGCAGAGCCTTTCTGCCTTCGGCTTCGATATGCATCGCCGTTTCGCGCGCGTCAACTTCTTCTTCTTTCAAATAAACGATGGCGACGTCTGCGCCTTCGCGCGCGTAGAGAACCGCGACGGCGCGACCGATGCCCGAATCGCCGCCGGTAATCAAGGCGACTTTATCCAGAAGCTTTCCCGCGCCTCTGTATTTCGGCGCAAGAAATTCCGGGCGCGGAGACATCTTTGCCTCTATGCCCGGACGTTTCTGTTTCTGCGGCGGCATCGGCGCTTTCGGCTGCGTTTCCGAATTCGGCGTGTCCGCTTTTCCTACATTTTCACCCTGCTTGTTCTGTTTTGTTACCTTCCCCGTGTTCGTTTTTGTTGCAGTCTTCGACTGCCGAGCCTTCGCCTGTCCTTGTTTCATACCTTCCCTTTGTTCGTCTAAAAACCCTTGATCGTTCTTAAAAATTCCCTTGTTCGTTCTTTAGAATTCAAGCGGCTTTCTTGCGTCCCGAACCGCTTTTCTTCCCTCCGCCATCCTGTTTATTAATGGTTGCCCAAGCCCGTCTTTCCGCTTCGTCTTCCGATACGCCCTCTTTTTCGTAGCCCTCTTCGATATGTTCGGCTTGACGTTTTTGTTTGTCGGTATATTTATCCTTGTCACCCCTCGGCATTGATTTCGCCCCCTTATAAAATTTAAAAAATACTTACCGAGCGTTTTCTCATCGCTTTTTTGAGCCGCGCAAATTTGATTTTCAAATCGTTTTGCGGCGAATTATTTTCGATGCCTGTAGTTTCCTCGACCGTCTCGATTACTTCCGTAGTTTCGACCGACTTCGTTTCATTTTGCCCCAAAATAAAGTTTTCTTCCGCCTTGTTGATGAAGACAGTCTGCCCGCCAATCATATTTTTAACCTCCGTATGATTCATCTTAAGGCTGTGTTGTGACCGAAAGATTAATTTTCCGGAAAGCAACATTTATGCCACCCAGCCGAGCGCGAAATACGTTGACAGTTTTTTAGCGTTGTAGTAGCGTCAGACTGTATAAAAACCATTTTCAAACAGAGGATTTTGAAGAAAATTTGAGCAACACGACGAGAATCGAACTGCCGCCGCGCGGTCTGGAAACGCTGTTCGGCGTCCACGACCAAAATATAAAATACCTGGAATCAATCTTAGATGTCCGCGTCAACGCGCGCGGTCAGGACTTAACGGTCGACGGCGACCCGAAAGACGTCGCGACCGTCCAGCAGATTTTGCAGGATTTCGCCGAGCTTTTTTCCGAAGGCAACACTTTCACCGACAAAGAGCTCCGCGACGCCTTCAAACAAATCGCCGAAGACCGCGCCTATTCCTTCAAAGATTATTTCACCAAAGCGCGTTTCAACCCGTCCGGCAAAAAGCAGGTCGCCCCGAAAACCGCGATGCAGCGCAAATACATCGACGCGATTCAGAACAACGACCTGACGTTCGGAATAGGTCCGGCGGGAACCGGAAAAAGTTATTTGTCCGTCGCGATGGCGGTTCAGGCGCTGTTTGCCAAACAGGTTTCGCGCATTATTCTGACGCGTCCGGCAGTCGAAGCCGGCGAAAAGCTCGGCTTTCTGCCCGGCGATTTGCAGGATAAAGTCGACCCGTATTTACGTCCGCTCTACGACGCGCTGTTCGATTTGGTCGATGCCGAGCGCGTGACGAAGATGCTGGAAAAGCGAATCATCGAAGTCGCGCCGCTGGCTTTCATGCGCGGTCGCGCCCAATCTTTAGACAGCAAAATTCTCACGCCCAATGGCTGGCGAAAAATGGGCGCTGTAAAAGTCGGAGATTTCGTTATCGGTTCAGACGGCAAACCGACCGAAGTTCTCGGCGTTTACCCGCAGGGCAAAAAGAAAATTTATCGCGTGACGATGACCGACGGTTCTTCGACACTGGCTTGCGCCGAACATCTCTGGTCAGTTCAGACGGCTTCGGACAAGCGCCGAAACAAGGGCTGGCGAGTTTTGCAGACGCGGGAAATGATGGACAATCTGCAAAGCTTTCATCAATATCGTTACGAATTGCCTTTGCTTTCAGCGCCGGTTTGCTGGGCTTACAAGGAAGTTCCGCTTGAGCCGTACGCTCTCGGATTATTGCTCGGCGACGGCTGTATTTCCGACAAAACTTCGCCTGTTTTTGCGACGGCGGACGCGGAATTAATTTCGTCTCTGGAACTGGCGCTGGCGGGCAAAGATTTAATTATTAAACGAAAATCGGAAATCGATTACGTCATCGTCAATGCGGCTGGACGCGGCGGCGTTATCGTTCAGAACCCGTTATCTAAATCGCTGCGCGATTTGAAGTTAGCCGGAACAAAATCCGCCACAAAATTTATTCCCAAAGATTATCTTTACAACAGCGCGGAAGTTCGTCTCGGCGTTCTGCAAGGATTATTGGATACGGACGGCGGACCCGTGACGCAGGAAAATCGAACCTGCCGCATTCAATACACGACCGTTTCGGAACAATTAAAAACGGACGTCGTTTTTCTCGTCCGCTCGCTCGGCGGCGTCGCTTACTGGCGAAAGAGAAAAGCCGAAGCTCGCAAGCCCGGTCTTGCTCGCGGTCGCGCGGTTCCATATCGAAACGACGCTTTTGTGCTGGATATTCGTTTGCCCGAAAATATCAAGCCGTTTCGTTTGCGAAGAAAAGCGGAAATCTACGAAAAATTCTCAGGCGGACGTCCGATGCGTTTTATCAAAAACATCGAATTTGTCGGCGAGGAAGAAACGCAATGTATCAGCGTCGCCGCGCTCGATTCGCTTTATGTGACGGATGATTTTATTTTGACGCATAATACGTTAAATGATGCATTCATTATACTTGATGAAGCGCAGAACACGACCGGCGAGCAGATGAAAATGTTTCTGACGCGCATCGGGTTCGGCTCGAAGGTCGTCGTCACGGGCGATATTACGCAGATTGATTTGCCGCGCGGGCAGCGCAGCGGGCTGAAGGAAGCCGAAAGGGTTTTGGAAGGCATACCGGAAATCGAGTTTGTTTATTTCTCGAAAAAGGACGTCGTGCGGCATCGCCTGGTGCAGTTGATTGTCGAGGCTTACGAAGCGCAATCGGGCGAGAAAGACGGCAGTGAGAAAGATTAAATTTGAAAAGAGCGGAAACGCCGGTAGTATCGAGCGTGTCTTCGAAACGCGGAGCGCGTGAACGATGAATTGCAGATTCTGCATCTTGAATTCATCGTTCCGCGTTCCGCGTTTAAGAAGCGTTTCTGCCTGTATTTCACAGATTTTTCTGGTAAACTATCTGAACCGGAATGCCTGAAATTATCAATCAACAGCGGAAAATTAAAATCGAAACTGAAGGCTTCAAAAAATTTGCCGAGCAAGCCGTCAGTGCGATTAGCGAAGCGAAAGGCAAGGATTTGACCGTCGCTTTCGTTTCCGACCGGCGCATTAAGGAGCTCAACAACATTTTCCGCGATAAAAACCGTCCGACCGACGTTCTCTCGTTTCCGTACGAGCCCGACCAGTACGATTATCTCGAAACCGAAAATTTCTTAGGCGACATCGTCATCAGCGTCGAGCAAGCCGAAAGACAAGCGCAGGAAAACAAACTGACGCTCGAAAATGAAATCAAACAATTAATTCTGCACGGCATTCTGCATCTCGTCGGCTACGACCACGCGACGGACGGCGGCGAAATGAATCGGCTGGAGCTAAAACTCAGACGGAAACTTAAGGTATAATGTTTTAAAGGTCGCTTCGGCGACTAATCGGAAATTATGCGTTACGCTGTGATTGTGGAACAAGATGAAAAAAGCTGCGAAAACGGCGAGCCGATTCCTCCGACTAACTCTCACGTTGAATATGTCGAAGTCCTCGCCGCTTAAAACTCTATGGAAGTCGAGATAGTCGTTGCCGTTTTAATCCTCTTCGCGCTGGTTTTTCTGGCGACGATCGATATGGCTTTCACGCAGTTGTCGGACGTTTCGCTGCGCCGTCTTTCGACCGAAACGGAAGAAAAGCCGCAAACGCGCTCGACGCTTTTCCTGCGCGAAATTCTGGAAAATCGTCCGCGTTTTCGCTTTGCGCTGTCGGCGGCGATTCAGATTCTGCTGATTATCTTTTCGGTTCTCGTCACGCTGATTGTCTTTAATTTTTATCAAACCGCGAATTATCTTTTAATTTATTCGCTCGCCATCGGCTTGGTTTTATCCGGCATTTTCCGCCAGTTTATTCCGCGCCTGCTCACTTTGAGCAATCCCGAAGGCAAACTGCTTTTGCTGCTTCCGCTGGTGCGCCCGCTTTACAGCGTGATGTCTTTTCTCGCCGACCCGTTCGACGGCTTGACGCGCGATAAGGAGCAGCAGAATCCGGAAACCACGATTATTGCGCCGAACGCCGCCGAAGAACGCGACGAGGACAACACCGAAAACATACAGGCGCTCATCGAAGTCGGCGAAGCCGAAGGCATTATCGAGGAAAAAGAGCGCGAGCTGATTGAAACGATGGTCGAATTTTCGGAAACGCGGGCGGGCGAGATTATGACGCCGCGCACCGAGATTTGCGCTTTGCCGATAAACGCGACCGTCCGGCAGGCGCGCGATTTGATTATCGCGGAAAAATATTCGCGCCTGCCGGTTTACCGCGACCGCATCGAAAATATCGAAGGCGTGATTTACGTCCGCGATTTGCTCGTCGCGTGGTCGGAAGGCAAGGAAAACGAAACCATCGAAAATCTTCTGCGCCCGCCGCTTTTCGTGCCCGAAACCAAACCCGCCGACGAGCTTTTGCAGATTATGCAGAACAGCCACACGCAGCTCGCCGTCGTGATTGACGAATACGGCGGCGTCGCCGGACTGGTGACGGTCGAAGACATTCTGGAAGAAATCGTCGGCGAAATCGAGGACGAAGACACCGCGCAGGAAGAAATCATCGAGATTATCGAAGGTGAAGACGGCTATTTCGACGTGCTCGGCTCGACGGAAATTCACAAAATCGAGCGCCTTTTCGATATGGAAATCGAGGACGAAGATTTCACGACCATCGCCGGACTCGTCACGAGCGAAGTCGGCTACGTCCCGAAACCGCACGAAAAACTCTCGCTGCACGGCTTAAACGTGGAAATCCTGCGCGCCGACGAAAAACGCATCAATCTCCTGCGCCTGCGCAAAGCGACCGGAGATGAAAACGACGAATCAGCCGATAGTTGATAACTGATAACTGATAGTTTTTTGGCTTTCATTATCAGTTATCAACTATCGGTTATCAGTTAAGAATTTACTTTTGCCCGACGATTCGCTAAACTTAGCGGGTAAAATTCTTTTACAAATTACCTGAAATACAATCCTGAAAATTTCATACACTTTCCTTTTTTATCTTTCAGGTTGAAGTATGTCGCGGAATTAATTTTATAACTTGCCGTTCGCGTTACAAAAACAAGCCTTGCGCAGGCTTTCAATCTGAACGGATTGATTTAAACATTTCGTGCGGGACGAACGAAATTTGCGGAAGATGTCGGAAAAAAATTTAGAATCCATAACCGAAACAGACCTGCCGTTCAGCGCGGTCGTCAATCAGATAACCGTCGGCATCGTCGAATGCGACCTGACGGGACGTCTGGTTATGGTCAACGATAAATTCTGCGAAATCACCGGTTACGAGCGCAGAGAACTGCTCGGCAAACACATCTCCGAACTGACTTTTGCGGACGATTTGCCGCACAGCCTGAAGCTTTTTCAAAAATGCGCGGCTGACGGAAAGCCTTTCACCATCGAAAAACGTTACACTCGCAAGGACGGTTCGGAAGTTTGGGTGAAAAACAGCGTTTCGCTTTTGTCCGACGCCGAAGGCAGGCAGCAGCGCGTAATGGCGGTCGTCATCGACATTACCGCCGAAAAGCTCGCGCAAAGCGCTCTGCTTCAATCCGAACAGCGTTATCGCGCTTTAATCGACGCTTCGGCGCAGACGGTTTTGACGATGAACGCCGAAGGCAGCCGCGATTTGCATCGGCAATGGTTTTCCAGATTGACGGGCGTGCCGGTCGAAGAATTAAAGGAAAATAAATATCTCGACCTGATTCACCCGGACGACCGCGAATATCTGCAAAAGGTTATGGCGCAGCTTTTGCAAAATCCCGCGCCTTACGAAGTCGAAGCGCGCCTGCGTCCGGCGGGCAGCGAAAATTATCATTATTACAATCTGCGCGGCGTTCCCGTTTTTAATTCCGACGGCACTCTGAACGAATGGATCGGCACGGTTACCGACATCACCGACCGCAAGGAAGCCGAAATCGCGCGGCGTCAGATAGATAAGTCGAAAGCTCATCTGGCGGCGATTATCGAATCGTCCGACGACGCCATTATCAGCAAAGATTTAAACAGCATCGTCTTAAGCTGGAACAGAGGCGCGGAAAAAATATTCGGCTACAAGGCGGAAGAAATCATCGGAAAACCGGTAACGATACTTCTTCCGCCCGAACGCCTCAACGAAGAAGCGCTGATTCTCGCACGCATCAAAAGCGGCGTAGGCGTCGAGCATTACGAAACGCGCCGCCTCCGCAAAGACGGCGAGGAGATAGATATTTCGCTCACGGTTTCGCCGATTCGCGATGAGACGGGAACCATCACCGCCGCCTCGAAAATCGCGCGCGACATCACCGAACGCAAGGAAGCCGAAGAAGCTTTGCGCGAAAGTCAGGCGATTTTGTCGCTTTCGATGCGCAGCAGCCGGATGGGCGCGTGGGTGCAGGACATTAAAGCCGATTACGTCTGGTGGAGCGAGGAGCTGGAAGAAATTTTCGGGCTGCAAAAAGGCAGCTTTTCCAACAACCGGAACGGCTTTCACGACTTCGTGCATCCGGACGACCGCCTGAGAATCGTCGAAGAAGTCCAGCGAGCCATCAAAGAGCGGCGTGATTACACCATCGAATTTCGCTTTCTGCACACGGACGGCAGCATCCGCTGGATGGAAGGACGCGGGCAGGGATTCTATTCGGAAAAGGGCGAGATTGTCCGGCTTTACGGCATCGGCATCGACATCACCGAGCGTCGTCAGATTCAGGAACAGCTTCTCAAAGCCGAGCGCCGCGCGGCGGAAGATTATCAGGCGCTGCTGTCGCGCATTGTGCCGCTCGCGCAAACTTTGGGAACGGCGCGCGATTTGATTTCCATATATCGCGCGGTCGGCGAATTTGTCCGCAGCTCGATGCCCTGCACCGCGTTTTTCGTTTCGTTTTACGACGCGGAAAGCAATCTGCGGACGGCGGCTTACGTCAGCGGCGAAGAAGGCGAAGTCGATGTTTCCACCTTGCCGCCGATGCTTCTGACCGAAGACGGCGGACCGAATTCGCAAGCCGTCTTTCAAAAGAAAACCGTCATCGTCAGCCGTTATATGGATTTTATGAAAGAGCGCCCGCACGTTATTTTGCAGGAAAACGGCATCGACCCGATGTCGTCGTTAGTCGTGCCGATGACGGTGATGAACCGCATTATCGGCACGCTCGAAGTGCAGGCGTATGAAGACGACGCTTTCACGCGCGAGAATATCGTCGCGCTGGAAATGGTCGCCAATCTCGCCGCCGTCGCCATCGAAAACGTGCGTCTTTTGAAGGTCGAAGAACGCGCCCGGCAGGAAGCCGAAACCGCCAACCGCGCGAAAGACGAATTTCTTTCGGTTCTCTCGCACGAATTGCGCACGCCTCTGAATTCGATGTTCGGCTGGACGCGGATGCTGCGCTCCGGCATTCTGGACGAAGAAAAAACGCTGCAGGCAATCGAGGTCATCGAGCGCAACGTGCGCCTGCAAAACAGCCTTATCGAAGATATGCTCGACGTTTCGCGCATCATCACGGGCAAAATGCGGATTGAAAAGGAAGAGACGGATTTCGCGGCGCTCGTCAAATCGGCAGCCGAAGCCGCGCGCCCGCTTGCCGAACAGAAAAAAGTCTCGCTCGTGTTTAATTCCGACGCCGATTCATACGTTCTGCTCGGCGACGAAGTCCGTCTTCAGCAAATCGTCAGCAACCTGATTAACAACGCGATTAAGTTCACGCCCGAAGACGGCGCGGTCATTTTAAGTTTATCTTCGACCGCGGGCGGCACGGTTTTATTAAACGTGACGGACACCGGCATCGGCATCGAGCCGGATTTTCTGCCGCAGATTTTCGACCGTTTCCGCCAAGCCGACAGCACGACCCGCCGCGCGCACAGCGGCTTGGGATTGGGCTTGACGATTGTGCGCCATCTGACCGAGCTTCACGGCGGGCGCGTCAGCGCCGAAAGCGAAGGCATCAGCAAAGGCGCGAGCTTTATCATCGAATTGCCGCTTTCGCCGCAGCCGCCAGCCGATTTGCTCAGAAATGACGCCGCCGACAGTGAGAAAGGCGATTCGCTGAAAGGCGCGCGGATTCTGCTGGTCGACGACGACTGCGACGCGATGCTGCCGCTGCAAATTATTCTGGAAACCCACGAAGCCGAAGTTTTCTGCGCCTCGTCCGTGCGCGAAGCTCTGGAGTATCTCGCCGAAAACAAATTCAATCTGCTGGTCAGCGACATCGGAATGCCGGAGATGGACGGCTACGATTTGATAACCGAGCTCCGAAAAATGGACGCTTCGGCAAACCACGATATTCCGGCAATCGCCCTGACGGCTTACGCCTCGACGCAGGACAAACGCCGCGCTTTGATGAGCGGATTTCAACATCACTTTGCCAAACCGCTCGATTTCGAACAATTTTTAGCGACCGTTAATTCGCTGATTGCCCAGTCGAAAAATAAATAAATAGAGGCGGAAACGCGACAGTTATGGAGCGTGTTTCCTCAGCTAATGAGAAACGTGATGATTGAAATTCGCGTGTTCGATGACAATGTTGAGACACGCTCCATAACTGTCGCGTTTCCGCCTTTTTAAATCTTAACAAATCGGCATTTTATTGCCCTTTCAAACCTATGACCTGCGAAAATTCCAGTCAATCAAACGAAATAATCTGCGAATCGTGCGGCGAAAAATTCAATTGCGGCGCGAAATCTGAAAAATGTTGGTGTTTTGGGCTTGAATTAAATGGTAAAACTCTGGCACAATTAAAGTTGGAATTCAAACGCTGTCTCTGCCGGCAGTGTCTTGAGAAAATTTCAACCACCTAACCTAACTCAAACAGGAAAGGCAATAACTACAAATGAACTTTAAATTTACCAACCCGCGGAAGGTTGGAAACTCGTTGTCTCCGAAACAAATCGAACAGCTCAGCCGTTGGGAAAAAGAACGCGCCGACGGCAAATGGTTCTGGATTTTCAAACGCGCTTCGGCGTGGCTCGTCAGCGTGATTCTGATGTTCGGCGCGGCAAATTATTTTGCGGCTGAAACAATCAGCTTCGGCGGCAGCCAGGTGGTCGTCGCGGCGTTTATGTTCGGCGGTTTCTTTATCGGCTCGATAATGGAATGGGCGAAGATGGAAGAGCTTTACGAAACCACTTCGCTGACGACAGACTAACTGCACCTTCCGCCAATTAATTATCAATTCTAACTTTCAACCGAACGGAATTTATCAATCGAATTCCGGCGCTCGAATTGTATCAAACTGAAAACTTTAATCCGTCGGCACGGAATCAATAAATGGATTCCGTGCTATTTTTTCGTTCAAAATCTGTATAATAGATTATGAAATTTGAATGGGATGAAGAGAAAGCCGCCATCAATTTGAAAATTCACGGCGTTTCTTTTGAGGAAGCAATCGAAGTATTTTTTGACCCGAATGCGGTCGAAGGTTTCGATTCCGCACATTCCATTAATGAAGACCATTTTTATATTATCGGCTTCTCAAGCCGACGCTTGCTTTACGTCGTTTATGCGGAAAGATGCGCAGAAAATGTTATTCGTTTGATTTCCGCACGCAAAGCGGAAGGAAAAAGGCAAAAAGAGTATGAAAAAAAATAAGCAGGATGCAATTTTTCGTTTCGGCATCGTCGAAGAAAACGATAAAGACTTGATAATCGAAATCACCGAAGAAGATTATCAAAAACAGATTGCGGCGGGTATCCCCGAAGACGAATTATTGCCTGCCGGTTTTCATAAAGCGCGGCGCGGCGGCTTTCACGAGCGGCATCCGGATTTAAGTTTGGAAAACGTCGAGATAAAAATAACAAAATCCGGCGAAAATGCTGCGCGTTCTATTCAAGACGATAACGAGAAAAAAGCGGCGTAATTAAAAAAAAGATAATAAATTATAGTCATTATTTTAGGAGTTGATAATTGAAAAAGAAAAGCAGATTCCTGAGCGGCAAGCGGATTGACCCTTTGCCGATTGATAAAAATACGGCTCTGGCGGATTTGGTTGACGAATCTTTTATGGCGTATAACGCGGCGCGTCTGCGCGAGGCGTGCCAGCTTTACACGAAAAAAATGCTTGAGCCGGACGTGACCGTCGGCGTCACTTTAACCGGCGCATTAACGCCCGCCGGTTTGGGAATTTCGGCGCTGATTCCTCTGATTCAAGCCGGATTTATCGACTGGATTATCTCGACCGGCGCAAATCTTTATCACGACACGCATTTCGGCATCGGCTTGTCGCTGCATCAGGGCGACGCGAAGCTCGACGACCGCGTTTTGCGCGAAGAAGAAGTCGTGCGCATTTTCGACATTTTTTTCGATTATTCCGTCCTGCTCGACACGGACGAATTTTTTCGACGGCTTATCGAAGGCGAGGAATTTCAAAAAACGATGAGCTCCGCCGAATTTCATTACCTGTGCGGAAAATACATCCGCGAGCGCGAAACGAAGCTCGGCATCAAAAACAAATCGCTGCTGGCGACCGCTTACGAATACGGCGTTCCCGTTTACACTTCTTCGCCCGGCGATTCGTCAATCGGAATGAACATCGCAGCGAAGGAATTGCAAGGCGGAAAGCTCGTTTTGAATCCGAATCTGGACGTCAACGAAACGGCTTCCATCGTGCTGGCGGCAAAACGCGGCGAAATTCACGGCGATAAAAATGAAGGCGGAAAATCCGCGATTTTCATCTTAGGCGGCGGCAGCCCGAAAAATTTCGCGCTCCAAACCGAGCCGCAGATTCAGGAAGTTCTCGGCATCGACGAAAAAGGTCACGATTATTTTTTGCAGGTGACGGACGCGCGCCCCGACACGGGCGGGCTTTCCGGCGCGACTCCGGCTGAAGCGGTCAGCTGGGGCAAAGTCGACCCCGACAAATTGCCGGACGCGGTTGTCTGCTACGTCGATTCGACCGTCGCGCTGCCGATTTTGACGGCTTACGCTTTAGCCAGACACGCGCCGCGCGAGCCGAAACGCCTTTACGACCGGCGCGGGGAATTTATGAATTTGCTCATAAGAGAATACGAAAAATCAACGCGAAGATAATTGTCACGATGAAATTAATTGCCGAACTGAACAACGAAAAACACGAAGTCGAATTTAAACGCGACGGCGAAAAGCTTTCCGCCTCGGTTGACGGTCGCGAATACGCTCTGGAAGCGTCGGAAGTCGAGCCGAATGTTTATCTTTTAAAACACGAAAATCAAATTTTTCAGATTTACGTCGCGCCGACCGAGCCTGCGGTCGCCAACGTCGGAAATCATTCGTTTGAAATAAAAATCTCCGACCCGAAACGCCTGCGCGGCGCGGGCGCTTTAGCCGGCAGCGCAGACGGCACAATCGAGATAAAAACCGCGATGCCCGGCAAAGTCGTGCGCGTCGTCGCCGAGCAGGGCGCGGAAATCCGGCAGGGCGAAAGCGTGCTGGTCGTCGAAGCGATGAAGATGCAGAACGAAATGAAATCGCCGAAAGACGGCATCGTCAAAGAAATTCGCGTCGCCGAAGGCGCGACCGTCAACGCGGGCGACGTGCTGGCAATTATCGAGTAAAAACGCTTGCATTTTCCGCGATTTTTTTTGCGTTGCCACAAAAATCGAATTTAAATTTCAAAATAAAATATGCGAAAGTTTTTCTTTTACGCTCTTATACTTTTCCTTTTCAGCCTCTCGATTTTGTCTTGCCGGAGCGCGCGGCAAAGCGAGATTTCGTCTAACGCTTCAAACGCCGCGCCGCAAAATTCACCAAAAGAAACGCCGCAGCCAAAAGCGGAAGCCGCGCAAGCCGCGCCGGAAAAAGCGAACGCCGGAGAGCCGAAGAAATCGCCGTCCGACGCCGCGCCGCAAACGTCTTCCGAAGCGAAATTTGAAAATCGCTGCGGCTGGTTCGTCAATCCGACGCCCGCCAACGCGTCGCTCGAAGACAAGGACGGCGAATGGATTATCGGCGTTCAGGGCGGCTATCAAGCCGGGGGCGATTATCCCGAATTTGACGACAAAGACTGGGTAAAAACCAACGTCAATTACGGCTACGGCTGCGCGTGTATGCGCGTTAAAGTCGATTTTAAAACCCGGCGCGTTTTGGAAATCGCGAGCGCGACGACGAAACCGCTCGCGGCTTGCCGCAAAGACCCGGCGCTGAAAGAGCCGCGATAATTTTTATTCGATGAAAGACTTTGCAACGCATTCCGGCGTCGAAAATTTTAAACTTGCCGCGCCGGAAAATCTGAAAATTCTGCTCTGGGACGTTGACGGCACTTTGATGCGCTCGACCAGACAGGGCGCTTATAAAGAATATTTTTCGCGGACGATGGAAAAAGTTTTCGGCGGCGCGGGAAAACTGGACGAAATAATCGCTTCGGGAATGACCGACACGCAGATTATGTATGAGGCGCTGCACGATGAAGGCTTTACGCCCGAACGTATTTTTGCGAAAAAGGAAATTCTGCTGGAAATTTTCAAAAACGAGATGACCGCCGCGCTCGAAAAAGGCGGCGAGCCTTACGAAGTCTTAAACGGCGTGCGCGAAATTCTGGACGAAACCGCCAAAAGCGCGCGTTTCGTCAACGCGCTTTTGACCGGAAATCTCTCGGTCGCCGCCGAAATCATATTAAAATCCGTCGGACTCTGGCATTATTTTGAAAACGCGCCGAACGCTTTCGGCGAAATCTCGCACGACCGCCGCGAATTGGCGACGGCAGCCGGAAGGCTTTTCAACGATTTCTACAAATTCGATTTCCAGCCCGCACAATTCATCGTCATCGGCGACACGCCCAACGACATCGCCTGCGCCCGCGCTTTACGCGCCAGAGCCGTCGCCGTCGCGACCGGCAAAAGTCACCCGCCGCAGGAATTAGCCGCCTGCGAGCCTGACGTTTTGCTGGAAGATTTGCGCGATACGAAAAAGATTCTGGAAATTTTGGAAAATCTATAATTTTGCCGCGCAGTATTTACAAAAAACCGCGTCGGCATCGTGTCCTTCGGCGTGACATTCGGGACAAACCTGCGTCGAAACGTTTTTCGTCGTGCGCGAAAGCTCCGCCGTGACGATTCCGGTCGGAACGGCGATAACCGCGTAGCCGGTTATCATCACGACCGAGGCGAGAATTTTTCCGAGCGCCGTTTTCGGCGACAAATCGCCGTAACCGACGGTCGTTAAAGTCACGATTGCCCAGTAGATGCTGGTCGGAATGTCCGTAAAACCGTTTTCTTCGCCCTCGATAACATACATCAGCGCGCCGATGACCGTCACCATCGCCAGCACCGCAAACAGAAAAACGCTGATTTTGCGGCGGCTCGCCTTGAGCGCCGAAGTGATGACGCTCGCTTCCGTCACATATTCCGAAAGCTTCAGGATGCGAAAAATCCGCAGCAGGCGCAAAACGCGAATCGTCAGCAGGTAATGCGTGCCGGGCATGAGCAGGCTGATATAGGTCGGCGCAATCGCCAGCAAATCGACCAAGCCGTAAAAGCTAAAAACATAACGCAGCGGATTTTTGACGCTCAAAAGCCGCAAAACGTATTCAAACGAAAACAGAATCGTGAAAATCCATTCGACGACAACCAGAGCCTCGCCGTAATTTTCGCGCACGCTTTTCATGCTCTCCAGCATTATCACGACGAGGCTCAAAACGATGAGCCAAATCAAAGTCAAATCAAAGGCGCGACCGGCGCGCGTGTCCGCCTCGAAAACAATTTCGTGCAGGCGGCTTCGCCACGCTGAACCGGGACGCTCTCGACTTTCGACTCGCATTAGAAATTATTTAATCAAAACACCATCCGAAACGCCAAGCTTCTCGGGCAAAATCCCGATTACGCGCGGCTTTATAAAACGATGGTTCGGATTTAATCTTTTTTAAATTCAAAACCGGAAGCAAACCTAGCTTTTTTCCGCGTCCGGCGCGTCGTCAAAAGATAAGCGCGCATCGGCAGCGGGAGCCAGCGCTCCGAAAAATTCTTTCGGAGAGTAGGTTTTTTGAGCTTCCAGTTTTTCATTCGTCGGCGGCATCGGGATGAGAATGTCGTCCCTCTCGCCGTGCAGCCAGAGCGCCATCACGTATAAAGCGGGTATTTTCAAAATACGGGCTTCATAGTCGTTCTCGGCTACCTCGTCGAGGCTTTCAGCCTGAAGAATAGCTCTGGCTGTTTCTTCGACAAACGGACCAGTATTAAAATGCGAGAACTGCGCGTCTTCGCCGCCCGAACTATTAACTTCGGCAGCCACGACCGGCTCGTCTGCGTTCAGAAGGGTATATCTCCAGCCGGCAGCTTCGGCTTTCCTTAAATCTTTTTCGATGACTTCTTCCAGCGTCAGAGTGTAGACCTCAAGCGGAGCCGCAACATCTACGCCGCCGGCGTTGAATGCCCTGCTCATAGTCGACCCTAAAGCTTCATGCGACGTCTCAGTTAAATTCTGCATGGCTTCGGCTACTACCTGAAGCGCCTTTTCCGGTGGATTACCTGATTTTAGTGACATAATAACTCCTTATTTAGTGTAATAGCTGTGTGTCCAAGAACCGTTTCCCTGATAAGCGGTCGAAAAGGCGGTGTAGGTATATGTGGACGAGCCATACCATGGGTCTCTAATCGACAGAAATTGCGCGCCTGCCGTATTGTATCCGTCAAGAATAACAAAATGACCGCCGCCGCCTGCCCAGCCGATTCGCGAGCCCAACGGGCGGGCGGCATTGATTTCCTGCTGAACCTGAGGGTAAGTAATCGTTCCGCCAACCAAGTGGTCAAGGTTCCCGACCGCCTGTAATGCCCTATCAAGATACCAAGGCTGATTACAAGCCGGAGAGCCTCCGTTTTGGCAGCACGTAGTTTGACCGAGCTGCTGATTAGCGAGGCTGCACTGCGTCCAAATGCTGCTGGAATTGTAGAAAAGCGAAGTGCTCGTTCCGACGGCAGACCAGCACCACTGGTTCTGCTGTTGAGCCTGCATATTAAAATTCAGGTTTTTCGTCAGCGCAATGCTGCTCGGCGTTCCCTGATCCGCCCAGTTCCACATACTGCCCGACCACCAGTTAGCCCACAAATCACCGTCACTTCCTTTGATAAAAACGTAAGGGCGTTCACCATCAACCGTAATCGCACCCATCGAATCCGTCAGGCTGATGGCGCTTGGCGTTCCCTGATTCGTCCAGTTCCATTCGCTACCTGACCACCAGTTAACCCACAAATTATTATCGCTTCCTGTAACGAAAACATAAGGCTGTCCGCCATTAATCGTCACGGCTCCCATCGAATTGCCAATG
>DASVWG010000506.1:0-3714 GCA_036389695.1 Pyrinomonadaceae bacterium
AGCGTTATCGCCCGTTCGTCTTTTCGGTCGTCAAACAGGTTTTGAACACGCTGCCGGTGAAGGTCGATTTTGAAGAACTGGTCAGCTACGGAATGGTCGGACTGCTGGAAGCCGCCGACCGCTACGACCCGCGCCGCAAAGCTTCGTTTATCACGTTTTCGCATTACCGAATAAAAGGCGCGATTTTCGACGGGCTTCGCCAGATGGGAATTTTGACGCGCACGCCGAACGACGCGTGGGTGCGCCGCGAATCGGTCGTCAACGATTTGCTGCAAACCGTCGCCGACGACGAATCGGAAAATCCTTCCGCCAATTCGGTCGACGAAGAAATCCAGGGCGTCTCGCGCTGGATTGACTCGTTGATTCCGGCTTACCTGCTTTCCTTAAGCGACGAAAACGCGCCGGACGTCGTCGATTCGCACGAATTGCCGGACAAAGCCGTCGAATTTCAAAACACCATCGCCGTTTTGCGCCACGCCGTCGAAGAGCTGCCGCCGAAAGAAAAAAATCTCATCGAGGCGCTCTATTTCAAACAAATCACCACGACCGAGCTCGCCAAACAAATGGGCGTCAACAAATCGTGGGTTTCCCGCCTGCACGCCAAAGCCGTCGAACGCCTGCGCCAGCGACTTATCAATATCGGCTTTCTGCCGTCTTCATAAAGAAATTAGCCACAGAGGGCACAGAGAACACAGAGAAAATTTAACAGGATGGACAGGATACACAGGATAATATCTTTTTCTGTTCGTGTTTTTTCGTGTCTGTTCGTGGCTTATTCTTTTTGCTTCCTCTCTGTGTTCTCTGTGGCTAAAAAATTATTCACTAGAAGGAAACATTTCGGGAAAACTGCCGATAATTATCACAGAAGCAAACAGTTTGGTAAATCCGGATTAAAAAGCAGCTGGCTGAAAGCGACCAAACTCGAAAAGCAAAACGATTTTTTGACGGCAGAGGAGACTTCAAAGCAATGGGACACGTAAATTTCAATATTTTTAATTTTAATGCGGGCGGCGCCGAGCCGAGCTTTTTTCAGAATCTGAATCCGGTCGCTTTTCAGGATATTAACGGAATTTTAGCGGACATTTTTGAAGATTTCGCCAATTTGTTCGACACGTTCGGCAATCAATTCAATTCCGGCGACCAGCAGAACATCCGGCAGGGCGGATGCGTTCCGCCGCCGTCGCCGGACGACAGCACGCATCCCGCGGGCAGTTTGAAAACCGACGGCGGCGTGATAACCACGCCGGGCGGCTACAAAATCGAAGCGACCGGACAATTTGAATGGACGATTACCGGACCGGACGGAAAATCGACGCGCGTCTGGGGCGACCCGCACGTGGCGGAAGGCGACGGCGGCAAATGGGATTTCAAACGCAACTCGACTTTCGTGCTCGGCGACGGAACGCGCATTAACGTTACGACCGCGCCCTGGGGCAGCGGCGGAATGACCGTCACTTCCGGTCTGGAAATCATCAGCGGCAACGACCGCGTGACCGTTTCCGACATCGACAAAGGCAAAGGCGTCGTCGGCTCGGTGACGCGCGACGGTTACTCGCGCGCTAACAGTTTCGGCGGCAACGACGTTTTCGTGATGGGCAGCGAAACCGACGATTGGTCGTATCAGGGCAAGGAAATCATCGGCAGCGAAAACGGCGGCGATTCGTTCAAGCTCGGCAACGATTTGGCGGCTGGCAATACGCGTCCGTTCGGCTACGACACGGTTGACTGGATGCAGCTCGTTCGTGATTTGGGCAATGATATGTCCAATAACTGGAACGGTTACTGGCGACCGAACGAGCTCGGCACGAATCCTTATTATGACGACGTATCGAACAGCGGCAATAATAATTTTCGCCCCGAGCGTTATGACCGCGGTCGCCACCGCAATCAGATGGCGCGCGCGTTTCGGCTGCTGGGACAGATGTTCAACGTGCTTTCGCGGCTGGCAAATCTGAGCGACCGGATGTATGCTCAGCGAAACCAGTCAATTTACGCGTAAAGACGTTTAAAATGCAGAGTGAAAAGTGCGAGGCGTTTGATTGAAAAATCACGCTTCGCACGATTTATCGTTTAGCGATGAAGGAAAAACGCGACAACAACAAAACGGCGGCGAGCCGCTCCGGACAAGCCAGAGAAAAACTGGCGACCGGGCAGATGACGCTCGCCGAATACGTCGGTTTAAGCCGCGACCAGATGTATAAAATCGCGCAGCAAGCCTACCGGTTAATGAATCGCGGAAAGCTCGAAGAAGCGCGGCAGATTTATTCCGGCTTGGTGACGGCTGACCCTTATGACAGCGTTTTTCATTGTCATCTGGGCGCTTGTTTGTTTCGGCTGGGCGAGCACGAAAAAGCGTTTGACGAATACGACGCGGCGCTGCGCTTCAACATCGCCAACGTCGACGCGCTCGCGGGGCGCGGCGAGCTTTACATAATGCGCGGCGAAATCAAAAAAGGCGTGGAAGATTTACGCGCCGCGCTGGAAAAAGACCCACAGGGCGAGCGCCCGACGACGCAGCGCGCCCGCGCGCTTCTGCTTTCGATGCGCGAAGCGGCGCGAAAACAAGCGCCGACAACTTAGATTTTTGTGGGGAAAACCGTATGCCGATACCGCCAGTCAATACATCAGCGAATGTCGACCTTTCCGCTTCGACCGGAGCGGACAAGGCGGCGCAGGCTCACGCCAATATCGATGCCGCGCCCGTCGCGTCGAATAAAAATTCCGAAGCGTTTCAGCAGGTCAACCGGCAATTAGGCAGAAATAATTCGCAGGGCAATCAAAACAATCTGACGGCGCACGGCAATGCGGAAGGAAATTCCGCGCACGGCAATTCGGCGCACGCGTCGCTGCAAGGCAACGCGCAAATTTCATTGCGCGGCAACAACGGCAACAACGGCAATCACTACGGGCAGCTTAAACAACAGAACAACTCGAACGCGACGGGAACGCAAGGAAATCAGGGCAATCAAGGCAATCAAGGCGTCCAGCACGGCAATCAAGGCGCGCCGCAAGTTACTCCGAATGAAACCGGCGACGGCGGCAGAGGAAACGGCAGCGGAAACGGCTACGCTTACGGTCGCTCCGAAGGTCGCGGGCAAGGAAACGGCGGAAATCAAAACACCGGAAATCCTTTAAACATTAATATTAATTTCTCGGCAAACGCGCAGACCGGCAATAATAATCAGACCGGCAGCAGCAATCAAACCGGCGGCAATACTCAGGCATCGGCGCAAGGTTATCTAAATAATAATTCGACGCACGGTCACGGCAATTATTCGACGCACAATAACGGCGGCGGTCACGCCTACGGACACGCAAATCATTCGACGCAGGGCAATATAAATTATTCCGCCGCGACGAATACGCGGCAGCAATCGACAATCCTGGATTTGAATTTGTCGCTGAATTTAACCCGCGACGGCAGCAACGGCAATCACAACGGAATCGTCCGCAGCGTTTTGAATCAGGTTTTGCGGCAGAATGATATTTATCTGAATCAAAACGTGATTCGGCATTTTGTGAACGAGAATCTGGCGAAGCCCGGCAACAATCACGGCAATGCTTACGGCAATAAACATTACGCTTCGATTCCGCCGGAAATAAATCAGATTGTCCGCACGATTCGCGCGCAGGTTCTAACCGTGCTGAATAATCCGCAGATAAAGTTTAACGGAAACATCCGCGTCACGATTCAAAATTCGCCGCAGCTTTTGA
>DASVWG010000507.1:0-10422 GCA_036389695.1 Pyrinomonadaceae bacterium
GTATACGGACGCAACGTTTCCGCGCAGGCGGTCGCCCGCGCGATTCAGCTTTCGGACGAAAAATATTGCAGCGTCGCCGCGACCGTTCGACCGGCGGCGCAGATTGAGACGAGTTTTGAAATTATCGAAGCCGAAGCGCAAACCGGAGCGGCTTCGTAAAATTTATGATAGAAGACTTTATTAAAAAACGCGGCAAACGAGGCGGAAGCCGGCGCGTGAGCAAGGGCGCAGATTCCCATTCTTCTGAAAATCGAGTTCTCAGAGTTTCTGCACCCGCGCTGACGCTTGGGTTTCCGCCTCGTGCGCCGCGTCAAAAGAAATTTTTCACGCAAAAATGACAAAGGAAAGAGATATGAACAGAAAATTTATTGTTTGTTTGAGCTTCCTGATAGCGCTCGTTTTTGCCCAGAATGCGCTCGCGCAGGACGACGATTTCGTGAAGACACGAAACGAAGGCTGGAAAGCGTTTAACAAGCAGAATTGGGATAAATTCGATTTTACCAAAAGAAAAATCACCAAAGCTCAGCTTGCCAAACTCGATAATTCCGCCGCCTTCAGCCACGTCGAGCTTCTGCGCGGAGTGATTTTCGGCAAACGCGGGCGCGTCTTTAAGGAACGCTCGATTCAGGATTATCTGGAAAAACAAGCCTGGTATAAACCGAACCCGAATTTCAGAAACGCGCTGCTGACAAAAATGGAGCGCGACAATCTGGACATAATTCGCCTGGCGGAAGCCGAAAGGCACGAATCAATCGAGCCAGGCGATATGCGCATCTGGCAGGCGAAGCTTATCACGGACGAAAATCTGCGTTATTATTCGCCCGCCGAATTGACGATTTTAATCGCCGAAATCGAAGCCATTCACGGCAAAACTTTTCCCGAAGAAGAATGGCTGCAAAAATATTTCGACGAGCGTTACTGGTATAAGCGCAACCCGAATTACGCGCCGACCCTTCTGACGGAAATCGAGCGCAAGAATCTGGAAAAACTTTTCGCGCAGAAAGGCGAAGGGCGCAACACGGCAATCGCCATCGGCGATATGGACAACTTTCAGAACGTTCTTTTGACCGAAGATAAGCTGAAAGGCTTGTCGCTGATGGAGCTGCGGATGATTCGCAACGAATTCTGGGCGCGGCGCGGCAAAAAATTCGACACGCCCGGCATTCGTCAATATTTCGATTGGCGCGACTGGTATAAACCGGCGAAAAATCAAAAGCTGGTGAAGCTCAACAAAACGGAAGAGCAAAACATCAAGATAATCGAGGCTTACGAAGCGAAAATCCGCGAAAAGCTTTCGACCGAAATTTTGACCGAAGACGCGCTCGGCGCTCTTTTTACTGAAGATTTACGCATTCTGCGCAACGAGATTTACGCCCGTCGCGGTCGCGTTTTCAAAGACAAGGAATTGCAGAAATACTTTGAAAGCACCGATTGGTATAAACCGAATCCCGATTTCAAAGACGAGATGCTCAGCGAAATCGAGTTTAAAAATCTGGCGGCAATCAAAGACGCCGAACAAAGCGCGGCGAGCAAGTTCGACCTGGAGGAAGGCTGATAAAGCCAAAATTTAAGCTCCGCGTGTCGGAGTTATGAAAAGCGAAAAGACAGACGGAATAAAATTTTTATTCCGTCTGTCTTTTTATTTTAATCGCGCCTCTCGTCAAAGGCTTCGCTAATTCGGATTTGACGATTTCGACCAGACCGCGCAAAACCAGATAAGTATTATTTTCCGCGATAAGAACAAAAACGCTTATCGGATATTTGGCAAAATTCTGTTGATGCTCCAGATTTTGGTCAAAGGTAAGCAGCACATCGAATTTTCCGCCAGCATCAACTCGAGTAACTCGCCGTTTTTCTTGCTGTGCCAGCCTTTATCGCGGACGGGGCAAATTTCGTGTTCGGGAAAATCGCTTTTGAGTCTTTTCGGAGATTTTCGTCAAGCAACAGTTTCATAAAACTGAATCGTTTGCGGAGAATTCATCATTTTATTCGACAATTCCAGCAATTGAAGAACCTGTTCTTTTGTCACCGAAGGAAAATCTTCCAGAAATTCGTCAATCGTCACGTTATTTTCCAGATGCCAGAACAGAGTTTGAATCGGCACGCGCGTTCCTTTAAAGACGGGCGTGCCGCTTTGAATTTCCTCGTCGATGGTGACCAAATCGCTGATTCGCATAACAATTTTAATATACTCGCTTGCCGTATTTTTGCAATCGCATTCTTTGTCGGTTTGTCGTAATGCGGTTAAACTTTCCATATGAATGCCGCGAAGCCCGAAGAAATCGAACTTGAGAAAAAGCGCCGCAAGCTTGAGCGTCTGAAAGACCGTCTGGCTGACCGCGAAGAGGAAATGGCGGAATTGCGCGCCGAGCTTGAGCAGACCGAGGCGAATTATACGATGGAAGTCGGGCGATTTTACGCCGAATTGGACGAGATTGAAGCGCAGATTGCCGAAGAGGAATTAAAGCTCGTGCCGGACGACGAGGAGATAAAAAAGAAAGTCGAAGAACTGCGCCGCCGCGCCGAAGAATCCGCCGCCGAGCTGGAAGAAGCGAGCTGTCACAATAAATTCAACCCGACGCCGGAAGCGAAAAAGGCTTATCACAATCTGGCGCGGATGATTCATCCCGATTTGGCGATTGACGACGAAGAACGCGAGCGGCGTCACCGGCTGATGGCGCGGCTCAACGACGCTTACGCCGAAGGCAATCAGAATCTTTTGAACAAGCTGGTCGAAGAATATCGCGATTCGCCCGACCTGGTGCGCGGCACGACCGTCGGCGACGAGCTCGTTCGCGTCATTCGCCAGATTTCGCAGGTCGCGGCGCGTCTGCGCGAGCTGAAAAGCGAGAAACTGAAAGCCGAGCTGTCGGAAGCTTACGCGATGCGCGAAAAGATTCGCGCCGAACAGATTGCAGGCAGAAATTATTTCAAACAAATGTCCGAGCGCACGAAGACTCATATCATGAAAGCCAGACGTCGTTTGGAAAATCTGAAGAATCTGAACGCCGCGCAGGAAGATTATATTCAGGAAAAATACGGCATGGACATCTCGGAGTTTCGGTAAAGACATTTAACCGCAGATAGACGCAGATAAACGCAGATAGGAAAAAGAATTAACAGGGATGAAGGGGATAAACAGGGATAGAAATTATTTAATATTTCTTCTTATCCCTGTTTATCCCCTTCATCCCTGTTAATTAATCCGCGTTTATCTGCGTCTATCTGCGGTTAATTCTCTCGGCAAAATCACCATTTTAAATGCGTCCAATCATCACGAAATTTATCGTTTTGAATTTATAAAGAGAGGAATTTTAATGGACAGCAGATACGCGCAAACGATTATCAACATTGCATATCAGGAAGCGACGCCCGAGCCGTACGGTAAGGTCAACGACAAGGAAAGAATTTACGAAGGGGGAAAGATGACGAACCTTCGTTTCGGCTGGGAGCGCTTGAAGGAATATTTCGAGGTCGCCGCCGGTTACACGGACGCGCATTGGCGAATGCCGGGTTATCTGGACGGCGTGAAAATCAACAATAAAAGAATTCCGCAGCCCGGTCAGGACGGCGTTCACTGGTGCGGAATTTTCGCCACCTGGGTTTGGATAAAGTCCGGCGTGATGGGCGTCAAATGGGCAAATCCCGGCGTCAAAGGCGCGAACGTCGTCAAAAAAGACGGCTTTAAAGGCATCGGGCTCGGCGACATCGCGATTCTCAAAGGCAAGCTCGTGCATCACTTCATCGTCACCAAAATCAACGGCTCGAATGAGCTCGGCACGACGACCATCGAAACCGTCAATGGCAATTCCGATTATCAGGGCATCCGCATCAAACCCGCAGTTTTGCAGGACGTAGTTTATTACTACACGGTCGAAGACGCTTTCTTCAATTACCTGAAATCGCAATACGGCGAATAAAAATTCAACGTAAAAACGATTGTAGGGGCAGGTCTTGTGCCTGCCCGATGAGCGCGCAGCGCGAAAAAACGATTAGCCACGAAACAGCACGAAAAGGACACGAAATATTTTTATGATTTATTTCGTATCCTTTCGTGAAATTTCGTGGCTAATTTCTTAAACGCTTATTCGCTGCGCTCATCGGGCAGGCACAAGACCTGCCCCTACATTTCCGATTAGCGAGCTAACTTTTGCGCGAAGGAATTGTAATATTCGACCGGCGCGAGGTCGTCGGTTAAAACGGGAACGGTTAACTGCAAAGGCTTTTCGTAAAGATTCTCAAATAAAGCGGCGATTTCTTCGTCGCTCGATTCAAGCGAAATTTTGTCGGACTTGGAAGCGACCAGAATCAGGTTTTGCGGCGTCGCGGCGTCGCGGTCGGCGCGGACTTTGAACAAATAAACGCGCGGGAAAATTGTCTGCAAAGTTTTGTATTCGGCTTGCAGAAACAGCGAGCCTTCGCCCTCGATTGCCGAAATCATATTCAAAAGCACCGCGCCGTCGTCCGTCAGAGCGTCGCGCATTTTTTGCGCCGCTTCGACGGTCGTCAGTTGAAACGGCACGGAATAAACCGAGCCGAAGGCGTCGATTAGCACGACATCGTATTTATCCCGGGTTCGGTTCAGAAAAACGCGCCCGTCGGCGTGAAAAATCCGCATCTGCGGATTGTCTTTCAAGCGAAAAAAACGCCGCGCGATTTCGGTCATTTGCGGGTCAATCTCGACGACGTCGATTTTTTTGTCGGGATATTTCCGAAGATATTCGGACGGGAAAGTGTAGCCCGCGCCGCCGATGATGAGCGTGTTTTGAAAATCGGGTTTGAAATGGCGCAAAAGATGATAAAACCGCGAATAGCGCAAAACCATCTCGTCGCTGTCGAGAAAAATCGCCGACTGCGTCGTCAAAGGGTCGGTCGTCAAAGCCGTCATCGATTTCTGCGTTCTTTCGTCCGTCGCGCGAAAGACGCGCAGGCGATTGTAATGCGTGTCGAAATCGTGCAAATCGTGGCTGCGATACAAAGCGTAAGCGTAAAATTCGTTCAGCCCGATTGCCAACACGAAGAGAATCAAAACATAAAGTTTTTTCGCCGTCAGTTGAAACGGAACGAGCAAAATCGAAAGCGTAAACAGCGCGGCGATAATCAGATAAAGCGAGCGAACGCTGCCGACGAACGGCAACAGGACAAATCCGGCGGCGAACGTTCCCGAAATGCTTCCGACCGTCGAAAGCGCGTAAAGCCTGCCGACGGTTTTGCCCGCATCTTCGACGCTCAGCATTTTCAGACGAACCGCATACGGCGTGACGAAACCGAACAAAACGCTTGACGGCGCGAATAAAACGAGCGCGGCGGCGATGGCTTTCAATTCCAGCCTGACGGAAGCGTTTGCCAGCGCCGAGAGAATAATTTCGTGCAAAAGCAGCGTCAAAGTCGTTAAAGCGCCCGCGAAAAATAAAATCGCCGACAGAATCTTCAAATCCGGCTGGCGGTCGGCAATGCGCCCGCCGAGCCAGTAGCCGACGCTCAGGCTGCCCAAAATAACGCCGATTAAGCTCGTCCAGATATACGTCGAAGTCCCGATATGCGGCGCGAGCAGCCGCGAGCCGATAATCTCGTAAATCATCACCAGCGCGCCCGACACGAAAACGACCGTCTCCAGCAGAAATTTATCGCGAAATTGCCTGAGCATTGATTCGATTGAGCCACAATTTGCGGGAAAAGACAAAACGCTGCCAAGTCAGAAGATATTGCTGCCAGGCGGCAGGATGTCAATCTTTAGCAGAGACAGCTTTTGCACACTGAGGCGCGGACAAACCTTTAAAAGAAGCATAAACGCCATATTCCCGGTAATTTTTCACGCGCTTGATAATCTCGTCTTTATTTTTATCATTTTTCAATTTCCCATTCAGATAAGCAATAACATCTTTCATACTGTCGCCCTTGCCTTTGCAGTTGACTGTCTTAAAGATTTTCAGCTTCCCGTCTTCGAGAACGACGATATTGCTGAATGAAAAAGGCAAATCAATCAAGGCGAAATGATAAACGTGATTGTTTTTAAATTCGACTCGTTCAAGCAAAGATGTTTGTTTATTTGACGGCTCGGTTAAATCATAAACAAAAAAGCCGTTGCCTCTCGACTCTTCAATAAAAAAATGCTGAAAAAGCCGTCCCCAGGTTTCTTTGGAAATGGCGGCGGCGAATACTCTTCCGAGAGCATCGAGAACTTTATAGCGGTCATATAATTTGTCGGAATTATCAGGAATTTTCGTTTTCCAATTACATGAAACCCGATAACTGTCAGTCGTGCGGTAAAAACCATACCGGCGATAGTTTTTTAAGCGAATCAGCGTTTCATCCTTCTTTTTACCTTTTTTCAATGTCTTCTCGGCGTATTCGACGACATCCGACAGATTATCTTCACCATTTACGCAGTTGATAGATTTGAATATTTTCACCTTTCCGTTTTCTAAAAAGGCAATGTGACTGAATGACTCTTCGAAGTCAATCGTGGAAAAATGGTAAACGTGTCCGTCAATGAAGTTTATGCATCCCTCCGTTTGGTTATACCGGTTAAGAAGAAAGTTATTGGGCGAATCCGTCAAATCATAAACAAAAAACCCCGTATACTCCAGGTTTTCATAAATCGGTATCGAGGTTTTTAAGGTGTCTTCAAGCTCAAGCAGCAATTTTTCCCTGTTGTATAAAGAATCGGAATTCTTCGGACACCGGCAGTGACCGGCGACCGGGAAGGCAAAAATACAAAGTAAGATAATAAAACAGTATTTCATTTTATTTGTTTCTCCACCTTATCAATAAACACCACAACTCGGAAAACGTTTAAATTCGGCAATCTCTTTTCTGATATTGGTGCCTATCCAATTGGGTAATCCTTGTTTACCGCCTTGAGAATCTGCAAGTTTTTAGTTTAATCTTCTGTGAGTCTATGCAAAACGCACCTGAAATCAAACGCGAAAATATCAATCGTTTTTTATGCGAAAACTGCGGCGCGAATATGGTTTTCAACCCGCAAAACGGTCTTCTGACCTGTCCTTACTGCGCGCACACGCAGGAAATCAAAGCGGAAGGCGCGGTCGAAGAAAAAGATTACGAGCAGTTTCTGCGGGCGGGCGCGGAGAATCTCCAGCCGCTGGCGCAGGACGCGATGCAGGTCGGCTGCGACTCGTGCGGCGCGATTGTCGTTTTTACGCCGCCCGAAACCGCGCGCGACTGCGATTTCTGCGGCGCGAAAATCGTCGCGCAGCCGAAATCAGCCGACCCGATGATTGCGCCCGAAGGCGTTCTGCCGTTTCGCGTGACGGACAAGCAGGCAAACGAAAGCCTGAAAAGCTGGATAAATTCGCGCTGGTTCGCGCCGTCAAAGCTGAAAGAATTCGCGCAGCCCGACAAATTGAGCAGCGTCTACATCCCGTATTGGACTTACGACGCTTTTTCGCAAACCTCTTACACGGGCGAGCGCGGCGAACATTATTACACAACCGAACACTACGAGGAAAACGGCGAGCAAAAATCGCGTCAGGTCAGGCATACAAACTGGTATCCGGCGCACGGCTCCGTCTCGCGCCAGTTTGACGACGTTTGCGTGCCCGCGACCAAACGCCTGCCGAAAAATTATCTCGACGGGCTTGAGCCGTGGGATTTGCACGAGTTGAAACCCTACGAACCGGCGTATCTGTCGGGACACAAAGCGCAGACTTATCAGGTCACGCTGCTCGAAGGCTACGAAATTTTCCGCCAAACCGCCGACGGCGTGATTCAGACGGACGTCCGCCGCGACATCGGCGGCGACGAACAGCGCGTCAGCCATATCTCGACGCAGTTTTCCAACATCACCTTCAAACATCTGCTGCTGCCGGTTTACGCGGGCGCGTATCGCTTCAACGACCGAATCTTCCAAATCGTCGTCAACGGCAGAACCGGGGAAGTGCAGGGCGAACGCCCGTATAGCTGGATAAAGATTACGCTTTTAGTGCTGTTTATAATCGCGGTGATTGCCGTTTTAGTGATGATTTTCAGGAGATAGAAGGTGAAAAGAACAATCTTTATATTTTTATTGATTGCGCTCGGAAGCGGCAATCTTTTCGCGCAGGCGGAAATTACGCAGGAAGAATATGATTTTTATGCAAAATTCTTACGTTGCCAGTGTGTAATCGAGCGCTTCACCGAGAGCATACATCCGAGATACATCAAAGCCGCGAAAAAGAAAATGCCGCAAATCTCTCAGGAACTTCTCGAAGATTTTAGTTTGAAAAACAAGCAATCTTATCGGATTGAAGATAAATTAAAAGGCTTTAGGTTCACCGACCAGCCGAAACCGAATTTCGATGCGGGAAAAGAAATAGTTTTTAATTTTGATTTGATAATTACTGTTTCGAGAGTCGGATTTACCAGAGATAAAAAGCAGGCTTTAGTTTTTCGCTCGCCTTATTCCGAAGCCACTACCGGCGGCACGACGGCTATTTATTGGCTCGTTTATAAAGATGGAGATTGGGAAATAAAAGATTATTATCAACCCTGGATTCACTAAAATTATCGAACGGACAAAAAGGCGGGCAATGTTCCCGCCTTAATAATTTTCGATGAAATAATTTTTACTATCTCGGCTGAACGCCCGCGCCGCTCACGATTCGGGAACTGACGATTTTTCCGGCGGAATCAAGTACGACTTCGATGACGCCGCCCGAAGCGTCCTGCAAACGGCGGACGGTTTGTCCGGCGCTATTGGTCGTCTCGCCGACGACGCGCAAGCCGGTCGCCGCCGTGTCGAGAACCGAGCCGAGCGTGCGTTGATTGACGACTTTGCCGGTCGTATCCAGAGTTTTTTCGACGATGTTGCCGGTCGTGTCCAGAGTTCGCTGGACGGTTTGACCGAGCGTGTTAACGGTCTGGCTTAAAACGCCGCCCGGCTGTAATGCGGTATTTGCCACGTTTCCGACCGTGTTGACCGTGTTGTCGACCGAGGTCAGAAGCCGTTCGAGAATCTGCGGGTTGCGGTCAATCGTCGTCAAGGTGCGGTCGATGATAGCCGCCACGTTATCGAGCCGCACTTTCAGCAAAACTTCCGCGCGGACGCCTTTGATAGTCAATTTCACTTTGTCGATGCTGGCGTCGGCGCCCGCCGTCAGCTGCAAAAGATTTGCCAGCCGCGCGTCGAGCGAGACTTTCGCCCTTAAATTCTCCACTTCCAGATTTATTTCATCGACCGAAAGATTCGGCACGTCGAGCAGGACGTCCGGGTCGCCGCTTGCCGCTTCCTGCCGGCGGCGCTCGCTGGATTCGCGCTGGCGCTGTTGTTCTTCGGCGGTCAATTGTCGCACGGGCGTAACCGGCGTCGGCGTGGCGCGCGGGCGCGTCGGCGTCGGCGTCGGCGTCGCGGTTCGCGTCGTGATGCTCGTATTAGCGTCGCCCGTCGTCGTTTGAGCGTAAACCGCAAGGCTCAAAATAAAGATAAAAGTTAAGCTGAAAAAAGTTTTTTTCATTGGTCTCCTCCTCGTTAAAAGCCGCGCCTGAAATTGGATTTAGAGCGCGGTGAATAGCATTTAAAATTTTATTGATTGCCCGGATTCGGCGGGCGCGTCTGATTGGCTTGTTCGATGCGGCGGCGAATCGCTTCGAGCGACGCGCGAAAGCGGACTCTGCCCGTCACGCCGCGCAGGAAAAGGTCGATTTTCTGCGCCTGCACGCTCGCGCCGACGCCGACCGAAACGTTTGCCTCGTTGATTTCCACGCTGGTCGAGCGTTTGTAGTTGGTCTCGGTCGTGCGGCTGTCGTTGATGTTCAGTTCAAAATCTTCGTCCGCCGCTGTAGAGCGCATAGGCGCGGTTTGATTCTGCCCGCGCGCGTCGGCGGAAAAAATCAGAGACGCGGCGACCAGACCGAAGGCGAAAAACAAAACGCGCCAAAGAGCGATAGATTTCATCGGATTCTCCTTATTTTCTCGTTCGTCCGGTGCGGGCGGTTTTTGGTTTCGTCTTGCGGGCGACTGGTTCGGTCGGCGGCGTAAGCGCCTTATTCTCAGGTGTTTCCACAGGCGAAGCTTGATTGACGACGGTTGCGGGCGGTTCTTCGTCCAGCGCTTCCAGCACGATTCGCTGAATCTCTGCGAAACGGCTGTAGATGCGCAGGCGAATGCCGATGTCGCGGTAGGTCACGCCCGGCTCGATTTTTTCGGGAAGATTTTCGCGGTCGGCTTCCCAGACGGTCTGGCGGTCGGGTTTGCCGGGAAATTTGACGTCCGGATTCGGCACGATTTCGACTTTCAGCTCGCGGGCGCGGACGTTTGCCGTAATCACCAAATCGGAATTTTTCTCGTCCGGGTCGGTCGTCGTTTGATTTTTCGTCTGATTTTGCGGCGTCGGCGCGGGCGTTTGGGAAAACGCCGCAAGCGAAAACAGCAGAATGAAAATTCCGCACGGAAGAAGATGTTTTTTCATAAACCCTGCCTTG
>DASVWG010000508.1:0-6283 GCA_036389695.1 Pyrinomonadaceae bacterium
ACTACAAAAGCACTATCGCCGATTATCATCCCTATGATTGATTCCTTAAGTGAAATTGAATTAAATGATATTGAAGCTATGCCAGAAGAGTTAAATTAAAAACTATTTTTTCAACCAATCCAAAAACATTTGTTCCTGCTCAAAAAGCACATGTTTGGGCGGTTGGAAAAATCACTTTTCCCAGATTACCGAATACCGAAAGAAAAGATGTCTCTGCACGGACGCGTTTTCAAGATGATTTGAATAAATTCGTTTCGCTTCCGAAAAACTCAAAAAGCAATCGGTTTCGTCGTGTCGCGCCCACGCTTCGCGTTCGGCTTTGGTTGGGCGGGCAAAGCCGTTGTGAAAAATTTTTAGAAGCGCGCCGAGCGGAACGGCGACCGCTGCGGTGAGGAAATCCGGAACGCTTTCCATTCTCGAAATATCCAGAATTAATAACCTGCCGCCCGGTTTCAGAGCCCTTTTCAATTTCGGTAAAACCTGCTCCAGAGGCAGATGGTGAAAAGTCGCGATGGAGACGATGGCGTCGAAATGTTCGTCGGGAAAATTCGTTTCCAAAACATCGGCGATTTGGAAATCGATGTTCGGGTAAGATTCGGAGAGATTTTTGGCTATCTCTATCATCTTGGGCGATAAATCCATCGCCGTGACGAGCTTGGCGCGCGCCGATAAAAGACGCGAAAATGTTCCGATGCCGCAGCCAATCTCAAGTATGTGTTGACGATTTTGCGGCAGTTTTTCGAGCAAAAAGCCGTGATAATGATTGTTCCGATTCCATTTTTCCGTTTCAAACGGAGCAATCGAATTGAAATCTTCACGAAACTTTTTCATCGCTGCGTCACTCATTTTCACTCAGCCAATCAAGAAGCATTTTTTCCTGCCGGAAAAGCGCGTGTTCCGGCTTTTCGTTTTTCGTCATCGGCAGCTTGAAAAAAACCGAAAGCTGCTGCTGGATGCCTTTTTCGCCGCGTCTTTTCGCCAAATCCAGACAGCGCGCGATTTCGATGGCGAGCGGCGCGGCGAGGATTGAATCTTTGCACAGGAAATTTATTTTTATCTGCATCGTCTGCCCGAGAAAACCGCGCACGTCGATGTTGTCCCACGCTTCTTTATTATCGCCGCGCGGGCGGTAATAGCGAATATCGACGAGATGGTCTTCGACTTTGTAGCCTAAAATATCGTCCAGAACCGAGCCTTTGGTTTTGACTTTCGAGGCGAGCGAATCTTCGTTTGACAAAGCCAAGCCGTCGCGGTTTCCCAGGATATTTGTCGAATACCAGCCTTCGACCTTCAAAGCGCGAGTTTTGAAAGCGGGCGCGAGAACGGTTTTTATCATCGTCTGCCCGGTTTTGCCGTCTTTTCCGGCGACGGGCGCGTTTTGTTTTTCGGCGTATTCAATCAATGCGGGAACGTCAGCCGAAACCGAGGGCGTGAAATTTCCATACGGAATCTGCTCGGCAATCGCGGCGTAAGCGTAAAGCATCGCTGGCGAGATTTCTTTTGAATTTTCGTCCAGAGCCTTTTCAAAACCGGCAAGCGAATTGAAAATCTCATTGCCTTCGTCGGCGAGCTTTTCGGTCGAACCGAGGTTAATGACGACCGCATCGCCGCCGCAGGATTTTTTAAATTTCTGCAAATCCCTGCGGATTTTTTCGATTGTTTCGCGGTGCGAATTGTTTCCGGAAACTTTATTTTCGCCCTCGATATTCGCCAGAAATTCGCGATTTCCGGCGGCGCGCCACGGCTTGATTTTCCGCAAATCATTTTCAACCGCGACAAATTGTTTATGCGTCAAAACGTCGTGCGTCGAAGCCGCTTTCGCCAGATGCTCGCCGAACAAATCCCAGCCGCCGAAAATGATATTTTCATAAGCCGCCAAATCTTTGATTAAATTTTCCGGCAGCTCCGCCAGCGGCAAGCCTTCCGTGCCGATTAAGCCTTTTTTCAATAATTCGATTCCGGCAACCATCGTCGTGCCGACCGCGCCGCCGAGTCCGATGATGGCTATGCCGAGTTTTCTGTTGCTCATAAAAACTTAGATTTTACAACAAAAAGGAATTTAGCCACAGAGGACACAGAGAAAAACAGAGAATGCAGCCGCAGATTTACGCAGATAAACACAGATTTAAAGGCAGGCTTCGCGGCTTAACAGGCAGGATAAAACTGATTAATTTCTCTTCGGTGTCCTCTGCTGCGGCTAAATTCTTTCCGTTTCAATCGCGTGCAGAGCGATTTTGCCGAGCGCGTTGACGAAATGGTTAAACGTGGCGAAACGTTTGTCCCGCGTGAAGCCTTTGTAAAAGCGGAAATAAATCTGCTGGGCGATGACGGCGATTTTAAACGTGCCGAAAGCGTAATGGAAAAGCATCCGGGAAACGTCTCGACCGGATTTTTCGGCGTAGATTTCGACCAGTTCTTTTCGCGAAATATTTTCCATTAAAACGCGCGGGTTGAAGGGCATCGAAAGCAGCTCGCTGCCGGCTTCTTTCGACATCCAGTAGCCGAGCGTGGTTCCCAAATCCATCAGAGGCTCGCCGACGGTCGTCATTTCCCAATCCAGAACGGCGATGATTTCGGTGAGATTTTCGGGATTGAGCATCACGTTGTCGAATTTGTAATCGTTGTGAACGAGCGAGGCGCCGCTGTCGGCGGGAATGTTTTCGTTGAGCCATTCGATTGATTTTTCGAGTTCAAAATGCTCGTCGGTTTTGGCGTTGAAGTATCTTTTCGTCCAGCCTTCGACCTGACGGCGCGCGTAGCCGACGGGTTTTCCCAAATCGCCGAGACCGATTTTCCGGTAATCGAGCGCGTGGAAATTTGCCAGATTTTCAATAAAGCTTTCGCCGACTTTTCTTTGCAGCGCGGGCGAGTTTTCCAACGCCAGCGGCGCTTTGCCGCGAATAATCAAGCCTTTACGCCGCTCCATTAAATAAAATTCCGAGCCGATAACTGTTTCATTATTGCAGTAAATCAAAGGCTTCGGCGCCGCCCTGTAAACTTTTGAAAGCTTCGATAAAACGCCAAATTCGCGCGACATATCGTGCGCGGATTTGACCTGGTTGCCGAACGGCGGGCGGCGCAAAACGTATTCTTCAGCGCCGATTTTTATACAATAAGTCAGATTCGAGCTTCCCGCCGGAAACTGCGAGATTTCGATTTTCTCGTCTCGCTGCGCGCCGAGATTTTCGCGCAGAAACGCTTCGAGATTGGCTTCGTTCAGTTCCTCGCCCGCGCGAATCGGTTTGGTGTCGTGGCTCATAAATCAGTCTGAATTTTTCCGCTCGAAAAAACTTTCAATCAATATAATAAATAAAAAGCCCGCGAGATACGCGACGAAATCCATCCATTCAAAAGTTCTGCCGAGCATCACGGAAAGCACTCGATTATTTTCCAGCCCGAGCCGCGCGACGTAATCGAAATACTGCAAAATCTCGATGAGACCGGCGAAAGCGAAAACCGCGAGCGCGGCTTTCCGGTAAGCGACGCGGAAAAATATTCTGAAAAAACAATAGATTAAAATGACCACCAGCGCGTCGCCGACAAACGGGCGCACGACCGCGTCTTTGATAAACAGCGCGATGCCGACTTCGACGGCGAACAGAAACGCGGCGAGCAAAAGATATTTTATGTTAAAAACGAGCGTCATTTAATAAAACTTTAAAAGATTATGCCCGCGAAAAGGCGCGAAATTTTATTGGTTAATTTTGCACGCGGGTTTCTGCCTTTTTCGCGTTCTTTCGCGGGCATAATCTTTTTATTAACCACGCGGGATTTCTTCAAGCGAATAATAAACCGGACGATTATTTGAAATAAAAAAATCGCGCTCGCGGTCTGCGCCTTTTGAATGGCTGATGACCAGAATCGCATCGCAAATGGAAACGACCGCCATCGAAATCTGCATTATCGCTTCGTATTTATCCGCGACGTCAGCGCGCTCGACGATGGGCAGCGCCGCGTTGACGCCGATTAAAGGCGTGTGCCCCATTTCCAAAAGGCGCGCGGCGGATTCGTTCATCGCCTCGAAATTCGCCTGTCTTTCTTCCGCTGTGTCCGCCGAATATTTTCCGGCAACCGCAATTTTCATACAAAATTTTTCCGTGCTAATCTGTGGCTAAAATTATGAATTTCGATTATTCAACGAAAACGCGCGAACTGCAAAAACGGGTCAGGGATTTTATGGATAAAAACATTTATCCGAACGAAAGCGCCTACACCGCAGAGATAAATTCCGGCGACCGCTGGCAGCCTTTGCAGTTGATTGAAGATTTAAAGGAAAAAGCGCGGGCGGAAAATTTGTGGAATTTGTTTCTGCCCGAAATTTCCGGTTTGACGAATCTGGAATACGCGCCGCTCGCCGAAGAAATGGGCAGAGTTTACTGGTCGGCGGAAGTTTTTAATTGCTCGGCGCCCGACACGGGCAATATGGAAGTTTTGGAACGCTACGGCTCGGCGGAGCAGAAAGACGCGTGGCTCAAGCCGCTGCTGAACGGCGAAATCCGCTCGTGTTTCGCGATGACCGAGCCTGACGTTGCTTCAAGCGACGCGACGAATATTCGCTCGTCTATTAAAAAAGACGGTGATGAATACGTTTTGAACGGCAGAAAATGGTGGTCGACCGGCGCGGGCGACGCTCGCTGTAAGCTGGCGATTTTTATGGGCAAAACGGACGAATCAGCGCCGAGACATCTTCAGCAATCGATGGTTCTCGTTCCGCTCGACGCCGACGGCGTGAAAGTCGAAAGAATTTTAAATGTTTTCGGCTACGACGACGCGCCGAACGGGCACGCGGAAATTTTGTTTGAAAACGTGCGCGTGCCGGCGTCGAATTTAATTTTGGGCGAAGGTCGCGGCTTTGAAATCGCGCAGGGTCGTCTCGGTCCCGGACGCGTGCATCATTGTATGCGCCTGATTGGCGTCGCCGAGCGGGCGCTGGAATTGATGTGCGAACGGGCGAAAGCGCGCGTCGCTTTCGGAAAACCGATTGCCGAGCAGGGCGTCATTCGTCAATGGATAGCCGAGGCGCGTCTGGCAATCGAGCAGGCGCGGCTGCTGGTTTTGAAAACGGCTTGGATGATGGACGAAGTCGGAAACAAAGCGGCGCGAAAGGAAATCGCGATGATAAAAGCGGTCGTGCCGCGCACAGTGTTGAAAATCGTCGACCGCGCCATTCAGGCGCACGGCGGGGGCGGCGTCTCGCAGGATTTTCCGCTGGCGAATTACTGGATTATCGCGCGCACCTTAAGGCTCGCCGACGGACCGGACGAAGTTCATCTGGAATCGATTGCGAAAATGGAGTTGAAAAAAGAGAAATGAGCCTGCGGAGAGTAAAACCGGAAGACGCCGCGCAGATTGCGGAAGTTTATAATTATTATATAAAAAACACGCATCATACGTTTGAAACCGAGCCTTTGAGCGGCGCTGAAATGCAAAGGCGCATCGTCGAAACCAGCGAGAAATATCCGTATCTCGTTTTTGAAGAAAACGGCGAAATTCTCGGTTACGCTTACGCCGCGCAGTTTAAGCTGCGCGAGGCTTACGCTTATTCGGCTGAGGTTTCGATTTATGTGAAAAACGACGCGAAGCAGCGTAAAATCGGGACGCAGCTTTATGTCCGTTTGTTTGACGAGCTAGCCGAATCGGACGTTCACGCGATTCTTGCCGGCATCGCGCTGCCGAATGAGGCGAGCATCGTTTTTCACGAAAGACTGGGCTTTGAAAAAGTCGCGCATTTTAGAGAAGTCGGTTATAAACTGGGCAGATGGATTGACGTCGGTTACTGGGAATTGATAAATAAAGTGAATATCTGAGAAGAAAATTTTAAGGCAAAAGGCAAAAGGCAAAAGGCAAAAGTAAGGAAATTGATTTTTTTCTTTTTACTTTTGCCTTTTGCCTTTTTACTTTTGCCTTTATTTCCGGTTTTTTCTGAAACTAATCGCGCATTAAGTCGTAAATCCCGTTATCAGCTTTCAACGGGCGACGCCTGAATCGGGAAATCATATCTTTTGTCATAAAACCGGATTCGGCGGTGTTTCCACTGTAGAAAGCTCATTTCTTCTAACGCTGACAATCCGTTTTCGGGCAAAGCCGTCTTTGGCTGAAAAATCGCTGTTCTTTTTTCCGCCCGAACCCGTTCTTTGAATCAATTCATACAAACGATTATTCGTTTGCTCTAAGGAGAATAATCATGCAGAAAATATACATACTGCTGGCAGTCATAATTTTGTCATTGTCCATTAACGCGCAGATGAAAACACGGAATTTGCAAATCATCAATGATGAGCAG
>DASVWG010000509.1:0-4223 GCA_036389695.1 Pyrinomonadaceae bacterium
GGCCCGAGCTTCTGCCTCGTATCAAACTCCACCCACCGCACAAACATATTTACATCAAACCCGTTTGCCATTACAATGACGGCATTATTTAAATCTCAAACCGAAAATTTCCCACAAGGAGAAACGCCAAATGGCTGATAAACATTCCGAAGGCTATCGAGAAGCACTCGCGCGTATTAAACAATGGGAGGAACGTAATAATGAAAGTGAAACGCTTGAATTGCAAAAAATGGATTTAACTAACCTACCTAAAGCGCTATTTCAGTTGAAAAACTTACGAAGTCTTTGGCTTTTTGATAATCAATTGAGTGAATTGCCCAAGGAGATAGGTGAGCTGGAGAAACTGGAAATACTTTCTCTTTTTAATAATAAATTGGTTGAATTGCCTGATGAAATTAGTAAATTAAAAAATTTATGGGGTATTGCTCTTGAAGAAAATCAATTAAATGAAATTCCTAAGGGATTATTAGAGTTGAAAAATTTAGAAGAAATTCATTTAGGAAATAATCAAATAACCAGTTTGCCTAAAGAAATTGCTCAATTAACCAATCTTCAGAGATTTTTTCTTCGAAACAATAAAATAAGTCAATTGCCGAAAGAGATAAATCAATTGAAAAAATTGAATATTCTCAGTTTAGAAGGAAATCAACTAAATCTACCGCCTGAAATTGTTAAAAGACGAGGTGAGCCTAAGGTAATTCTCAATTATTATTTTGAGAACGTTCTCGGCAAAGAGCGACCACTTAATGAGATAAAAATGCTGCTTCTCGGAGAAGGAACGGTTGGGAAAACCGCGCTGGTTAATCGGCTTGTTTTTGATAAATTTGAAACAACGGAGAAGACCGAAGGCATTGATATTCATAAATGGAATGTCGAAATCAAAAAGAATTGTAATATTCAAATCAATATCTGGGATTTTGCCGGGCAGGAAATAACACACGCCACGCACCAGTTTTTTCTCACGAAAAGAAGTCTTTATCTATTGGTTTTAGCTTCACGTCAGGATGAAAAAGCCAATCGTTTGGAAGAATGGCTCAAGCTTATTCAAAACCTAGGCGGCGAATCGCCGGTGATTATCGTCTGCAACAAATCGGACGAGCATCAGATGAATCTGGATGAACGCGCCTTGCGTGAGAAATATCCGAACATTCGTGAAATCATCAAAGTTTCCTGCAAAAAAGGCACGAATATCAAAAAGCTGAAACAAATTATTCTAAAAGAAATCAAGGAAATGCCGCACGTTTTCGAGCCGTTTTCAAAAAAATGGTTTGCCGTTAAGCAGAAGCTCGAAAATCTAAAAGAAAACTATATTCCGTTTGAAGATTATTTGAAGATTTGTAAGCGACAAGGCGTCACCAAAGATTTAGACCGCGAAACATTGATTAAATTTTTGCATGATTTGGGCGTTGTCCTGAATTTCCGCGATGACCGACGTTTGAATGACACGAATGTTTTAAAACCCGAATGGATAACCGAAGGCGTTTATAAAATCCTGACCTCAAAGATGCTTGACGACAAGCACGGCGTTTTGGATTTGGAAATGGTCGAAAAAATTCTCGATAATCGGCGTTATCCGAAACATAAGCATCTCTTTATTGTGCAGATGATGCAAAAATTCGAACGCTGTTTTCCACTTAAACCAGACGAGATTTTTCTTGTGCCTGACCTTTTACCAAAACAGGAGCCTGATTTTAGCGGCTGGAAACCGCAGGAAAACGGTTTGGGTTTTCAATATCATTACGAAATCGAACCGGCAAGTTTTATCACGCGATTTATCGTCAATATGAATGAATATATTGACGGCGAAACATACTGGCGCAAAGGCGTGGTACTGAAAAACGGGAAAGAAAATCGCGCGCTGGTCAAAGCCGACCTTGAAGATAAGAAAATCTTTATTTGGATTGACGGCAAAATGGAAACGCGGCGCGGTTTTCTTTCGATAATTCGCCGCCAGTTTGAGAAGATTCACCAAACAATGTCGAATCTGAAAGTCATTGAATATGCTCAACACGAAAAAGGCTTGATTTTATATGAATCGCTTTTGAAACTGGAAGAAAAGGGTATAAAAAAACATTATTTCCCCGATATTGATGCGGAAATAGATGTTACGGAAATGTTGAATGGTTTTGAAACCCCGAATGAGAGATGGAGTCGGGCGAATAGAAGAAATGAAGCTATTTTTAAGTCTTTAGGACATTTACCTATTGTGTATCAGTATGATGTCGCATTGAGTTTTGCAGGTGAAGACCGCAAGTTTGTCAGGGAAGTTTATGCAGAGTTAAAGAGAAATGAAGTTTCAGTTTTTTATGATGACGATGAAGATATAAATATTGATTTGTGGGGAAAAGAACTAGTCGAAACTTTAGACGATGTTTATCGCAAACGCACGAAATTCGTGGTAGTTTTCATTTCCGAAAGTTATGTAAAAAAAGTCTATACAAAACTTGAAAGTAAAAGTGCGCTGGCGAATGCTTTAAACGAAAAAAGAGAATATGTTTTGCCCGCGCGTTTTGACGATACGGAATTGCCCGGACTTTTGCCGACGCTCGCGTTTGTTGATTTAACAAAAGAAACGCCTCAAAGTTTTGCTCAAAAAATAATCAGGAAACTCGGAAAGCTGTAAAAAAAATAAAGCAAATAGACGAAGCCCGCGAAGTCTTGTAAAATCAACATCGTTAGAAATACATTTTATTAGAATCAAATAGGACAAAATTATTTTGCGCGTTGCGGTTCTTTCTGCGGAAGCAGTTCCATATTCGAAGACGGGCGGTTTGGGTGATGTGGCGGGGGCTTTGCCGAAGGCTTTGAAGCAGGTTGGCGTGGACTCGGTTTTGATTACGCCTTGTTATTTGCAAACTAAAGGTGAATATCTTTGGCGGACGGCGATTGACGACCTTTGGGTTGATTGGCGCGGGCGCTCATTTCGGGCGCGGGCGTTTTATAGCGAGGCGAACGGGTCGCCGACTTTTTTGATTGACGCGCCGGAGTATTTTCATCGCGGGTCGATTTACGGGTTTAATGAGGATTACGAGCGGTTCGCGTTTTTTAATCACGCGGCGCTGGTTTTGTTAAGGCGCATTGGGGACGCGCCGGATATTGTGCATTTGAACGATTGGCACACGGGGTTTGCGGCGGTCGAGATTGCGTCGAAAAGGTTTTGGGATGCGTATTGGCGGAACACGCGGACGGTGCTTTCGATTCACAATATGGCGTATCAGGGCGTGTTCGGCGCGGAAGAATTGTGGAAATTGGGTTTCAGCAGCGATTTTGAGCGCAACGCGTTTTTGTCGGACGGCGCGGCTTCGGCTTTGAAGGCGGGCTTGAGCGTGGCGGATATGCTCTCGACGGTTTCGCGCAAATATGCGCAGGAGATTCAGACGGCGGAAAACGGTTACGGGTTGGAGTGGCTTTTGCGGCAAAGGGCGAATCGTCTAATCGGCATCACGAACGGCGTGGATTATGATGTCTGGAATCCGGAAACCGACCCGGAATTGCCCGCGCATTATAACGCGAAAGATTTGAGCGGCAAGCGCGAATGCAAGCGCGCGCTTTTGGAAAGATTCAGTTTGCCGGTCGATTTGGACAAGCCCGTTTTCGCGAACGTTTCGCGGCTGACGGCGCAGAAAGGCTTCGAGCTGATTCAGCAGGCGGCGGGCGACATTATCGCTTCGGGCGCTTATTTTGTCGCGCTCGGTTCGGGCGAGAAAAAATACGAGGATTTTCTGCAATTTCTGCGTGACCGCGCGCCGCGTCAGGTCGGCATTTATAAAGGTTACAACGAATCGCTGGCGCACGTTATCGAAGCGGGCGCAGACGTGTTTTTGATGCCTTCGCGCTTTGAGCCGTGCGGGTTGAACCAGATGTATAGTTTGCGTTACGGGACTGTGCCGATTGTGCGCGCCGTCGGCGGGCTGGACGATACGGTGGAAAATTTCGATTTGGTCAACGGGACGGGCAACGGCTTTAAATTTAATGAATTTCGCGCTGACAAATTCCTGGAAAAGATTTACGAATCGCTGTTTGCCTACGCCGACGGCGACGCGTGGCGCAAGCTGCAGTGGAACGGGATGAACGAGGACAATTCGTGGGAAAACGCGGCGCGCAAATACGTTCAGCTTTATCAAATGACAAAGGCGTGAATAGTGAATTGACAAAGGCGCGAATCGTGAATTGTAAATCGTGAATAGAAAAACCGTGCGATTTACGATTTACGATTCACGATT
>DASVWG010000510.1:0-7238 GCA_036389695.1 Pyrinomonadaceae bacterium
TCGGAAATGGTCGATTTTCTGACGCAGGTCGGCGGCGAGCTTGGAAACTCGTACGCGGCGGCTGAGCTCGAGCTCAAACGTCTGCTCGCGCTGCAAACCGCTCTGAAAAAAATTCCGTCCGGTCAGGGCGACCGCTCGCCGTATCGGGAATTTCTCAAAGCTCACGAAAAATCGGTCATTTACAGCGACCCGGCGGGCGAATGGTATGTCGTCTCAAATCTGTTCTGGGATTTGCATAAAAAATATGCGGCGACGGCGATTGCCGACCAGATAGCGTGGGAAGGCGCGAAAAATTCGCTGCCGGGCGAATGCGAAGGCTACGTCAACTGTTATCTTTTTTCCGAGCGGATGACCAACGGCGAATATCTGCGCCTGCATCCGAACGGCAAAAAAGCGCCCGAAGCGCTCGCCAATCTGACGAGATTTCTGTCGGCTGTAGTTGCCGATTTAAACCAAAAATCATCTTTTACCGGTCCGACCGACGTGACCGACCGCGCCGACTTTAACAACCTGATTGCCGAGCTGCGCACAATCGTTTCGCGCCTGCCGCTCGTCGAAAAGGAAAAAACGCTCGGGCAATTGAAACAAATCGCCGAAGCTTATCGCTAAGTCGAAAATGCAAAATGCAAAATGCAAAGTGCAAAATAGAAGGATTTAAGATTCAAGATTCAGAATTAAATTCTTTCATTTTGCACTTTGCATTTTGCGTTTTGCATTTTCGACGTTTTGCGTTTTGCATTTTCGCCGCTTTGCAATCCGCATTCAAAAATCTAAAATCTAAATGTGTTAAAAGATTCCTACGGCAGGCGGATTCGGGATTTGCGCGTCAGCTTGACCGACCGCTGTAATTTTCGTTGTTTTTATTGTCTGCCGGACGGCGAGCCGCCGCTGGCGCGGAAAGAAACGATTCTGACTTTTGAAGAAATCGCTTACTTGTCGGAAATTTTCGTCGCGCTCGGCATCGAAAAAATTCGCTTGACCGGCGGCGAGCCTTTGCTCAGAAAAGATGTCGAAACATTGGTTGAGAAAATCGCACGTTTGAAAAGTCCAGAGTCCAAAGTCCAAAGTCCAAAGTCGGAAGACCAAAAAACAAATCCGCAATTATTGGATTTAGCCTTAACAACCAACGGGCATACTTTGGCGAAACGCGCCGAAAATCTGAAACGCGCCGGGCTTGACCGCGTGACGATTTCGCTGGACAGTCTCAGGCGCGAGAATTTTCAGAGAATTACGGGCGTCGATAAACTGGAAGAAGTTTTAAAGGCGATTGAAGCCGCCCAAAATGCCGGTTTAAATCCGGTCAAAATCAATGCGGTCATCGTGCGCGGCTATAATGACGATGAAGTGGCTGAACTGGCGAAATTTGCGCGCGAACAAGAGCTTTCGATGCGCTTTATCGAATATATGCCGCTCGATTCGGCGCACGAATGGAACCGGAATTTGGTCGTTTCGGGCAGGGAAATCCGCGAAAAAATCGAACGGGTTTTTCCGCTTCGTTTAAAGGAAGCTTCACGCGGCGCGGAAACCGCCTGGAAATATGCTTTCGCCGACGGCGCGGGAGGCGAAATCGGCATTATCGCGCCGGTGACGGAAATGTTCTGCGGCGCCTGCTCGCGGATTCGCCTGACGGCTGACGGGCAAATTCGCACGTGTCTTTTTTCGACTTCGGAACACAATCTGCGCGACCGTTTAAGAAGCGGCGCAAGCCGCGCGGAGATAATCGAATTTATCGAATCGGTCATCATGAAAAAAGAACCCCGCCACTTTATCAACGACAAAGAATTCGCGCCCGCCTCGCGCTCGATGAGCTTCATCGGCGGATAATAAACGAGGCAGAAGGCGCGCGCGTCAGCAAGGGCGGAGAAAGCGCAAAATTTAAAATGCAAAATGCAAAATAAAAACACTTTCTTCATTTTGCGTTTTGCACTTTTCGTTTTGCATTCGATTCCGCCCTTGCCCGACGCGCGGGCTTCTGCCTCCTGGTTGCTTCGCTTTTGCAAGTTCGCTAGACTTTTAGAGATGAAGTTTCAAAGTGTAGCTAAAATTCTGGCGCTCTGCGGGCGCGAATTTTACCATCGCAGTTGGGTTTTGGGGACGAGCGGAAATTTCAGCGCGAAGATTTCCGATAAGCCGCTGCGCCTGTGCATTACGGCGTCGGGCAACGACAAAGGCGCGCTGGACGAGACGCAGTTTCTCGAACTCGACGATAACAGCGACGTTTTGCAAGGCTTCGGCAAGCCTTCCGCCGAGACGCTTCTGCATCTGACGATTTATCGAATGCGCAATCCGGGCGCGATTCTGCACACGCACTCGGTCTGGGGCACGATTCTGTCGGACGTTTTTTTTGAAAACGGCGCGATTGAAATCGAAGGCTACGAGATGCTGAAAGGCTTGTCGGGCGTCACGACGCACGAGCACACGGAGATTTTGCCGATTATCGAAAACTCGCAGGATTACGTCGCGCTGTCGCACGTCGTCGAAAACGTGCTGCGCGAAAACCCGGCGTGTCACGGCATTTACCTGCGCCGTCACGGGCTTTACACGTGGGGCAAAGACGTCACGGAAGCGAAAAGGCACGTCGAGATTTTCGAGTTTTTGTTTGAGGTTCTGGGAAGGCAGATTAAATAATTTGGCAGGTTAAATAATTTATTATGGCTGTTTTAAATATTCCCGATAAAAATTTAACTTTCAAAGATGAACGCGAAATCGCCGATTATCTGGCGAAAATCGGTATTGATTACGAGCGTTGGGAAACCGATACGAGAGTTTCGCCCGATGCCGCGCCGGAAGAAATTCTCGCGGCTTACGCGGGCGAAATCGAAAAATTAAAGACGAAAGGCGGCTATGTGACGGCTGACGTCATCGACATCAAGCCCGAGACGCCGAATCTGGAAACGATGCTCGAACGCTTTCGTCCCGAGCACTGGCACGACGAGGACGAGGTGCGGTTTATCGTCAAAGGTCACGGCTGTTTTCATATCGCGATGCCGGACGCGGACGTCGTTTCAATCACGATGGAAGCGGGCGATTTGATTCGCGTGCCGCGCGGAACGAAACACTGGTTCGATTTATGCGAAGACCGAACCGTTCGCGCCATCCGTCTTTTCCAGGACGTTTCCGGCTGGACGCCGCATTACACGCAAAGCGGTCTGGAGAAAAACTATTAAGAAACGATGAACGATGAACGCGGAATGATGAATGATGAATTGCTAATTTGGTTTCATCGTTCATCGTTCCGCGTTCATCGTTTCTTTTCTCTGCGGCTGAAATGATTAAAGTAATCCTGCTCGACATCGAAGGCACGACCACGCCGATTGATTTTGTTCACCGGACGCTTTTTCCTTTCGCTTTCGAGAAAATCGGCGAATATGTCAAGCAGAATTTCGATTCGATTCAAGCGGAAATCGACGAGCTTCGCGAAGAACACGAACGGGATTTTCAAGACGGCTTGGACATTCCGCTGCTGCACGAAACGACGCGCGAAAATCTGGTTAAAAGCCTGACGAATTACCTGCATTTTTTAATCAGGAACGACCGCAAATCGACGCCTCTGAAATCTTTGCAGGGAAAAATCTGGCAGAAAGGTTATGAATCGGGCGAGCTGGTTTCGCCGGTTTACGACGATGTGCCGAAGGCGTTCGAGCGCTGGAAATCGCAAAGTAAAACGATTGCGATTTATTCTTCGGGAAGCCGGTTGGCGCAGAAGCTTCTTTTCAAATATACCAATCACGGTGATTTAACCGCTTTTATTTCCAATTATTTCGACACGCGCGTCGGGCATAAACGCGAAGCGGAAAGCTATCGCCGAATCGCTTCCGCACAGAGTTTTCCACCTGTGGAAAACTTTCTGTTCGTTTCGGATATCGAAGCTGAACTCGACGCGGCGGGCGAAGCCGGAATGCAGACTGCTTTGTCCGTGCGCCCGGGAAATGCGCCGGTTGCCGAAGCGTCGAGGCACAAAATCATCCGCAGCTTTGACGAGATTTTTTAAAGGCGGATACGATTCGCTTCTTGCCCTGGCGGATGCGGAAGTGATAATATTCGCTCGACACACTCTGTCAGTAAACTAAAACTAAAATCCGAAACAGCCGATTGGCGAAGAGAAGTTTTGAGAAGCTTCCGACGGCTCACGCGCGGGCTGTTTAATGTTCCCACATACTTTTATAAATATATTTCGCCGCGATTCCGACTCAATCGCCAATAGAAAAATTATGAGAAAATCTTACCTTTTTCTGCCGCTTCTGCTTATTTCTTTGATGTTTGGCGCAAACGCCGCTTCGGCGCAAAGCGAATGCCAGCCGCCCGCCATCATTTTTAACAACAACGCTCAGAATATTTTTACCGAACAACAGGAGATGGCGCTCGGCGAAGCGATGGTGGAACAACTGCAAAAAAATTATCGCGTCATCGACGACGAGAGCGTCAACGCTTACCTGCAATCCATCGGCGACCGCATCAGCCGGCATCTGCCCAAAACGAATCTCAAATTTCGTTTTTACGTCGTCGATTTGCCGGACACGAACGCCTTTGCGTTTGCGGGCGGAAAAATTTTCGTGACGCGCAAGCTCATCAGCTTTACGCGCAGCGAGGACGAGCTTGCCGGAATCATCGGTCACGAGCTCGGTCACGCGACGGTGCGCCACGGAGCCATCGACTTCAGCAAATATTTCAAACAAATTCTGAACGTCACCAGCTTTAAGGACAATCGCGACGTGGTTGATAAATACCACCAGCTGATCGACAAGTGGAACACCAAGCAGATTAGATTTGAAAGCAATCACGAAGACGAGCAGCAGCTCGAAGCCGACCGCGTCGCGATGTATGCGATGATTGCCGCCGGTTACGACCCGAACGTTTTCACGGCTTTCTGGCGAAGATTTACCGAAGCCAAAAAAACAAACGTGCTGACGAATTTTCTCGGCGTCGCGAAATCCGCTGATAAAAGATTGACCGAGATGATTGAAGTGGTGAAAGCGACACCGGCGAAATGTCTGGATAAAAGCCCGGCGCATACGAAAGAGGATTACGAGAAATGGCGCGCCTTCGTCATCAATTATTCGGGCTTGGGCACCAAAGAATCTTTAAACGGCTTGATTTTGCGCCGCAATTTGGTGCCGTTGCGGAGCGACATCGAGCATTTTCGCTTTAGCCCGAACGGAAATTTTGTTCTGGCGCAGGACAATTCCGGCGTCAGCATCTTGAGCCGCGCGCCTTTCAAGCTGCTTTTCCGCATCGACGCCGAAGACGCTCTGCCCGCCGCTTTTACGCCCGATTCTTCGACCGTCGTCGTCTACAATCGAAACCTGCGCGTGCAGAAATGGAGCGTCGCCGAAAAAAGCCTGATTTCGACGCACGAGGTCGCCGTTCCGCGCGGCTACTGGCAGGCGGAAATTTCGCCGGACGGCAACACTCTGGCGAGCTACGAATTCAGCGGCGATTTGACGCTCTACGACGTCGCGACCAACGAGCCGATTTTTCGCGAAAAAGAATTTTATGTGCCCTCTTACCTCGAATATTACGCCTGGACTTCTTTTATGGAAATTCTGGAGTTAGACCAGCTTCCGATTTTCAATATAAAATTTTCGCCGGACGGACATTACTTTCTCGCCGGGCGAAAAGTCGGGGACGCCTGGAACGGCTCGCGTCAGGAAGCGATTGCCGTCGACATTTCGACGCGCAAGAAAATTTCGCTGGGCGACAACGTCAAAAAACTTCTGTTTACGTCGTTTGCCTTTCTCGCGCCGGACAAAATCGTCGGGCAATACGGAAAAGAGCTGGAAAAATCCGGCGTCTTTTCGTTTCCGTCGGGCGAGCGCGTCGAACAGTTTGAGCTGAGCGGAAAGTCTTTTACGAAAGCCGAGCGCGGCGATTACGTATTGGTGCGCCCGGTCAGCGGCGCGGCGGTCGGCGTCTATGATTTAAAAGCCAGAAAATATATTCTGGCAAACAAGAAAGCGGCGCTCGACGTTTACGAAAATTATTTCATCACCGAGCTTCGAAGCGGCGAAATCGCGCTTTTCCCGTTTGGTCAAAAAGAGCCGCTGGCGGTTTTGAATCTGCCGCCCAGCCCGTTCGGAAGCCTGCGCACGACGGCGCTTTCGCCCGATGCCAACTGGCTGGCGGCGTCTGACCGCTCGCGCGGCGCGGTCTGGAATCTGCAGACGGGCGAGCGCGTGCTGCACATTCGCGGCTTTCGCGGCAGCTATTTTGCGCCCGACGGTCTGGTCTACGCCGATTTTCCCAAGCAGGAAAAAAACGAGCGGACAATCGCCGCCATGGATACGCGAAACCTCGACGTCGTTCCGGGCAACCCGGTCACGGACAAAAATATGCGCCAATACGGTCAGTTTCTCGTCGCCTTAAAGGACATGAAAGACCAAACCGCGAAGGAAGAAAAAGAAAAGGCGAAAGAAAAAAATCCGGCTTACGTCGAAGAAGAGCGCGAAAAGCGCGTGGGAACGCGCGAGACGATTATGGAAGTGCGCGACGCGCAGACCGGCGCGACGCTCTGGACGCGGCAGTTTAATGAAGAAACGCCGCGCTATTTCGTCAGCCCGGCGCGAGAGACGATGACGCTGGCGTGGGAGCTAAGCAGCAAGGCGGCGAAAAACATTATCAAAACAGACGCCGGCTTAAGCGCGAAGCTGTCTGCGATGCAGGAAAAAACGGGTGATTTCTTTTTTCAAATCCTCGACCCGAAAACCGGAAAAGTAACCGGACAATTCCTGCTCGAAACCGGTGAAGGCTCGTTTACCGTCCGGAATGCGACGGCGGCGGGCGATTATCTGGTTATCGCCGACGATGAAAACCGAATTTTAATTTATTCGATTTCGCAGGGCAGACTTTTGCAGCGATTTTTCGGCAGCCGCGCGACCATCTCGCCGACGACATCTTTGATAGCGATTGCCAACGTGCCGGGCAGAATAACCGTTTACGACATTGCGACGGGCACTGAGCGCGAGCGGCTTTCGTTTACCAAAAATATTTCGGTCGCGCAGTTTGCCGACGACGGCAAGCGCCTGTTTATCCTGACCGCCGACCAGACGGCTTTTCTGTTCGACACGTCAAAATTCGGCTCGACGGCGCCCGACTCGACTAAATGATTCGCTTATGAGTATGATTTAAAAAAAAGAATTTTCAAGGGGAATCTTAATGAGCAGTAATCAAAATCTGGAAACGGCGACGCTCGGAGCAGGCTGTTTCTGGTGCGTCGAAGCGGTTTTTGACGATTTAAAGGG
>DASVWG010000511.1:0-4322 GCA_036389695.1 Pyrinomonadaceae bacterium
CATAGCCCGGCGAATTAATTCCGGTCCGGGCATGCCAGTTCCAGTTATCCCACGTGTATGACGGTCTCGGGAGAATATAGCCCATGCCGTCGCTGCCGCCGGGATTCCAAATCTCTCCGTTAGTAAATTCGGATTGACTGAGATTTCTCGGGGTCGCGCAGGTGCTGTCATAGACCGTGACCCGGGTTTTCTGAAGTTGTATATTGCCGCTTTGCTGATACTGCACCCAGAGGCAGCGGTTATGAACTCCGCGCGCCAGTCCATAAGCCCAGCCATCGGAGGTGATATTGCCGGGATGAATGTCGATAAACTCGCCGTTGTATAAGCGTCCCATCGCATAAGAGCCGGGGGCGGCACGGACATAGACGCTGTTGACGCCGGATACACTGTAGCGGACGGCGGGCGCGGCGCTGGCGTTCGTCACCTGAGAAAACAGGAGCGCTCCGCCGAGCAGCATTATCAGCTGAATTGTCGCCTTTAACTTCAATATTACTGTGCTCAATGATGTTAGAGTTCTTTTCATAGTCTTCATCTCCTTTTGCTTGTTCATTTGGGTTCTCCTTTTTTTTGTTAAAATCACTAAATTTTATGGCAGCGTCGAAATCATTAAGCTCACTGCCGGCAAAAACTCGTTTTCATTTTCGTATGAACGAACAATTTATCGAGGAATTTGCTGCGAAAGCTCGTCCGCAAATTCAGACGCGCCCAGCTCCCGTAATTTCTTGACCTGCTTTCGTGCCGATTTACGCTCGCCCCGGGCGAGATAGGCGAGACCGAGGTTGTAATTTGCATTTGGATCGTCCGGTCGCAGGCGGATTGCCTGTTTGTATGAATCAATCGCGCCGCGAATATCCTTCAGCTCAAAATAAGCGTTGCCTGTCTCGACATAGGTTTCGACAGAATTCGGATAGATGACGAGGACTCGCCGGAAACAGTTGACGGCGTCGGCGTGACGACCCTGCTTCGCGTAGGCGACGCCGGAATTGAAGTAGGCTTGAGCATTGTTCGGTTCAAGGCGCGTCACTTCGCCGAAGGCAGACAGCGCGTCAGCTGTCTCGCCGAGCGCCAGATAAGCGTTTCCGGCTGCCAGCCAGGCGGCGGCATAGTCCGGGATAATTTTCACCGCCTGAGCGAACATTTCAAGGGCGCGCCGGTGATTGCCGCCGCGATAGAGCCGGACGCCGTCCTCGTAAAAGCGAACGGCTTTGCTCAGGCGCTCGGCGTTTTCTGAGAGCGCGCCGAGCGCCGAGCTGGATATTGCGAAATTCAGATTTTGACCTTGATTTAACTGGAACGTGGCAATGCCGATAACCTCGCCGCGCATATTCATCACCGGACCGCCGCTTGAACCCTGTGAAATCGGCGCGGTGATTTGGACATACGATTGTTGTTTCTCGGCTTGTCTGACCGCCGAGACGATGCCTTGTGAAACGGTTCCTCGCAGACCTTGCGGGTTGCCGATGACGACGATGCTCTCGCCTTCGCGCACGCCATTGCGAGCGATTGTCAACGGTTTAAACTGCACTCCGGCAGGCAGCTCGATTTCGATAATGGCGAGGTCCGTATTCGAATCGTAGGACAAAATCCGCGACGCCGAATAAGTGAATCCTTCATTCGAGTAAATTTCCGCCGAGTTGCCGCCTTCAATCACGTGGTAATTGGTGACGACGCGCGTCGGCGTGATAAAAAATGCGCTTCCTTCCTTAGCGACTTTGCCGTCTTTATCAAAAACACGAATCAGAACCACCGACGGCTTGACGCGCTGCACGAGTTCCGGCAGCGAGATTTGCGTTATAACCGACGCGTTGGCGGCGGCGACTTGTCTTGGCGGAAGCGGTCGGGTTTTTACGGGTTGCGGCGTGCGTCGCCCGCCCGGCGTTTTCCGCTGACCGTCAGCCAGCGAGACGGATATAAAAAGCGTAAAAACGAGAACGAATAATGTTCGCGCCAGACGTAATGCTTTTTCGGGCTGTATGTTCATAATCAACTCCTTCAAACCGGATTTATTAAATTCCTGCTACACCCCTTATGAATGAACCCGACAGAAATGTTTCAACTTTTTTTCTGCTTTCCAACCGAATAAAATTCGGGGTGAAAATCTCGTCTCAATTTCGGCTGAGCTTTCCCGTCAAACAGTCCGGCATTGTAAAAACCAGCTATGCCCCGGACGGGAATCTTCGTCCGAAGTCATAATCCGCCCGCCGCATTAATGTTCAGCGAAATTTTCTTCAATAAATTAGAATGTGATATAGTTGCCGGGTTCATCACCGGAAATAATAATTTTGAAGCGGTTTTTCAAGCCGCCGATTTCAGGCAGGCATTTATTCATATCTCCAAAGGAGTCAAAAGATGCGCCGAATCTTCAGGAAATTTTCATCAGGATTATCGCTTGCAGTCATTACCTTTCTCGCAATTCTGGCAGGCAGCGCGACAGGTCAATCAGACGCCATTCCGCCGACCAGCGGCGACATTCGCTCGCTTGAATTAGGAAAACAGATAGAGCGTGAATTATCCGGCGGTGCCGTGCATATCTACAATATAAATCTCGCGGCTGGACAGTTCGTGCGCCTGGTCGTCGAGCAGCGCGGCATTGATGTCGTGGCGACGTTAATCGAGCCCGGCGGCAGAAAGATTGTCGAAGCTGACAGCCCGAACGGGACGGAAGGAACGGAAACTGTTACGGCAATAACGGAAGTTGCAGGTAAGTATCAGCTTGAGGTTCGTTCGCTTGAGAAAGATGCCGCGAACGGGCGCTATATGGCGCGCGTTGAAGAGCTGCGCGCGGCAACAACCGAAGATAGAGAGCGGGTGAAAGGCTTAAATGAGGCTGAACGGCTGGCGGAAGAAGGTGAACGGCTGTTTGAAACCGGCAAATATGTTGAAGCAATCGGAGTTATGGAGAAGTCTTTAGCGTTGCAGGAACGCTTTCTTGGCGCAGATAGTATCAGTGTTGCCAGATTGCTTAATAATCTGGCGACACTATATGACCAGATGGGCGATTACGAGCGTGCTGAAAAGGCTTATCAACGCGCCATAACAATTGGCGAGAAGACGCTCGGAGCGGAAAATCCTGATGTTGCCGGTATGTTCTTAAATCTAGCGACAATGTATCAGGCGAGGGGTGAATACGTTCTCGCCGAGCCGATTTACCGGCGCTCTCTACTGATTCTTGAAAAAGCACTCGGCACAGAGCATCCCGTAGTCGCTCAGACACTTGGCAATCTATCGCAATTATATCTGGCATTAGGCGATTGGGCGCGCGCCGAATCGCTTTCTCGGCGAAGCCTGGCTATTCGGGAAAAAGTACTAGGCGCAGAGCATCAAGAGGTCGTCTATTCGCTTATCTATTTAGCGGCAGTATACATCAAAAAAGGTGACTCCGCGCGTGCCGAACCGCTTCTTCTGCGCGCAGTAGCTATCAGCGAAAAGACATTTGGATTAGAGCACCCCGAGACCGCCAATGCGCTGAACAATCTTGCATATTTGTATGAAGGTAAAGGCGATTATATACGCGCTGAATCGCTCTACCGGCGCGCACTCGAAATCAGCGAGAAAGCGATGGGCAGGGAGCATCCGATGACCGCGCGTTTTCTTATCAATCTTTCATCGATATCCAAAACAAAAGGTGATTATGCGCGCGCCGAATCGCTTTTGCAGCGGGCAGTTGCCGCCTTTGAAAAAAACCTTGGGAATGAACATCCCGATACTGCCGTTGCGCTTAATAGTTTGGCAGTACTATATGAGGTAAAAGGCGATTACGAGCAGGCTGTCAAGATACGCACCCGCAGCAATAACATCCGGGAATACAATCTCGGAATTATTCTGGCTGCAGGTTCGGAAAACCAAAAGCAAGTTTACATTTCCACTCTGGCGGATGAAACTAACGACACCGTCTCACTGCACGTTCGCCATAGCTCAAAAAATCAAGCATCCGCCCGGTTGGCATTGACAACAATCCTGCGCCGAAAAGGGCGAGTGCTCGACGTCACAAGCAACCAGATAGGCGCATTGCGCCGCCGCCTTTCTTCGCAAGACAAATTGCTGCTCGAACAATTAATATTCGTCCGCAGTCAGTTAGCCGCGCTTATAATAAAAGGTCTGGGCAATACATCGCCGGCGCAGTATCAGGCGACGATTGCAAAATTACAATCGGAGAACGAGCGTCTCGAATCTCTAATCAGCACAAGAAGCGCCGAATTTCGCGCGGAGTCGCAGCCCGTCACGATTGAAAAGGTGCGGGCGGCAATTCCAAACGATGCCGCGCTGGTCGAAATAATGTCGTATCGCGCCTACGATGCTAAAGTTAAGCAAGCCTCTGAGCG
>DASVWG010000512.1:0-9967 GCA_036389695.1 Pyrinomonadaceae bacterium
GCGCACGTTCCCGTGATGCAGCGCCTTCAGGCGAAGCTCGTTTTGAAGGCGCTGATGCTTTTGTCGCTCGACGGCGACGGCACGACCGCCAGCGAAATCAGCGCCGCGATGCTGATTTACGACGAAAACGCACCGCAAAATTCCATCAAACAGGTCGAAGATTTGCTCGAAACTTTCGTCTCGATTTTCCCCGACGCCGTCAACCGCAAACAGGAAGCGGGCAGGGAAATCCGCTACAGCCTGAAAGTCAGCAGCAAAGACAGTTTAAATGACGCTCTCAACGAAGCTTCGGCGGGAATTTCGCCCGACGTCGTGCCGAAAATCCTCCGGCGTTTCGCGGGCGAGCGTTTTCCCGATTGGATTATTCCGGCGGAAAATGAAGCGTCCAAGGCGACCGATTGCACGGTTATCTGGCGCGGCGGCAGTCGCCGCGTCCGTCTGATTTGGAATTCCAATGACGGCGCACCGCGCGCCAGCTCCGAAAACGCCGCAGATTTTCTCGACTGGCAAATCCTCGTCAATCAGCCGCAAAAGACAGGCGCGCCCGCTCCGGCGACAAACGAAAATTCGACCGTCGTCTGGCAGCCCGCGCCGCTCGAAAGAGAGGAAGAAGAAACGATTTTGCGTTACGCGGTTTTGCTCAACGATGCGAGCCTGCGCGAATCGTTCGGCGAACAGGTGCGCGCCGCCGGACACACGCACAGCCGCGCGGTCGAAAAAATCTGGAATCGCATTTTTCTCGAAAACGGAAAAATTTTAATCGACGGCTACAGCCACGAATTTACCGAAAAAGCGCGCGCGGCAAATTCGCTCGGCGACGTGCTTTCCGAAACGCTCACGCCGCTTTTCGAAGCGCGTTATCCGGCGCACCCGATTTTTGCCGACGTGCTGGGAATGGACGAAGTTTCCAGGCTGGTCAGCGACCTTTTCAGCGGCGCGCGCCAGACCGTTCCCGAAATTCAGCAGCTTGCCGCCAGCTTCGCCTCGCCGCTCGGCTTGGTCGCTCTGCGCGGAAACAATCTGGTTCTCGACACGGAAGAAAATCTTTTGCAGCAGCCTTCCGTGCAGGAAATTCTGGCGCTTTTAAACGCCAGCAACGGCGAGACCGTTTCGCTTCGCGACGTTTCGCGCCGTTTAAAAAGCGAGCCTTACGGCTTGGTCGCCGAGGCGCAGCATTTGATTCTCGCCGCTTTGGTGGCGCAGCGCCGCATCGAATTCGTCACCTCAGAAGGCGACCGCATCAATCGCCGCTCGCTGGATTTAAAAATCGTCTGGGACGACATCGTCGGCATCGCGCGACCGGCAAGCGTCCAGCATTCTTCCGCCGAGCTGACCAACTGGGCGCGAACCTTGACGGCGGTCGATACTTTTAAAACCATCGATGACCCCGAAGACCGCGAAAAAGTGCGTAAAGCTTTGGAAAACTGGCTTTTGGACTGGCAGAGCGCCAACGTCCTGGAGCGTTTCGAGCAGATGCCCGAAGAAATTCTCAACACGAAAATCTGGCGGCTCGCCACGCACGCGCAGAAAACTTTCGGCGCGGTCGCCGAAACCGTGAAGGAAGTTTTGCAGGAAACCGTCTCGCTCGAAGACTGTCTGCAGCGCATCGCCGACGCTTTCTCGGATTCGGAAAAGGAATTTTTGGAATGCACGCGCGATTTGATGCAGCTCGAAGATTTTATTAACGGCGCGGGAAGTCGTGAAACGGTCTGGAAATATCTCGCCGTCTGCGAAATGACGCAGGACGAAACCATCGAAAAACTGCGCGAAAAACTGCTTGAGTTTATCCGCGAAATGTCCGTCCAGCCGAGCGAGATTTTAAACCGCGAGCTGGAAAGAATCTGGCTTTTGTTTCACGAAGCTTACGTCGAGCATTTCGCCATCAAGCACGACACCGTGATGAAATCGCATCATCTTTTGGAAAAATTCGACGAGATGATGCGCTCCGACGAGTGGTGGGAATTTGAAAATCTCTCGTCGCTCTCGATTTTTCAAAAAAATCACTGGCAGAAAGCGCAGAAAATCAATCGCCGCTTCAAGGAGCTCGATTGCCGCTCGGACGTGCGCCAGATGCTCAAGGAACATCCGTTTTGCGCCTGTCCGTTTCGCCTCGCGCAGATGAAGGAGTGGGAAAATCTGCCGCGCATTCTGGCAGAAACGGTCAATCAGGGACGCGAAAGCTACCGGAAAACATTGCGGATTCTGAGCCGGACGCTCGTGCCTTTGCTCGAATATTTCGGCGACCAGACCAAAGAAGTCGAATACGCTGAAGCCGCGCTGAAACTGGCGGATATTTTCAAGGAAAACAGGGAAATCCCGCTGCTATCGACCGCCGAGCTGATAATTCTGGAAAAAACCGTCAAAGCAATGCCCGCCTCGCCGCTTCTCGAAATTCAGTTTCCGCCCGAAAACGGTTTCTTAAGCCGCGAAGAGCTGCGCCGCCAAATGACCGAATGGCTCGACGAGCTGCCGAGCGAGCCGGTTCTGGTGAAGATTTAAACGCGGATGAAAAAAACGCTCATCCTGGATTATTTAATACTGGCAATTGTCGCGGTCGCGGTAATGGCGATGCTTTACGGCTACATAAAATATCCCGCCGCGCCGATTCGACCGGTCGACGACAAATTTTTAGATAAGCAGAAAAAGGAATACACCGCCGAAGAATTTCGCGCTTTCAAAACCTGGGAAATGACGCTTTTCATCTGTATTGCCTGCGGCATTCCGCTCGGTATAACGAAGGCTGTGATTGATGAATGGTTGAAAAAAGAAAATAAATAGCCCGTAATTAAGAAGCAGAAGCCCGCGCGTCAGCAAGGGCGGACGTTGATTGAAGATTTAAGATTTTAGATTTCGGATTGGTCGTTTGCTAACGGCAAATCTAAAATCTTGCAATCGACAATCTAAAATTATTCCGCCACGGCTTTCGCGCGGGCTTCTGCCTCTTTTGGTCGAATCGTGGTAAATTTTCAAGCATGAAAATTTCCATCATCGGCGTCGGCAGGCTCGGCGGCGCGTTGGCGCTGGCGCTGGCGAAAAAAGGCTATTCGATAGAAAATCTCGTCGCCAGAAAGCGCGAAACAGCCCGTAAAATTGCCGAAAATATCAGCCCGCCGCCGCAAATTCTGCTTTCAGGCGAAACCGGAAAGCTCGCCGGCGCGGAGATAATTTTTATTACCACGCAGGATTCGGAAATCGAACCGGTCGCCGCAGATTTAGCCGGAAATTTACCGCGTAAGCCTTTCGTTTTTCACACGAGCGGCTCGCTTTCGTCGCAGATTCTGCGCGCTTTAAGCGAGCTCGGATGCAAAGTCGGCTCGCTTCACCCGCTCGTTTCCGTCAGCGATTCGTTTCTCGGCGCGGACAGTTTTAAGGACGTTTTTTTCTGTCTTGAAGGCGACGCGGAAGCGGTCGCGGTCGGCGAAAAAATTGTCGGCGATTTACAGGGCAAATCATTTACCGTCGAGACGAAATTCAAAACCCTTTATCACGCTTCGGCGGTGACGGCTTCCGGTCACGTCACGGCTTTAATCAGCATCGCCGTCGAAATGCTCGCCGCTTGCGGCTTGTCAAAAGAAAGGGCGCAGGAAATCCTGCTGCCGCTGGTGAAAAGCGCGCTGGAAAATCTCGAAAGGCAAACGCCTGCCGAGGCTCTGACCGGAACGTTTGCCCGCGCCGACGTGGAAACGATGAAAAAACACATCGCCGCCATCAGCGAGACGCTCGCGCCGGAACTCCTTGCGGTCTATTTGCAACTCGGACTTCGTTCGACGCATCTAGCCGGAATGCACGGCGCGAACGCGGAAAATCTGGCGCTGATGAAAAACATTTTACACGAGGAGAAAAAGAGAAATTAACCACAGATGGACGCAGATAAACGCGGACTTTAAACAGGATGGACAGGATACACAGGATAATTAAAACCAAGAAGGTTGAATTTCGTTTTTATCCTGTTCATCCTGCCCATCCCGTCAAATTTTTTCTCTATGTTCTGTGGAGCTGAATTTGTTTCGCACAGTTTCAGTAAGTGTTAAAATAAATTCACTGGAATTTATTTCCCGGCGGCGGCGAAAAATATGGTGAAGAAAAAGGCGGAATTCCAAGAGGAAAAGGAAATTTTTCAGGAATATATCCAGAAATACGGTTTGCGCCGGACGGGACAGCGCGACCTTATTCTGGAGATTTTTCTGCGGACGGAAGAACATCTGTCCAGCGAAGATTTATACTGGCTCGTGCAGAAACAAGACCCGGCGGTCGGGCAGACGACCGTTTATCGCACGCTGAAGCTTTTGACCGAAGCTGGCTTAGCGCGCGAAGTTCGTTTCGGCGACGGCAAAACTTATTACGAGCATCATTACAATCACGAGCATCACGACCATATGATTTGCACCGAATGCGGCAAGGTCATCGAATTTTTCTCGCCCGAAATCGAAGCTCTGCAGGACGCGATGGCGGATAAATTCGGCTTTAAGCCGACGCATCACAGTTTGCGGATTTTAGGCGTTTGCGCCGAATGCCAGGCAAAGGAAAGCGACGTTCATCAGACGGCGTCGGGAGCGCAGCCGCGCGTGCGCGTCGTATCGGGGAAGCCCCGCTAATTATGAATTATGAATTATGAATTTTGAGTTTTAAGTTAAATTCGGAATTCAAAATTCAAAACTTAAAACTTAGAACTTATAACTTATAAAAATGGAAGCTGAAATAAAATTTGAACCTGAAGGAAGAACCGGCGTAATTGCTATTGGAAGTTATCTTTACGACGCGGCAAAGCGTCTGGGCATCGAAGTCGGCGAATGCGAGCGGCGCGGCGAATCGGATTTGTGCGCCGTCCGGATTGAAAGCGGTAAAAATCTGCTTTCCGAGCCGACCAAAGCCGAGCTGGAAACGCTCGGCTCGGACAGATTTATCAAGGGTGAACGACTTGCCTGCCAGGCAAAAGTCGTCGCGGTGGGAGAAATTGTAGTTATGGCGGAAAAGAAAAAACAGACAACCGAAGAAGAGGAAAAATCGAAAGAACGCAAAAAGGTCGAGGATTTTCGCAAAGAGTTTGACGAGATGCCGCTGGAGAAAAAAATCGCGGCGCTGCTCGAACTCGAAGCCGTCGCGCTCGGCGAAACGTTTTCTTTCATTTTGAATTCGCCGTATCACATTTTCGGCAAAGTGATGGACGTCATGGCGGAATTCGGTCTGAAAATGGACAAAGAACAAAAGGAAGCGAAAACGCCGGACGAGCATAAAGCGAAAGACGAAAAAGCCGAATCGAACGGCGACGCTTCAAAAGGCGAAGCCGAAGACGCGACCAAAGGCAAAAAATCCACTCGAAGCGGTAAAAAAGCTTCGGATGATGAAAATTCTCAGACAGACGAGCAGCAGTAGTGAGCAGCAACAACGATAAACTTCAGAAAAAAGTCCCCGATTCGTTGAAGGAAAAATCGCAGTACGCGCTGGCTTTCGGCGTGATTGCGATGATGCTTTTCGCCGTCGGTTTTCCGATGTTCGTGATAGCATTTTTCGGAATTTTCGCCTTTTTCTTATGGAAAACTTTCGCCACCGCTTCGCCGAACGGCGTGCGCGAGGTTTTCGAGTTTTACCTTTCGGCAAACGAGATTTTGCGCGACGACGAGCGCCGCTGGTTCGGGTTTGAAGTGCAGGAAGTCATCGCGCGCGGCGAGCGCATTTTGCAGACGATGAACGGCGCGCCGCCGCTCGTCTATTTCACGCTCGGCGCGCTTTACAACAAGCTCGGCGACCACAAAGCCGCGATAAATCACCTGGCATACGTCGTGGAAAACGAAAATTCCGACGAATCGACCTACAATTATCCTTCGCCGGAATTGAGAAACTACACGAAAATCCTGCGGAAAATCGAGCGCGAGCCGGCTGACGCGCCGCAGACTTCCGCCGCCGTCCGGGCGCTGGAACGCGCGCGCCGCAATCGCGGCAAGACGCTTTTGGAAGAAAGCCGCGCCGCCGTCAAAGAACTCAATAAAAAGAAACGCGAATCGGCTGCCGAGCAGAAACGCTTGAAAGCCGAAGCCGCCGCGCAAAACGGAAAAGACGAGTTTTTATCGACCGTTTCCGACGCGGGCGTCGCGCATTTCACGGAAAATACGGAAGATTTCGCGGAAAATAAGGAAAAATCCGAGCCGCTTCAGCCGCGCCAGCCCGTTCAATCCGTGACGACCGCCGAAGAGCCGGCGAAAGAAAACGGCAGCGCGCCGAAAGAACAAAACCCGAATGACCTCTACAATCAGCGCAAGCCGATTTCGGAAGTTTTGAACGACCTTTACGGCGAGAAGTAAGAAGGCGAAAAGAAGACAAAGGCAAAAGGTAAAAGGCAAAAGTAAGGAATTATTTTCTTCACTTTTGCCTTTTACCTTTTGCCTTTTTACTTTAATATTTCCTTATGCTTACAGCAGAAATTATCGCCATCGGCTCCGAACTTTTAACTCCCGACAAAACAGATACCAACAGCTTATGGCTGACCGAAAAGCTGAACGAAATCGGCATCGAGGTCAGGCTGAAAACCGTCGTCGGCGACGACGAAGCGCGGCTTGAAGAAACCGTCAGGGACGCGGCGCGGCGCTCGGACATCGTCATCTCGACCGGCGGTTTAGGTCCGACCGAAGACGACATCACGCGAAAGGTTTCCGCCCGCGCTCTGGGGCGCGAGCTGGTTTTTCAGGAAGAATTAGTCGTCGATTTGCGCGAAAGATTTCGCCGTTGGGGACGCGAGATGCCGGAGATAAATAAACGGCAGGCGTTCATCATCGACGGCGCGGAAGTTTTGCCGAATCCGAACGGCTCGGCGGTCGGAATGCTTCTGGAAACGGAAGGAAAATTTCACGTCGTTTTGCCCGGTCCGCCGCGCGAATTAAAACCGATGTTCGAGCAGTACGTTTTGCCGAAACTGCGCGAAAAAGCCGGTGAAATCTGCGTCAGGCGTCGAATCCTGCGCGTTTCGGGAATGGGCGAATCGGCGGTCGACGAAAAAATCGCGCCCGTTTATAAACAATACGAAAACCCGCAGACGACGATTCTTTTTAATCGTTCGGAAATCGAGATTCACCTGACGGCGCAAGCTGAAAACGAAGCCGAAGCCGAACGCTTGATTGAAGAAGTCGCGTCGAAAATCGCCGCAACGCTCGGCGCGGCGGTTTTTGCCTTAAACGGCGAAAAGATGGAAGAAGTCGTGGGAAAACTTCTTTCCGACCGCGGCGAAACACTTTCGCTCGCCGAAAGCTGCACCGGCGGCTTAATCGCGCAGCGGCTGACCGAAATTTCCGGTTCTTCAAAATATTTTATCGAAGGCGTCGTCGCCTACGCCAACGAAGCGAAAACGAGAACGCTGAATGTTCCGGCGCAGTTAATCGAAAAACACGGCGCGGTCAGCGCGGAAGTCGCCGAAGCGATGGCGAAAGGAATGCGCGAGCGAACGCAGACCGATTACGCGATTTCCATCACGGGCGTCGCCGGACCGACCGGCGGCAGCGCCGAAAAACCCGTCGGGCTGGTTTTTATCGGCTACGCGGACGCGAGCAAAACGAAATCATTTAAAATAATGCTGCCCGGCGACCGCGAGCTGATTCGCTGGCGCGCAAGCTCGGCGGCGCTCGATTACCTGCGCCGAAAAATTCTGCAAAAGAAGGCGGATTAACCGTTCCTAAAAGCGTGAGAGGAAAGGAAATTCCATGAAATTATTTATTTTATCGACAGCGATTACACTTTTATTTGCAATAAATACGTTTGCTCAACTGGAAGGAAATCCCGAAAATCTGTGTCGCAACGGATTTTTCCCGCGCGAAAGCCGCGAGTTTAAACTTGCGAGCGTTAAAGGCGCAAAAAACGAAAGAGTTTATTTTTACGGCGACGACAGCCGCGCTTGCCCGAACGACAAAAATTGCCAGACGAAAAGCTACGTCATTCCGAATGATGAAGTGATTGTTTCGCGCACGTTCGGCAAATGGGCGTGCAGTTGGTATCAGCCGAAAAAAGGCTCGGAAACGGTCGGCTGGATTGCGGTCGATAAACTTGATTTCAAGGAAACGAATTCAAATCCGGCAATAAACGATTGGCTCGGCAAATGGAATTACGCGGGAAACTCAATCGAAATCGGCAAAAGCAAAACGGCGGATTTATTAACGATTACCGGCAGCGCTTTCTGGAAAGGTTTAGGCGACAACGTCCATGTCGGCGAGCTTGACGACGAATCGAAACCCGCCGGAAACGAGCTGAAAATCGGCGAAAATGAAACCGGCGAATACGAATGCAAAGTGACGATGCGTTTGCTCGGAAAATATCTAATCGTCGCGGATAATCTGCAATGCGGCGGCGTAAACGTGACTTTCAGCGGCGTGTATCAGAAAAAAAAAGAATTAGCCACAGAGAACACAGAGATTTTTTAAAGAAAATTCACAGGGATAACAGTGATTGACAGGGATAAGAAAGATAATTTCATTTTATTAATCCCTGTAAATCCTGTTATCCCTGTATTTTTCTCTCTGTGCTCTCTGTGGCTAAATTTCTTTGATAATCTGCCGGTAAATTTCCGTATCGACATTGCCGCCGCTGACGACGAGGCAGACTTTTTTATCTTTGAATTTTTCGGGCGTTTCCAGAATCGCGCCCAGGCTTAGAGCGCCGGTCGGCTCGACTTTCAGATTCGCCAGAGAGAAATATAAACGCACGGCTGCGACGATTTTTTCTTCGGAAACTTCGATGATTTCCGCGACATCCGTTTTGATGATTTCCCAGTTATGCGCGCCGAGCGAAATCGTGCGCGCGCCGTCGGCAACGGTCGCCGGTTCGGATGCGTTCCGCACGATTTCGCCCGCTTTGAGCGAGCGGAAAGCGTCGTTTCCGAGAAGCGGTTCGGCGCCGATTAAAATTGCCGGGTGCGAATTGCGGCGCAAGCCTTTTGAAATTCCCGAAATCAAACCGCCGCCGCCGATTGGCGAAATGATGACGTCAAAATCTTTTGGCGCTAACTCGTCGCCGAGCGTCGAATTGCCTTCGATGACAAACAAATCGTCATACGCGCTGGCGTAATAAGCGTCCGGCATTTCGGCGGCAAGCCGGGCGACTCTTTCGTTTCTGCCGATTTTATTCGTATCGATTAAATCGACCGTCGCGCCGTAATCGCGGACGGCTTCGATTTTCACGCGCGCCGAGGTTTCGGGCATCACGACCGTGCATTTTTTGCCGGTTAACCGGCAGGCAAAGGCGAGAGCCTGCCCGAAATTGCCCGACGAAGCGGTTAAAATTTCTTCGTTCGGCACGCTGGAAGCCAGATTGTAAGCGGCGCGGAATTTGAAGCTTCCGGTATGCTGGAAAGTTTCGCTGGCGATGGTCAAATCGATGCCGAGATGCGTTTTTAATTTTTCCGACTCGATGAACGTGGTCGGGCGAATCGCCTCAAATAAAGATTTCATTTGTTTAGAATCTACAAGATAGTTAAACTCGTCAAGAATGAACCGCGCAATTTTGGCAGATTTGCCGCAGAAATTTACCGAAGTCATTCTGGGCGCGTTTCGCGAAGAAGGCGGACGCTGGATTGACGATTTGCCGAAAATTATCGACGAAATCGAGCGAAACTGGTCGCTCAAAATCGAAAAGCCTTTTCCGAATCTGTCGTATCATTACGTCGCGCCGTGCGTTTTCCGAAACGGCGGCGAAGCGGTGATAAAAATCGGTTTTCCCGGCGAGCGCACGACGACCGTCAACGAAGTCAAAATGCTCGAATTTTTGGACGGCGAAGGCGTCTGCAAGCTTCTTCGATTTGACGAAAACCGCTCGGCTTTATTGTTGGAAAAAATGACGCCGGGCGAAAATTTAAAAGAGATTTGCGGGAAAGACGATGCGAAAGTCGTCCGAATCGCAATAAAAGTAATGAGCGATTTCTGGCGCGAGCCGCCGGAAACGAGCGAATTTCCCATGCTGGAACAATGGTTCGACGGCTTGCGGCAGGCTG
>DASVWG010000513.1:0-4267 GCA_036389695.1 Pyrinomonadaceae bacterium
CTCCGTGTCGCCGCGTCTCCCTTTCTCCGCGTCTCTGTCCGCCCTTGCACGACGCGCGGGCTTCTGCCTCGTTTTAAAAGCTTCTAAAATGTCCGATGTAATCGTCGCAAAATCAAAAATTCACGGTTTCGGCGTGTTTGCCGCGCGCGATTTCGACGAAGGCGAGATTGTTTTGCCGATTGACGATTCGCGCGTCGTTGACGCCGAACATCCTTTAAACGCGGAAGCGGGCGAATACGATTATCATTGCGATTATCTGGCGGGCGGCAAAGTCGTTTTGATGAAATCGCCCGAGCGTCACATCAATTCAAACTGCAATCCGAACGCTTTCGTCAAAACCATCGATAAAATTCGCTATGTCGTCGCGCGGCGACAGATAAAAGCGGGCGAAGAAATCACTTGCGACTACATTATCGACTGTCACGGCGGCATCGTCTGGCAATGCAATTGCGAAAGCGAACGCTGCCGCAAAACTATCGTTTCGAGTTTTTTTGAATTGCCTCCGGAATTGCAGCTTGAATATCTGCCTTTGCTGAATCCGTGGTTTATCGAAGAACATCGCGAGAAGATAAAAAAAATCGAGACGCCTAAAAAATAAGCGTCTCGATTTTCTGCTGGGGTTGAATTGGATTGAAATTCAGTATTTTGATTACTGAATTTTATATTTCACCGCCGCGTCCGTTTGATTTTCGCTGCCCGCGACGATTTCAAAGCTGATTTTTTTCCAGACCATGTCGCCGAGACGAATCTCGCCCGCGCCGGTAAAGGCTTTCGCGCCGCTCGTCTGGTTTTCGTTCAGATAATCAATCGCGACGACGATGTTTTCCGTTTTGTAATCGGCTTTTAATTTTTCGAGCAATTGGCGCGTCACGTAAGTTTCGTTTTCCGATAAGGAATTTTGTTCGTTTGTGTCTTCCGCTTCGACAAAATTGTAGGCGACGTCGGCGATATTCCGGTTACTGACGTTTATTTTCACGTCGAAATGTATCGGCAGAGCGTTGTCTTCCGCGCCCAGCTGGCAAGAGCCTTCGCCGCGCAGACCGATTTGCGCTTTTGAAATCGAATAACGCTCGACTTTGCCGAATTTGACTTTGATATTCGTCAAAACCAAATCGGTTTCCATCTTTCGGGCTAAACCTTTCGCGGCGATTGTATAAGTTTCGTCGACGCTGAGAACCGCTTTCGCGGAAGTTACGTCTTTCGGTTTGGCTGTCGCGCCGGTGACGCTGAAGGTAAAAAGAAAAAATACGAGTAAAAGCTTGAGACTGTTGAAATATTGATTGGTCTTAATCATCGTTTGTAAAGCCTCCGTCAAATCAGCGACTAAATGCTGCCTTCGCTTTAACCATAGCAAAGCCCGTGCCGAAAAAATTTTCCCTATTTAAATGCTTTGTTTATAAGTCTTAGACAGACGATACCGAGACGCGCCCGCCGATAAAGTTTTGCCGAAATTTGTATTAAAAAGAGACAGATTTCGTATCGGCGACGCACAAGCATCGGATAATCCGCCGTTTGAATTGGCATTTGACGGGAAAAATGAGAAAATTACAAACTTATGCTCCAGGACGGGAATTTGGTCGAGAAACTCCTTGCAGGTGAGACGCGCGCGGTGGCGCGGGCGATTTCAAAAGTCGAGAACGGCGCGGGCGGCGATGCCGCCGAATTGATGAAAGCCGTTTTTCCGCGAACCGGAAACGCTTTGATAATCGGAATTACCGGCGCGCCCGGCGCGGGAAAATCTTCGCTGGTCGATAAGCTGGCGACGTTTTATCGCGACAAAGGCGAAAAAATCGGGATTATCTGCGTTGACCCTTCGAGTCCTTTTTCCGGCGGCGCGATTTTAGGCGACCGGATAAGAATGTCTACGCTCGGTCTGGACAAAAACGTTTTTATACGCTCGATGGCGACGCGCGGAAACTTGGGCGGGCTTTCGCGCGCGACGGTCGATGCGGTCGCGATTCTGGACGCGGCGGGCTTTGATAAAGTCATCGTCGAAACCGTCGGCGTCGGGCAGGACGAAGTCGAGATTGTGAAAACGGCTGACGTTTCGGTCGTCGTTTTAGTGCCGGGCATGGGCGACGATATTCAGGCAATCAAAGCCGGAATTATGGAAATCGGCGACGTTTTCGTGATTAACAAAGCCGACCGTGAAGGCGTTCTGCGCACGGAAAAAGAGCTCGAAGCCCTTTTATCTTTAGCGCATCGCCCCGATTTCTGGAATTCGCCGATTGTCAAAACCATTGCCACCGAGAATAAAGGCATCGAAGATTTGTCGAAAGCCATCGAAAGCTACAACGATTTTCAGAAAACAAGCGAGAATCTGGAACGCCGAAAGTCAATCGCCAGATGGAGATTACTGGAGCTTTTGCAGGAAAAACTTCTGGCGCGCGTTTTGAATACGAACGGAACAAGCGAAAAATTAGACCGGCTCGCGCAGGAAATCGCGGAGAAAAAAACCAATCCGTATTCGGCAGTTGAAGAAATTTTAGGAAAGTAAAGATTATGAAAAGAAAAGTTATTTCATCCGAACAATCTTTAAACTTTTCTGATTATTTCAAACTTCGCGTCAGCACCGAAGATATTTTGGCTTATTTCGGCTATACCAAACAAAGCGCATTACTTGAGTTTTCGCAAACAACGAATGAGTTACCCTTTTTTGAAATTTTGCAGTCACAAATCAATGACCATTTGCTTCATATAAGCTTAGAAAATGAAATTACGCGCCGTGAATTTTTGATTGCGCCGATTATGTCGCAAGTCCGTCGGCTGACTCAATCAAAGCTGCGTTCGGAATATTGGTTTGAATTCAATCATCAGCTAAGAGGCTCTTTCGATTATTATTTGCGGAGAGAGAACGATTTACTTGTGGTCGAAGCCAAAAACGCTGATTTAGGGCGAGGCTTCACACAGCTTGCGGTTGAGCTTATTGCATTAGACAAAGCTGAAGAAACTGATAAAAACGTGATTTACGGCGCAGTTTCGACCGGACAAGAATGGCAATTTGCTAAACTCGAACGGCAAGATAAACAAATCTATCAAGATATTAATCTTTATGTTTTGCCGGCGCATTTGGAAGATATTTTGCGAATTCTAATCGGTATTTTGGAGCGAAAATGAAAATAAATCATCTCGGCATTGCCACGAAAGGCATCGAAGAAGCGTTGAAATTTTGGGAAAACGCGCTCGGTTTGGAAAACGTTCACAGCGAAGTGGTCGAAGACCAGAAGGTGCGCGTCGCGATGCTGCCGATTGGCGAAAGCCGGATTGAGCTTTTAGAGCCGACGAGCGAAGATTCGCCGATTTCGAAATTTCTGGAAAAACGCGGCGGCGGCATTCATCATATCGCCGTCGAAGTCGAAGATATCGAGGCGGCGCTTTTGAAACTAAAACGCGAAGGCGCGCGTTTAATTGATGAACAACCCAGAATCGGCGCGGAAAATTGTCTGGTCGCCTTTGTTCATCCGTCATCTGCAAGCGGGGTTTTGTTGGAATTGGTTCAAAAACAAGAAAATTAGTGTCAGGAGTTTTTTACAAAAATTATGGAAGATAACAAAGATATATTGAATCGGGAAGACGCGGCGGAAGAAACCGGCGCGACAGCCTCACCGTTGGACGAAACAGAAACGGCGGAGCTGCCGGAAGACGAACCGGCGGTGACCGAAGAAGCACGCGCTACGGAAACAAAAACAACCGCGACGGCAGAAACCAAAACTTCAACCGTTTCGACCGCTCCCAGCGCCCGCCGCGGAATGTCTTCGGCGGCAAAAGGACTGGTAGTCGTTTTCGTGATTCTCGCGCTCGGCGCGGGACTTCTGGTCTGGAAAATCAAAGCCGGCAGCCACAGCAGCGGGCTGACCAGATTGACCAACGACGACATCGCTCTTTTATTAAAAGACGAAAATCCGATGGCGCTCAAACAGCTTTCCGAAAATCCCGAAACCAAAAAGAAAATCGTCGAAAGCTTGAAACAGACGCTCGCGATGGCGAGCCAGGCGCGCAAAGACGGCATGGCAAACGACCCGGAAGTCAAGGAAGAGCTGGAAAGCATCCGCACGGAAATCGTCGCCGCCAGCTACGACAAAAAGAAAAACGCGGACAAAGGTCCGATGCCGCCTTTCGGTTTCATCAGCGAAGACGAAGTCAAAGCCTTTTACGGCGAAGCGGGCAACGAAGCGAAATTTAAAACCTTTATCGACAAGAAAATCGAGCAGGCGAAAGAAGACGGGCGCATTCCGAAAGACCGCGAGCCGACCGAAGAACAGCTTGC
>DASVWG010000514.1:0-2729 GCA_036389695.1 Pyrinomonadaceae bacterium
ACCACTCAAATCCGCGTCATTTAAATTTGCTTCCCTTAAATCTGCGTTTAAATTTGCCCGATGTAAATCCGCTTCCGTCAAATCTGCGGCGAACAAAATTGCTTTATTTAAATTCGCTCCATTTAAATCCGCTCCGTTCAAGTCAGCCATGCTCAAATTCGTCCGGCTCAAATCCGCGTCTCTTAAATACGCTCCATTCAAATTTGCTTCCGACAGATATGCTTTACTCAAATTCGCTTTCCAAAGCTTACAACCGTTTAAATTCACTCGCTCTAAATTAATATCCAGCCTTTCGGTTTCTCTCCATTCCCGCCTGCCGATAACCGTCATTATTGCCTGAATATCTTCTCTTAAAGTTTCAGGCGGCTGTCCTTCCAGGAGTTTATGTGAATTTTCCCTGACAAAAGCGGTCAGAACTTCCATCACCGTCCAATGGTCTTTCTGCGAATCGCGGGCGATGCGTTCGAGCGCGTAGATGCCGCCTAAGCGGACTTCGAGCTTGTCGCTGCCGAGCATTTCGACGGCTTTGCTGAAACGGTCGGTTAGTTTTCCTTCTTCCGTGATGCGCAAGTTTTCCTGTGCGGTTTTGGCGTTGTTTTGAGCGGCGACGACGTTTTGATAGGTGAAATATAAACCTGCCAGAAGAACCAGACCGCCGACGATTTGCGCAATGGTCAGGCGCGCGCTGTTTTCGTATAACTCGATGTCTTTTATCGCCGCCGCGCGGTCTTTAGCGTCACTGATATTGTTAATATGCTCCGTAACCTTGCGCTCGTAGATTGAAGCCTGCCATCTGGGAATAAATATAAGCGCCGAAAACAGAGCCGCAAACACAATAATGCCGACTAAAATATATAAGTTTGTCCTGGAAGGATTCATTCGAATTACCTGTTTCGAGATTTGGAGTAAAACACTGCGATTCTAATTCAATTTCAAAGGAAAGAAAATAAAAAAATTTGTTATTTAATCGCGTGATTGTTACGATAGAGGTCTGCGCCGGTTTTTTGGGCGCAAATTTTTCGAACAAGGGAGAAGTTAATGAAAAGTAAAATTGGTGTTTTAGTCCTGGTGTGGGCTTCGATGTTTATCTTTTTGCCCGTTGAAAGCAGCGCGGCGGAGGCGAACAGCGCGGTTAATAACAACGCCGAATACAATCTGCAATGGCAGAACGGGCGCGGGCGCGGCAGAGGTCGCGGGCGTGATGACAACGACGATTGGCGGCGCAGTCGCAGTTGGCGCAATCGCAGTTGGAATCGCAACAATTCCAGAGCCGTTCGCAGCAGAGGCTTTCGTCTGGTCAGACAAACTTTCTGGCGCAACGGTCGTCGCCACACGCGCACGGTTCGCGTTTATTAATTCAAGGGAATTTAAATTAAATGGAAAAAGCGCGGCAATTCGTCCGCGCTTTTTTAAATTCTTGTCTTACGGCAAATGCGATTGTTAAAATAAAGACCTGCGCTCATTTTTTGGCGAGCGTTGAATTTTACGAACTGAGGGAGAAGAAAATGAAAAGAAAACTTTGTGTTTTGGTGCTGATGCTGGCATCGGCAGTCATTATTTTACCTTTCGAGAGCCGCGCGGCTGTGCCGGGAGACAAATCCAATTCGGCTTCCGAATATAATTACGAACCGCAAATCAGGGTTCAAATCGGGCGCGGTCGGCGACGCGGCTGGCAGCGTCGGGCTTGGCGGCGCAATCAGTTTAGAAATCGCCGCGTTCGTTATATAACGCGGACTTACTGGCGCAACGGTCGTCGCTACACGCGCGTCGTGCGGATTTATTAATTCAGGATAATTTAAATTAAACGAAAAAGGCGCGGTTTTCGACCACGCCTTTTTTGTTGGCGGAAATAAATTTTCCGTCTAAGGATTCAGACGCGCCAAGCCGTTCTGCCTGATGCCGTCGATGGTCGTAAAACTTCCCGCCAGCAGGATTTTTCCGTCCGTTTGCTGAACGAGCTTGCTCGCCGGTCTATCTAAAGCAAAATCAAAAGTATTATCGGCAATGCCGTCGGAAAAAACTCTCCTGAGCCGCACGCCCGGCGCCGGTTGACCCGCCGCCTGCGCGACGATTTTTCCGTCCGCCTGCAATAAAAATTTGGTGACCTGCGACAGGTTAAAACGGGTTTCGACCTCGCCGTTCCGGTTCAAGCGATACAAGTCAGGCGGCAGAACATTGCCCGGCGCGCCGATGCCCATCATTCCGGCGAAGAGGATTTTTCCGTCCGGCTGCACCTGCAAATCATAAGTATCCGCCGTGTGTAAATCGCGATTCCATTTGAAAGCGGCATCGAGCGTGCCGTCGCGATTAAAACGCGCCAAGCCCGGCGCGTTGCCGGCATAGCCTAAAATCACGCCGCCGACCAGAAATTTTCCGTCCGGCTGCACCAGAATTCTCCTGATTGATTCGATGGGCTGATAATAACCGCTGTAGCCGAAAGTCGCGTCGAGCGTGCCGTCCGGCATCAGCCGCGCGAGCTTGTATTGCGGCGGATTACTAAATTGCCCGATTTGACTGAAATAACCGCCGACCAGAATCTTTCCGTCCGGTTGAACCGCCATATCGTAGATTTGCGGGTAAGGATTCGATTGAAAAAACAACGTCCGGTTAAAGCTGGCGTCAATCGTGCCGTCCGGGTTCAGACGCGCGATATAGGTCGAGATTCCCGAATTCCAGAGCGTGCCCGAAATTAAAATCTTTCCGTCCGGCTGCAAAGTAATCGCGAAAAT
>DASVWG010000515.1:0-10833 GCA_036389695.1 Pyrinomonadaceae bacterium
AAAACGGTTTGCGAAGTTCATCCTGCATATTATTGTTGCGCGACCTGACACGGATTACTGTCCTGACAGGAAATTCTGAGCCGCCCGCCTTTTTCCAGAATTACAATCGAGGTGACGTCACGGTCGTCCTCTTTCTCGGTATCGGGCAACTTCGGATTCTGTTCGTCAAGCTCGTAATCTTCGGCTTTCGGGCTGTTGTCGTCGTATTCAATTTTGGCGGTTCCCTTTATCCGCGCCAGAGTGACGACGCGGAAAGAAGCGTCTGCCGCCGGAATGTTTATGTCCGTATTGAGCGGCAGCGCCGTGCATTCAAAATCTTTGTTTTGCGGCGCGTTCGGCGGGCAATCCAGCTTTACTTTTTTACCCACTGCGGCAAACACATTTTTGATGCTTTTCGTCCAGTTCGGCGGGTCGTATTTCGCCGCCTCAGCCTTATTGCCTTTTTTGGGCTGGTCTTTGGTCAGGCTGCCGCGCGTCACAAAAATGACGAAAACGACGACGATTAAAACCAAAACGATAATCACGACTTTATTCATATCTACCAATCAATTCCGAAAGGCTGGAGCGTCTTTCGATTCAAAGCGGCTCGCGTGCCGACCCGCGAAATCACTCGCCTACTTTTACTCCGGAAATAGTATCGGCATTCTCTACGGGCGTAGGTTTTGTGTTTTTAAACAAACACTGATTGGAGGAGTTGACGAAAGTATAAGACTGACAATTCGGAATATCCCGGCAGGCGTTTTCACAAATCTGAACATTGGTATTGACCAGTATGCCGAAGTCCGAGCCCTGACGATTTTTGCCGGGCTCTCTTTCAGACATTTTGACGCCGCAGCAGCCTCTCGATGCAAGCAGCCCGACAATCAAGCCGACCACCAGCAGAATTCCGAGACCGATTATCAGCCACCACCACCATTTCACGGGCGGTTTCGGCGGCTCGACTTTCAGCTCGGCAATCTCGACCGTCACGACCGGTCCTTCCGTAAAATCTTCATCCGGATTGATTGCCGAAATTACATCCACCCGAAACGGAAAAGATTGTGCCGGCTGTGTTGCGGTCGGCGGCGGCACCGGTTTGGGCTTGTTGAAAGCGGCGGTAAACTGGTGCGTGCCGCCCGCCGCGAAATCGCGTTCGGTTTCGCCGTCAATCTTCAGCCACTCGCCCTGAGTGCTGCCGAGCGCCTTGATTTTGGCGATGCCGCGCAGCGGGCGCGAATGCGTGTTGGTGACGGTAAAAACGGTTGTGGCGGTTCCATTTGCGTCCGCCTTTAAAGTTTGTGTCGGCGTCGAGATTGTAAAAACATTTGCCATAGCTTCTCCAATTAAAAATCCGTTTATTTAAAGCCTCCTGAATTTTTGCCAATCTTTAAATAAACAATTTGACAGTGATGGAAATCATTTGACTTTCCATACTCTGACAAAAGCCCGTTACGGTTCGCGCTCGATGCGCGGATTTATCCAGCAAATCCAACCTTGCGCGCTGGTCGGCACGGCTAGTGCCTGCAAAGCAATCTTTCCCGATTGTCCCCGATACCGGCTGAGGTCAACCTCAAATTCGCGTAAAGCTCCCTCGTAAATTTTCGGCATCTCGGCAATGACGGTGCCGTTTAAAAGCAGTCTGACTTTAAGATTTCCGGCTCCGGCGCCTTTCAAAAATCCAATCCGCGCGCGAAACCTGTCTTTGCCGTCAATCGGTTCCGGTAAATCGTATGTTCCCGTCACAGCTCCGTTTACTTCCCATCTCGGATGCGTGTGAAGCACGACCGGTTCCGTGAAATCGCTTTCCATCTGCGCGTTTTTGACAACCATAACGACTCCGGTCGGAGTCGACGCCCCGTCCACAGGCAAAACTACGCCCTGGTCGTTTTTCCAGACGGCGAGACGCGCTTTGTCTATAAAATCTAAAACTACGCGCGTGCCGGGCGTCGCCGTCGGCGTCGCGGTCGGCGTCGGCGTCGTATTTGTATTGCCGCTGCCGCTGCCGCCTCCGCCCCTTAAGAGAAGCCAGGCAACCACGCCGATAATAATTAACAAAACAACTGCGCCGATGATTACCCACAGCCACGGAAAAGGCTTTTTCACCGGTTCGACCGGTTGTCCGGAAATTTCAACCGTCACGACCGGTCCTTCCGTAAAATCTTCATCCGGATTAATGGCTGAAATCGCATCCAGACGAAACGGAAAAGATTCCGCCGCCTGGGCTGCGGCGGGCGCAGACGCCGCTTTCGGCTTACTGAAAGCGGCGGTAAACTGGTGCGTGCCGCCCGCCGCGAAATCACGTTCGGTTTCGCCGTCGATTTTCAGCCATTCGCTTTGAGTATTGCCGAGCGCCTTGATTTTCACAAAGCCGCGCAGCGGTCGCGAAGTCGCGTTGGTGACGGTGAAAACCGTCGTGGCTTCTCCGCCGGCATTCGCTTTCAGAGTTTGTTGCGGAGTCGTAATCGTAAAAATATTCGCCATAGTTTTCTTTCGCTTTATTTGCGTCTGCCGCGGGCTGTCGCTAAAAAGTTCGCGTTCCGCGTTTATATTCTTCAAGCAGCCTTCTGTCTTCCGCGTTGATTTTGCCTTCGATAAGGTCAAAAATCTCGCCGCATCTTGTAACAACGGCGCAGGGAACAAAAATCTGAACCACCGAGCCTCTCGGCGCGGAAGTGTTAGGCAGCGGGAATTGCAGCCCGATAGTTCCTGCCAGAACAGGCGTCCGCACATCTCTGCTTTGTATCGGGTCGCTCATTCTTAAACCATTCTCTCTTAGCTGCAATGCGGCATCCTTAAATTTCATGCCGATGACGCGCGGAACCCTGACCATCGGCGTCGCGGTCGGCGCCGCCGTCGCCGGAACGCTCAGATTGACGCTTGAATTGACGTCGACTTTCGTTCCCGCCGTCGGGTCTTGCGCGAAAACTTTATTCGGCTCTTTATTATTCGCGGCGGTTTCGATTTTGACGGCATTGAGCTTTACGTTCTGGAGACTCGTGTTCGCTTCGGCAAACGTTTTGTTGGTGACGTCAGGCACTTCCACCTTATCGCCGCCTCGGAAGACGAGAAAGAGAATGACGCCGACGATGAGCAGCAAAACAACTATGCCGACGATGAGCCACACCCACCACGGAACGCCCTTTTTCTCCGCGGGTTTTACTTCGGGAATTTCAACCGTGATGACCGGACCTTCCGTGAAATCTTCGTCCGGGTTGGTCGCTGAAATCGCGTCCACGCGAAACGGGAAAGATTCCGCCGGCTGCGGCGTCGGGTTGGGCGTCGGCGCCGGTTTGGGCTTGTTGAAAGTAACCGTAAATTGGTGCGTGCCGCCCGCCGGAAAATCGCGTTCGGTTTCGCCGTCGATTTTCAGCCACTGAGACTGCGTATTACCGAGCGGCTTGACTTTGACGACGCCGCGCAGCGGGCGCGAAGTCGAATTCGTCACGGTAATACTGGTGGTCGCGCTGCCGGTTTCGGTTTTTAATTTGTCGGGCGCCGCCGTAATTGCAAAAAGGCTTGGCATAGTTTTGCTCCTTTAGAAAAATTCAAGTTCGTAAGTCAGGTGGACGGGCTTTTCCGATTCGATAATGCGCCGAATCAAAGCTTCCTGCGCCCGCAGCGTTTCGGGCGCGCGGATTTTCAGGTGAAACGGGCGGATTTGCCGTTCGGCGTCTTCCACGCGCCCGTCGATTTTAAAGCCTCGCACATTAAGCGGGCGGGTTTGCTCGCCGCTGTCTTTGACGCGTTCATCGATTTCAAAATTTTTCACGCCCGTCGCCGTCTGCAAAAAAAGCAGCAGACCTTTTTTCGTGCCCCGCCACTGCGAAAGGTAAGTCGCGCCGGCGACCAGCTCGCGCAAATGCCCGATTTTCGGCATCAGCGGCGAATCCAAATCAATGTCGGGCGAGAAAAAAATTCTGTCCAGATTAACCCAGTGCGCCAGAAACGGCACAAACTCGTCGGGCGCGCGCCGCGCGTCGAAAAAACGGTCGACGTCTTCCAGAATCTTCTCCGCCGGCGCGTGCAGCATTTCCATCAAGTCCAGCATCGCCGCCAGCGGATTTCCCGCGCGCGCGGTGCGCTGAAAAACGGCGGGCAGAAAATTTTTTATCTCATCCTGCTTCATTTCGCTCTCAAGTTAATTCCGACCGCTCTTTTCGTTCATTTTGCATTTTGCACTTTGCGCTTTGCATTTTCGACGTTATTTTTCCGGAATGATTTCAATCCGGTGCGTGCCCGAACAGAACAGCCACGTTTCGGGCAGCGTCACTTTATCATCAAACACTTTTTGCGAAACCGATTCATAAGTCGTTCCGTTGTCGCTGCTGCGATAAACGCCGCGCTTGCCGCCCGCCAGAACGTATTTCTGACCCGACAGCGAGGCAATCGCTTCAATCGGATGAAAGCTTTTCTCGGCGTCGCGCAGCGGCAAGCCGCATTCGAGCAGCGGAACGTGCCACGGCGCGGCTTCGCCCTTGCTCGTATCGAGCCACAAAACGCCTTTCTGAAACGTTCCGGCAAAAACCAGCGAGTCTTTAAAAGCGATTCCCAGACAGCTTCCGCCTTCCCAGCCTTTCTGAAATTTGACGACCGTGTTCGGCATCGTCGCGCCTTGCAGCTCCCACCGGAAACAGCCTTTTCCGGCTTCGTTGCCCGCCACCGTGACGCCCGCCCACAAAAATGTGCGGACGCCGTCCTGCTGGATTTCCAGCGCGCGCACGTCGTCGCCCTGCAAGCCGATATTCGTAAAAGAGAGCGATTTTCCGCCGTCCGCCGAAAGATAAATTCCGCCTAAGTTTCGCGCCGCGACCGCGATATAAAATGTTCCGCGAATGCCCATCGAAGACGTTATCGCGTAAAAGCCGAGCTTCGGTTTCTGCTGGTCGACGAGAATCTGCACGGGGCTGGCTCCGAGCTGCAGCGAAAGCTCGTAAAGCCCGTCGTCGGTCGCCAGAATAAGCAGCGGCGCGCCGTCGCGCCACGTCCACGTTAAATCGTTAATGATAAAATCGGTCTGCGCCAGCCGCCGCCATGTTTCGCCGCAATCCGCCGTGACGTAAAGGCGCGAGCCTTTATCCTTGAGCCGCGTGACGGTCGCCAGCATTCCCGCCTTGATTTTATTGGTGCGGATAAGGTCGATTTTTTCGTCGGCGAAAACGTTTATCAATTCCCAGCCTTCGCCGTCGTCCATCGTGCGAAAAAGTTTCGAGCCGGTCGCCGAATACCAGGTCTGCGGCTGAAAATAATCGACCGTGACTGACGAAATATCGTTTTCGGGCACTTCGTCCAGATGAAGCCGTACGTTTTCGACGTAGGAAACGTCGCGCTCCGCCAGCAGAATGTCGTAAATATGCGAAGCGCGTAAAGGCTCGCCGAACGCCCAGCCGGGCGACTGCAAATCTTCGGACGGCAGCGGATTGATGGTTTGATGCAGGCGTTTGAGCACGCGCGATTTGACCGATTCGGCGTCCGCGCCGCGATGAATCACGGCTTGCGCCGAAACGCCGACTTTTTTGTAATGAACCCAGTTGACCAGACACACGGTGCCGAGCGGTCGGCGCTCGTCGAGCGCGCGTCGAATCAACTGGCGGGCTTCGTCGGTTTCCTGCGCCTGCAAAGTTTCGAGCGTGACGATGCCGCCGCCGCGCTGCGCTTCGGGCACGTTCGGCACCAGCAGAACTTCAATCGTGCCGGGCGCGGCGTGTCGCCAGAGCGCCGATTTGGTAAAAGCTTTCGCGCGCGTGACCGCGCCGCTTGAGCGCAGCGCCAGGAGTTCGAAATCGTCAGCCGTCACGGCGCGATGCAGCGAATGAAGCTCCTGCGGTCCGCGAAGCAGAGTGTTTTGCAGGCTTTCCGTGTCGCGCCCGCCGGTCGCCGCCGCCGGATTGGTGACGGTGACGCCCGCGATTTGCGTTTTCAAAACCGTTAAAGTATTCGGCGCGACATTGCCCTGCGCGCCGCCGCCCGACGCATACCAGACGCGTATCTCGCGTCCTTCCGCCGGTTTTTCGCCCAAAGCCTGTCCGACAGTTTCCAGCTTTCCGTTTTTTCCGCGAAGCTGGACGGCGGGCGCGAAAGTAATCTTGCCCGTCACGCGGTCGACCATATAGACGAATTTGTCTTCGAGATTGCTGAAATTTTCCACTTCCGTCCAGATGCGGAAATTTTTGCCGTTATATTCAAGCGCGCGCGGTCGGTCTTTGAGTTCTTCCGTGGTTGCCTCGACGCCGACCAGAATCTCCAAATCATCGCTCGTCTGCGCCACTATCGGCGGGCGGTTGACCGTCACCGAAAGACCGGGCATTCCGGTTCCTCTGCCGATTAGCTCGCCTTCAATCAGCTCGCAGTTATAAGCCGCGGTTTCGACCGCCAGCTTGCCTTTCGGAATGACGACGGTTTGCAGAGTGGTAAAAACCGGCGGCTCGCTTCCGCCGCCTGCGGAGCGATTAAGCGTCACGCGAGTTCCGGCGGGAATGGCGAGCGATTGAGCCTGCGCTTTTTTCAGACTGAAATTTAATTTCACGATTGCCGCCGTCGGCGCGGTCTGCGTCACGCCGATAAGGCGCAGAAATTCGACGTAAGCTTTTTCCGGCAAACGGTTCAGACGATAAATCATCGCTTCGGTCAGAAAAGCGAAAAGCTCGACCATCACGACGCCCGGGTCGTTTGGCGAAAGGTCTGTCCACTGCGGGCAGGTTTCGCGGACGCGGCGCAGAGATTCTTCAACCATCTGGCTGAATTCGCGGTCGTCTAAATTTGGAGTTTTCAGCGGCATTAATTTTCTTCTCCAGCGAGATTTACCGAAAATGACAACGTTTCCAGCGCCTGCGTCGCCACCAGACGATATTCGAGCAGGATGTCGAGCCGGGCGCGGTCCTGCGCGTTCGGCGCGGCGTCGAGAAATTCGATTTTCGCGCGCGGCTCCCAGCGCTTTATCGCCTTCTGCACGTAGTGAATCGCCAGTCCGGCGGTCGTGTCATCGTTCGGCGAAAAAATCAGGCGGTATAATTCGCAGCCGTAATCGGGACGCATCACGCGCTCGCCCGGAATCGTCGAAAGCAGCAGCAAAATCGCCTGCCGCACCGAATCGCGCTCGGCGACCATCTCGATGCCGCCGGTCGGCGCGATGCTCAAGCCCGCGAATTCCTCGTGTGCTTCGAGGTCGGGGTGAATAAATTTCCATGCCTGGTAACGTCTGATTCTCATTTCTGCTTTTCGGAAACAAATTCCTGTCCCGCAAAATTTACTTTATATAAAACCGTTCCCGGCGGCGTTCCGTCGGTAAAGCCGGTCGCCCTGTCCAGCGTGACGCGCTTGCCGCCGACGCGTATCCATTCCGAATAACTCGGCGGAAAAGCGACGAGCGTCGTAACGCACGGTCTGCCGATGGGCGGCGCGACCGGACAGCCGCTAATCGTTCTGCCTTCCGGGTCGATTTCGACTAAAATCGGTTCTTTTTCAATCTTTACAAAATCCTGCGACGGCTTATTCGTCACTCTGCCCGTTTCGTGGCGGCAGACGAATTTGGCTTTGTTATTTAGAATCAACATTTTTGGGCTCCTCGACGTTTTCCGCGCGCTCGAAATCAATCGTTTTGGCTTTTATCAAAATTCCGCGTCCCGGCGCGGCGATTTCCAAATCTCTCTGCGAATGAAACTCGACCTTTTCGGGCGACATTTGCACAAAGCTGCCGTCCGAGTTTTCCATCCGCAGAATCTTTTTCACGTCGTCGAAAATGATTTTTTGATTTCCGGCGGATTGAATTCGAAAGCGTTTGATGTTGTTTTCCTCGATGCCCCAATCCCAGTCTTCGCGCTGCATCATGCCGAAAAGTCCGCCTAAGATTATGCCTTGCGTCAACTCGCCGCGCGGGAAAAAAACCAGCACCGTGTCTTCAATATCAGGCAGCGCAATCAAGCCTTTGCCGATGCCTGCGCCCATCCCGACGACCTGCATCCAATCGGTTTCGACGTCGTTGTAATTCGGCAGTTTGACGCGCACGCGCCCGAAATTTTCGGGGTCGTCGAGTCCGGTTACGATGCCGAAAGTCGCGAGCGCCTGTTTCTGCCTTAAAGACGGTTTCGACAGAGCGGTCGAAATCTCCGAGACAAAACCTTTGACCGTGTCGATGGTGTGATTGACCGAAGCTAAAACGTAGCTTCCCGCTAAATTCGCCGCGATGCCTTCGACCTCGACCGGCGTTCCCGGCTGAAGCTGCGGATTGCCGTCGGCGACGCCGTGAAAGACGACTTCCTGCGCGCCGCGCCAATCGAGCTCGGCTTGCGCGAGCGCGACGGCTTCCAGCTCGTCCGTGATATTTTCGTCCGTGATAATGCGTTTAAACTCGCTGCCGAAATTCGCGTCGGCTATACCGGCGCCGATGCTTCTGCCGTTGCGAGCGGTTTCGGCGGAGCCTAAAAAATTTTCGACGCGCAGCGCGTTCCAGCCCGTCGTCGAAACCGAGCGGCAGATTTTATCGGCATTGATTTCCACTCGCGCTTCGAGCAAATCCGTTCCCAATTTCAGCGCGATGGCGGAATCGCCTGTGCCTTCCAGCGTGAAAACGTGCAAAGTGTCTTCGCGCAGGGCAAAATATAAGCCGTTTCTTTCGGCAAGCTCCGCCATCAATTCAAAATCCGTCTGCTCGAATTGAATGATTCGCTCGCGCAGGGCGCTGTTTTCCGCCGCTTCGACCGCGAGCGACAAATCCTTGACCAAATCGTTTATCAAATCATTCAAAGTCATCTGGACAAAGGCGCGAACCTGCTGGCGCTTGCGCAAAAGATGCAGCTTATCGTAACCGCGCAGACGGACTTTGCGTTGATTCGACGGCTCGTAAACGTGCTCGACCGCCGTGATTTGCCCGTTGAAAAGCGGCGTTTCCGAGCCGGCGACGCGGACGCGCAAATCAGCGCCGAGCGAAAGCAAATCGCCGCTTAAAAATTCCGTCGCGTCGAAAAACGTCAATTCGCAAAGCGTCGGCAATGAAAGACGCTGCTGCACGCGGACTTCCGCCAGGACGGCTCGTTCGCGCAATTCGAGCGCCGCGCCGTCAATCTCAATCGTAATTTGCGGAAGAGTTTTTAACTGCTGATTCATTTCTTTTCTTCCAAATCCGATAAAGGCGGAAACTGCAAAACGGTTCCCGGCGGAATATTCAAAGGGTCGTCGATGCTGTTATAGCTGGCAATCACGCGCCACAGCGACGGATGCCCGAAAAATCCGTATTGCTGGCGCACCAGCTGGTCTAATCGCTCGCCCGCCGCGAAAGTATGCATCTTGATTTCGCTGTTCGGCGTTTCCGCCGCCGGCAAAGGCTGTTCCGGCGTGGCGAGCTCCGCATTTAAGACCGGCAGCGGCGGCGCTTTCGCGGTCGTTTCGTCGAGCGGCTCAATCGAGCGCAAAAAACGCATCCGCAGCCACGAGCGAAGCGGCGTGCCCGCCTGGTCGAAATAATCGAAATGCTCGGACACCGAAGCGATGACGCCCGGAATGTTCCAGCTTTTTCCCCAGACAAAACGCACGCGCGGCGGCTCGCCGTAAGTTTTCGACGCGCCCGAATTTTCCGCCAGCAGCCAGAGCGGCGAAGTCAGTCGCCTGACGTCTTCGATTTCCTGCGCCGGATTGGTCAAAGCGACGTCGAAAAGCAGATTCAGAAACATCTCGGTCATTCCGCCGCCGGTAAACAGCAAAACGTCGTCAGCAAGCTCCGTTCCCGTCAGGCTGCCGCCGAGTGAACGGCGCGGGCGAACGCCTGCCGCCCGCCGCATCACGACGCTTTCCGGGTTTAGCAGACAGGCGATGCGCTCGCCTGTTTCCTCAATCAAAAACGCGACTCGTTCCATAACGGATTATCTATCGTGTATCCGGCGCAAAACAACATTTGATTTTGCGCCCGCCCGCATTTTTACAATCAGCTTTATCCCCGCGTCAGATTCCAGATTCCCGCCACGATAAAGCCGATGCCGAAAACGATGCCGACTATACTAAGTATTATTCTGGGAACTTTGCCTTTGACTTCTTCTGTTCCCGACGGCGATTTCGGTGATTGAATCACCGGATACAAAAAAAAGAAAAATATACCGAGCGCTAAAATCGCGCCTAAAACAATAAAACCTATTCCCGATAACATATCTTTATCTCCTTAAATTTTTAAATTTTTCCCGCTTGCTCGCCTTCCAGAAAACGCAGATGCTCGTTTTCCGAAAAGTTTATTTGAATGTCGTCGCCGGTTTTAAACGCCGTTTCGTCCGGCAAATCTGCCCACGGCGATTCGACGACGGCAAATTTTTCCGTGTCGTCGGTTCGGTTCTCGATTTTTTTTTCACGTTCAGGCTTAAAATATTTCTGTCCGCCGGTCTCGCTCTTCTTCTTCGCGGGCGAAGAAAAAACGGGCGCGTCCGGCGCTTGTTTAACTTTCGGCGCGAGCGGCGCGGCGGCTGAATCGGTTTTTCGTTTCGGAAGCTCAAAGCTTATTTTCGCCGCCTCGCGCCGGTTTTTCGCGGCAAAAGATTCGAGCGGAAAGCGCCGGGAAATTTCGCGCCCGCCGCGCGGCTTTTTGATAATCTGCACGGGCGTTTCGCCTGTGTTTTTCGCTTTTGCCGCCGCGATTTCTCCGGCTTTTATCGCGGCGGATTTTTTCTGTTCGAAAGTCGGAATTTCAAACTGCGGCGGCGGCTGATTTTCAACGAAATTTATAATGTCCGGCGTTTCGGGCGCGGAAGTTTCCGGTTTGCTTTCAAGCGCGAATTCAGCCGCCGCAAGCCGGAAATTTCGCTTCGCCGTCGGCGGCGGTTTTTCGTCTTTTACCGGCGATTGACGGGAATTTTCGGACAAAGGCGCGAGCGGTTCGAC
>DASVWG010000516.1:0-5332 GCA_036389695.1 Pyrinomonadaceae bacterium
TATCTGGCGATTTACAAGGACATTCAGGACGAGCATCTGCGCGAGCGTCATATCGATTTTGAAGACGTCGCCGAGCGCCTGCAAATCGCTATCGGCGGCGGCAGAAAATCGCCCGTGCGCCTCGAAAAAAATTCGATTGTCGTCGCCAAAGAATTAAAGCCTTCGACGCTTGCCGAGCTCGGTCAGGACGAATTGAAAGCTATTTTGACCGAAAACGGCGGCTGGACTTCGCACACTTTTATCTTAGCGCGCGAAATCGGTTTGCCCGCCGTCACCGGTTTGAAAGGACTTTTGCGCCGCGTGAAAACGGGCGAGACGGTGATTGTCGACGGCTACAGCGGTCAGATTGTGATTAATCCGACCGAAGAAACTCTGAAACGCTATCGCGCGGCGGCGGAAAAATTTCAGCAGATAAAAGAAGTCGCGTTTAAGCCGACGCCGGAAAACGTTCGGACGCTCGACGGTCAGGAAATCACGATTCGCGCCAATCTGGATTTTGCGAAAGGCTACGGCAAGGCGCGTCAATTCGGCGCGAAAGGCATCGGGCTTTTTCGCTCCGAGTTTCTTTTCAATCAAAATCAGGGCTTTCCGAGCGAGCAGGAACAAATCGCGGCGTATCGCAAGGCAGCCGCGCTGGCGGGCGAAGACGGCGTAAAAATTCGCCTGTTCGATTTAAACAGCGAACAGTTATCCGACGAAACCGAGGAAAAAGAAAAAAATCCCGCGCTCGGACTGCGGGCGATGCGTCTCGGCGCGGCGCATAAAAAACAGTTTCGGACGCAGCTTCGCGCGCTTTTGCAAGCCGCAGCCGGAAAAAATCTGGACATCGTTTTGCCGATGGTTACGGACGTCGCCGAGATTTTAGAGATAAAGGAAATCTTAAGGCTCGAAAAAGCGGCGCTGAAAAAGAAAAATATCGAGTTCGGCAACCCGAAAATCGGCGCGATGATTGAAGTTCCGTCGGCGGTTCTGATGGCTGAAGAAATCGCTTCGGAAGTCGATTTTATCAATCTCGGAACGAACGATCTGGTGCAGTATCTTTTGGCGGTCGACCGCGACAACGAAGCCGTCGCCGATTGGTTTCGGACGCTGCATCCGGCGGTTTTGCGCGCGGTGAAAACGGTGATTCGCGCGGCTGAAAATAAAAATATTCCTTTAATCGTCTGCGGCGAGATGGCTGGCTCGACCGTCTACGTGCCGGTTCTGATTGGACTCGGCGCGACCGAATTAAGTATGAACGTCAATTCGATTCCGCGCGTCCGGCAAATCATCTCCAACATCGCTTTCGAAGAGGCGCACGCCATCGTCAAACAGCTCGAAACCTGCCGCACCGCTGCGGAAACCGAAAAAGCGGTTGAAAACCTTTTCAGCACAAAATGGAAACACCTGTTTCCGGCAGACATTTTTCCCAACGGCAAAAAATAAATTTTTTCCACAAAACACTAGAAAAAAGCGGCTTTTAGTTTTTTATAGAAACGAAGGCGAAAATTACGCCCCGAAGTTTTTAGAAAAAAACACTTGCTTGAAATCGTCTGTCTGATTTATCTCAAATCGCTTCGGAAATCAAGCAGACGAATAGGAGCGCAAATCGGAAGGTTATGATGAAAAAGACTTTTTTAAAAATCGTTTTGTTTGCCGTCGGCGTTTTAGCGTTTTTGCCGCTGGAAAATTCTCGCGCGCAGACGACGCCGAAGCCAATCGTGAAACGAAACTCGCCGTTTTCGCCGAACCCGAAGAAAAAAGTCGAAACCGCCAAAACGAACGCGGAAGAAATTAAAAGCGCGACGACGGAAAATCCGGTCAAAATCGAGAACGCGAAACTGACGATTAACAACAATAACGGTGTTTCGCGCCCGGAAAATAATCAGACGAGCCAGCCCGAAAACCAATCCGCGCCGTTTGAAAGCCGCTCGGTCGCGAAAAAAACTCTGGACATCGTCAAGCGCAACAGCAGCAGCCTGAATGCGCCGCCGACCGAAGTTTATAAAGTCGGCGCGGGCGACGTTCTGGACATTCGCCTTCTCAATTCGCCTTCGAAAGATTCGTCGCTTTTCACCGTTCTGGAAAGCGGCGCGATTGATTATCCGCTGGCGGGCGCGGAGCCGCTGCAAGTCGCCGGGTTGACGTCCGACGAGATTGAAGATTTATTAAAAGAAAAGGTCAAGCTATACGCCAATCCGTCAATCAGCGTGAAGGTTCGGGATTATTCGAGCCATACCATCAGCGTTCTGGGCTTGGTCGAAAATCCGGGCACGAAAGCGCTCCGCCGCGAGGCGATTCCGCTTTACGTCATTATGGCGGAAGCGATTCCGCAAGCCGCGGCGACGAAAGCGACGATTCTGCGCAGCGTCGATAAACAGACGCTGACCGTCAATCTGGATGACAACGAAACGCTCATTTATCCGAACGATATTATCCGCGTCATCAGCGGCGGCGGAAAAAATTCTTCCGGTTTTTATTATATCGGCGGCGAAATCGCATCGGGCGGGCAAAAAGATTTTCACGACGGGCTGACCTTGACCCAAGCTATCTTAGCGTGCGGCGGCTTGAAAAAATCTTCGACGCGCAAAGTGACCATCCGGCGCAAAGACGCGCAGGGGAAACTCGTTCCAACCGAATTCGACCTGAAAAACATCAAAGAAGGAAAGATTGCCGACCCGGCTCTGGAAGTCGGAGACACGATTGAAATCGGCAACTGAAAATCTATATAAACTCAGATTGGTTTTGTTGAACATTTTTTGTTAAACTGAACCAGCCTTGCAAAATTGGAGCAAGTCGGGCAATCGCTGCCGAAATTTTTTTCGGGAGAGGAAAGTCCGAACACCGAAGGGCGGCGAGCCGGATAACGTCCGGGCGCTTTCTTGCAAAAGAGAGTGACGACAAGTGCAACAGAGAACAGACCAGCCGGAAACGGTGATGGGTGAAACGGTGCGGTTCAATAGAACTTAATGTAAGAGCGCACCAGCGCGTTTGGTAACAAGTGCGGCTAGGTAAACTCCTCGCGGTGCAAGACCAAATAGGAAAACGCTTTTGAGAGTTGCCCGCTCTCGCGTGCCGAGCAATCGGACGGCGTTTTCGGGTAGGTCGCTCGAGCTGTTTGGCAACAAACAGCCTAGATGAATGATTGCCTCTTTGAATCTTTTCAAAGAACAAAATTCGGCTTACAGACTTGCTCCAACAGCAAAGGCGTCAAAAATTCAAAACGCAAAACGTCGAAAATGCAAAACGCAAAATGCAAAGTGCAAAATTGAAGAACAGATTTAATCTTGAATCTTAAATTCTAAATCCTAATATTTTGCATTTTGCACTTTGCATTTTGCGTTTACAAAAGTTTTGCATTTTGAATTTTGCATTAATTAAAACTTCCCGAAAATTAAGGAGAAAATGTCATAATGGCTAACCGTAAAGGTGTTTTTATCGGTGCGTATGTGCCGAACGAATTAAAAGAATCTTTGCGCCGTCGCGCGGCGCTCGAACATCGGACGCTTTCGCAGGAAATCACCAGAATCCTGGTCGAAGCGGTGCACGGCAAAGGCTTGCCGGTCGGCAGCGTCGACCGTCGCGGCAATGCGACCGTTCCGCGCCGCCGCGCTACCGACCCGCTGCCGCGCCGCCGCGCCGAAGATTTACCGTATATCGCGCCGGAAAAAGACGATAAGAAATAAAATCGTCGCAGTTTTTTAAATCGCCGAATTTTTTTGGAAAGCGCCCGTGCCGGTTTCGCCCGCGACGGACGCTTTTCGCTTTTTGAGAACGTTTTGCTAAACTTTTCGTGAATGAATAAAAAAGCAATCGCGCTTTCCATCATCGCCGTCATCGCCGGTTTCGTCGGCGGTTTCCTTTTAGCCAACTCGCTGAATCGCAAGGAATTAGAAAATCTGCGAGCGGAAAACGCGCAGCTCAAAAACGCTCCGGCGCAGTCGGGCGAGCTGACTTTGGCGGACGAGGAAATCCAGAAAAAAATCGACGAAGCCGACCGGAATCCGTCGAATTTCGAGTTTCAAAAAAATCTGGCGGTCGGGCTTTACCGCTACGCGCAGATGAAACAGGACGCGAAATTTCTGCCCGAAGTCGCGCGCCTCTTGAAACGCGCGAACGAAATAAACCCGCAGGATTACGAGACGATTGTCGCGCTCGGCAACGTCTATCTCGACACCGGGCAGATTAACAGGGACAACGCGGCAATCGAACAATCGCGCGAATTTTATCGTAAAGCTTTAGCGTTGAAAAAAGACGACGCCGAGGTGCAGAGCGATTTGGGGTCGACATATTTTTTCGCCGCGCCGCCCGCGCCCGACAAAGCGATTGCGGAATACGAAAAAGCTTTGCAGATAAATCCGAAGCACGAAAAAAGTCTGGAAAATTTAATCCGGGCGAATTTGAGTCTGGGAAAACTGAAGGAAGCCGAAGATTTTTTAAATAAATTAAAACAAATCGATGCGCAAAACGAAGCCTTACCCGGTTTGGAAGCGCAAATCGCGCAGAGCAGAAACAAACAATGAAGTGGTTGATTATCTTACTGATTTTACTAATTCCCGTCGTGCTGATTGCCGCGCGCTATCGCCAGCAGTTGCTGATGGGCTGGCAAATGTGGCGGATGTATAAGCGGATGAAGCAGTCAAAACCGGCGGCGCAAAAACAGGTCAAAGAACGCGCGTCTGATAAAAGCGAACAATTAATTCGCTGCGAGCGCTGCGGCACATGGGTTTCGCAGTCCGAAGCTTTAAAGCTGCGTTCAAATAAAACCACTTACTGCTCGACCAAATGTTTGGAAAGAGCGGCGAAGCTGCAATCGCTGGTTGATTAAAAATCGCGAAAGAATTAGCCACGAAAGAACACGAAAAAGCGCGAAAATAGATTAAAAATATTTCGTGTTTATTCGTGAAATTTCGTGGCTAATTCTTTTTGTGTCTTTTGTGACTTTCCGCAGCTATTTCTATTTAAGGCACGAATGTTCTGAAATACCAGTCAATCATTTCCTTGCCGAAAAGAAGCGCGACGAGCGAGCCGATGCCGAGAAAAATTCCGAAGGGAATCTGCGTCTGAAAATCTTTATCTTTCTGCCGGATGATGACCAGAACTCCGGCGACCGCGCCGGTAAACGCGCCGAGAAACATCGTCAGAAACGTCAGCCGCCAGCCGAGCAGCGCGCCGACACCGAACATCATTTTCACATCGCCCAAGCCCATCGCGTCAACGCCGCGCAGGCGCTTCCAGATTTCGCCGAGCAGCCACAACGAACCGCCGCCAATCAAACCGCCGAAAACCGCGCTTATCAGCGTTAAAGCCCAAACCGGATAACCCGCGAAATACGTCGCGGGGAAAAAGGCGA
>DASVWG010000517.1:0-2723 GCA_036389695.1 Pyrinomonadaceae bacterium
AGCAGTCCGACGCCGATGCCGCCGAGCGTCATCGCGGTCGCAAAAAACAAGGGTTTTCCGGGAATGATTTCTTCCGGCTGGCGAACGTAAGGGACGATTTTTTCGGGCGGCTGAATAACGCAGCCGCTAAGACCGGCGAGCGCGAGCGACGCGCCCATAATCTTGATAAAATGGCGGCGGCTTAAACCGTCTTCCCAAACTTCCGCGTGCTGCGGATATTCCTGTTTGACAAATTCCTCAAACTCGGGCGCGTCGACAAATTCCTCGACGCTTCGCCAGTATTGTTTCCCGTTTTGCGCGAGAATTTTATCGCGCAGTTTTGCAAAGTTAGTTTCACTGTCTTTGCTTGCCATGTTTTTCCAATTCCTCAAATTTGTAGCGCCAGCAAGATGCTGGCTGTCCTGAGAGCATCCTGCTCTCAGAGTATCTTCTAAAAAGGCGCGAGCGAGACGCTCACACGACAGCCAGCAAGATGCTGGCGTTACACTGCTAACGGTGACAAGTCGAACAACTCGTCAGCATTTCCGACGGACGCAGGCGATATTGCTTTGCCAGTTCTTCTTTCTGCGCCTTCGTCTGGTCGTTTATCCACGAAGTATTGTAAATCTCCGATTTCGGGCGCACGTTGTTTTCCACGTTGCGGTGACACGACAGGCACCATTCCATCTGCAAAGTATTTTCCTGGTAGACGCTCGGCATATTGGCGATGTCGCCGTGACACGACGAGCAGCCGACGCCTTTATTGACGTGAATCGAATGGTTGAAATAGACGTATTCCGGAAGGTCGTGAACGCGTTCCCACTCAATCGGCTTGTTTTCTCTAAAGCTGGCGCGCACCGGTTCCAGATACGGGCTGTCCGACCAGATTTGGCTGTGGCAGTTCATACAGGTCTGCGTCGGCGGCATTCCGGCGGTCGCGGTCGTTTCCACCGTCGAGTGACAATAGCGGCAGTCGATGCCGTCATCGCCGACGTGATGCTTGTGGCTGAACTGGACGGGCTGCTGGCGCTCCAGATAACGCCCCGTGACATACGACGAACGCGCTATCTGCGTCACGACGTAAAATGCAACTCCGCCTAAAATTACTGCCAGAACGATACTGGTTTTGGCAATATTATTTGCGCTTCGATGAAAAACTTGAGCCATGCTTGTTCACTCGTCTCTCGATTCGGAAAATTTTCAGTAATGCTGGCGTCTCGCCGGCTGTCTCGGCGGCATCTTGCTGCCGTCTTAATTCAGTGAAGGCAAGATGCCTTCACGACAGCCGCCGGGACGGCGGCGTTACAACTGATACTCGTCTGAAAATACAGTTCGCCTATATAAAACCTGATTTTTTTGTCAAGTTTTTATTAGGCTGCATTATTGTTTTACTTCTTCTAACACTCTACCAAAAACTTTCTTCAATGTTACAGATTTTTTTCGCCGTCTGGCAATCGCGTCGGCGAAAATAATTTCTTTTCTGCTAATTCCACTTACCAAAATAAGTTTTTATCGGACTTTGTGCAAGTTTTCACTAAATTAGTTTGACTGATAAAACTAATTACTTTTTTCGATTTATGCGGAACTTTTATTTTATCCAAAAAAATTTATTCGCCGCGGGTTAAAAGCAGCGCCGCGCCGGTCGCAATGGCGCGGTTTCCGAGCAGTCCGGCGACGATTTCGGTCGTTTCAAAGCTCGGCTGAAACGACAATTCGCGCGCGTTTTGATTGATGCCCGAAAGCATCGGCTCGCTCGCGCCCATTATCTCGCCGCCGACGACGATTTTTTCGATATTCAAAAGATTGATGACGCTGGCAATCGCCGTTCCGACATAAGTTCCGGTGCGTTCGAGCATCATCTGCGTAAAGCCGTCGCCCGCGTTCGCGGCGTTCACCAGGTCGGCAATGCTCAATTGGTCTTCCCTGATTCTAACCAGCGAAGACGTGCTGTCCTGATGCACGCGGTGTTTGATGCGGCGTAAGATATTAGCCGAATTAGCGACGTCTTCGAGCCGCAAATCTTCTTCGGAATCGACCAGAATATGACCGAATTCGCCCGCGAAACCCGAAGCGCCGCGCCACAATTTGCCTTCGATGATAAACGCGCCGCCGATGCCGGTGCCGAGCAGAACGTAAAAAATATTGTGCGTTCCGCGCCCGGCGCCGAGCGCGAATTCGCCGTAGGCGGCGGCGTTGGCGTCGTTTTCCAGAACGACTTGCAGTCCGGTGGCTTTTTGAACTTCGGCGGCGAGGTCGACGGCGACGTATTCGGGCATGTGACGCGACAGCGCGACGCGATTCGTCCGGCGGTCAATCAAGCCGGAGACGGCAACGCCGACGCGGCTTCCGAAATCGCCGAAGCGCGGTTTTATTTGATTGATAAAAGAGATGAGTTGGGACGTGATGCTCTCGCGGCGGTCGATGGCGGCTTCCTGTAAATCAACCGCTTCGCCCGCCTCGTTCAGACAGACGGCTCGTAAAATCAGGTTTGAAACTTCAACCCCGACGAGTTTTCCGGCTTGCTCGCTCATTTTGCTCCTCGCGTTTCGTGAACCTTTTGATACCACTTCAGGCAGGAAACAATCGAATTGTATGAAAGTCACAAAGTAACTGTCAAATAAGCGATTAAGTTATTTTTTTATTATTCCTGAAAGGCGGAAACGCGACAGTGATGGAGCGTGTCTCAACATTAGATATTGGAAATATGAATTTCAATCAGCGCATCTCTTTATTAAACTTAGACA
>DASVWG010000518.1:0-29739 GCA_036389695.1 Pyrinomonadaceae bacterium
GCCAGAACCTCGTTATAGCTCGGCGTAAACACGATAAATCGCGGGTCCGGCGTCAGCGTGAAAGGTAAATCTTCTAATCCGTAAAATTCTTTATACATTTTTCGCCTCTTTTTCTAAGAAAATTTAGCCGCCGAAGAACACAGACAGATTTCTGAACGAAATCGGATTTTCAATGGAAACTCTGCGTAGTTCAAATTATCTTGTTAAAGGATGAAAATAAAAGCGCTTTAATTTGCATAACCTTCAAACTATTTAACAGCTTCATAAAGGTTGATGCGTTTCTGAACCTCGCCCGTGATTGAATCGGATTTTAAGACGATAAGATTCGTCGTGTCAGACGCTTTGAAAGCCGGATAACGAGAGAGAATCAGAGCGGCTTCTCCGGCGACGAGCGGGGCTGCCATCGAAGTTCCGCTCCACGCGGCAAAAAGATTGCCCGGCACGGTCGAAACGACTCTCACACCCGGCGCCCCGACCTGAACCCAATTTCCGTAAGTCGAAAAAGCGGCGCGGCGGTCGGATTGATTGGTTGCCGCAACCGCAAGCAAGCCCGATACGTTTGGCGTCGCCGCCGGATATTCGGGAATAGAAGTGCCGCTGTTGCCTGCGGCGGCGATAACCACAATGCCGCGCCCGTCTCTAGCAAAACACGGACTACCCTGCTCGCAAGTAATACCGGAAATAGTTTCGCTCAAAAGCCTGCTCTGCCGAGGCATAGCAAGACTCATATTAATTACACGCACGCTATCGTTAGTCTCCGGATTACCGTCCGGATCAACCGTCGCGGCATAACGCAAAGCCAACACTAAATCCCAAACATTGCCAGTCCCGTTCTGATTCGCGACGCGGAGAGGTAAAATTTTTGCCTGCGGCGCGACTGCGGCGACCAGACCGGTGACGTGCGTGCCGTGCCCGTAACCGGGATTGACCACCGGCATTCCGACTTCGCTCGGGTCGCTGTCATAATCCACAAAATCGAAACCATTAAGGAGCTGCGGAGTCAGGGCGAAGTGATTGCGGTCAACCCCCGTATCGAGAACGGCGACGGTTACTCCCGCGCCGGATGTGACGCGCTGTGCTTCCTCCAATTTTATCCTTTGGCGAAACCACACACCGCTTCCGCTGATGCCCGCGCCGACCGTCCAGGATTGCCCGACTGTCCACGATTGTCCGACCGTCCAGGATTGTCCGACCGTCCAAAACTCTCCGGTATTTTCGGGCGCTTGCACCAGATAATTCGGCTCGGCGTAAAGGATGCGCTCGCCTTCGTCCGTCAAAAGCTGTGAAATCATTTCGGTCGTTGCGGTCGTATCAAGAATTTTCAGGCGAAAAATCTTTTGCGAAAGAAGCTGGTCAAGCGGTTGATCCGACAAATTATACTGCTCGGAAACCGCCTGTAAGTGGTTAGTGTCTCTTAGTTTAACGATGATTTCACCCGGCACGTAGCCGGCACCGCCTTGAGCGTAACCGGAACCCGGTAAAACTAATACGACCGCTAAAAATAAAAAGCAGGTTAAGAGACAATTCAAGAAGATATTTGTTTGGGGCATACTTTCTCCTCGTAAAAACAAACTTTTATTGCAGAAATGGACTTTAGGAGGCAGAGTCTCGTGAACAGACGTCGGTAGACATACAGAGGACGGCGGCATCAAAAAAATACAACTGAGACAAAAAAAATCGAAAAAAAATCTCGAACGGGTAATTTCTCATCTTCCGATAAGAAAAAACGGCGACCAGAAAAACGGGTGCGGATGTTTCTTCAGAATTTCGCATTGCGCCTTGTGCAAAGCCGCAGCGGGCGATTTGCCGCGGCTAATTGCCTCGTAAAAATGCCGCATCAATTGAACGGTCGTCGCGTCGTGGACATTCCATAAACTCAAAACGAGCGAGCTTGCTCCGGCGGAGAAAAATCCACGCGCCAGACCCAAAAGCTCGTCGCCGGGCGCGACGTGATTCACGCCTGTGTCGCAGGCGCTCAAAACGACTAAATCGGCGTTTAATTCCAGATGTTCGATTTCGCGGACAGTCAGCCAGCCGTCGGCTAGCTTGAGCGAAGAAAAAAGCGGATTTTGCGCTCTGAATTTTCCGTGACAGGCGAGATGCAGAACGTCTGCGGCGGAAGCAATTTTTTTTATTTCGCTCGATTTTGCCCGTTCGTCGAGCAAAATCGTCGAATTCGTGAAAAGAGCGGCGATTGTTTCGATTTCTTCATTGACCAGCGGAATCTGCTCGTCCGCAAAACCGACGAGCAGAAAATTTTCGCGTCCGTACGTCGGCTTTTGCAGACAGTTTTGCAAAATTGACGCGCTCGGCGCGTAAATCGTTTCGCGGTCTTCGATGACGTAGCTTAAACCGTCGTAAAGCGCGTGAAACGGAACGTAATGCAAAGCCCGGTGCGGCACAATCGCCAGGCGGCGCAGCCCGATTGCCGCTTCTAACGGGCGCAGCAATAAATCGTAAAATTCCTGTAAAACACGGCGCGTTCGCAGAGTCAGCTCGTAAAAATGCGGCGCGACAAGCTGTGAATTACTGCGTAAAGCGTCGAGTTGAAAATTAAGCCGCGCCAAAAGCGCGGTAACGTCGTCAGCCTGACACAACGGCGAAAAAACGCGCACCGACGCACCGGAAACGACGAACGCCGAAAAAACTCCGTCAATTTCGACAAACTCGACCAGCACAGTTTCGCTGCCGAGATTTTTTTGCAGCTCGGCGAGATTGAACGCTTGATTTCCCGCTTCAAATTTTTGCGGCTCGCGCAAATTTATCTGGCGCGTCAGCTCGCCGATAGTATTTTCGCGCTCGCGGGCGGCTTCCTGTAGTTTCCTGACGGTCGCGAGAGTGCGGTTGGCGTTTTCGCGCGTGGGCAGGTTGATTTGGTTGTAAAGCCAGTTTAACTCTTCGCGCAAATCAGTGATTTTTCGGCGCAAATCCAGATTATTACCGTTCGCTGCGGCGGCGCCGCTTCCGTTGTGCCGCATCATTTCGAGCAGCGTCCGCGAGCGCGATTTTTCGATAATTTCGAAAGCCTCGCCGACGCGTTTTTCGTCATTCAGACAAATTTTCACGAGCTCGTGATACGGCGTCAGCTTATCGCCGAAAAAAGCGGTGCGAATATCTTCGGACGGCAAAGGCGCGCGCAGATTTTCGATAAGCAGGACGGCTCTTTTAAAATAATTTTCAGCCGTTTTTAAATCAGCGTCGTTTTTCGCCAGCAGTCCGAGCGAGGTCAGACAGCGCACGACGAGCAGAGGAATCTGGTTTGTTTCCGCGTATCGCAGGGTTTCTTCCAGAAGTTTTTGCGCATCCGACAGATTGCCGAGCGCCCGCCACGATTCGGCGCGCAGATAATCCGCCCAGGCAAATGCGCCTTTGATTCCGGCTTGCGAAAAAGGCACTTCGCTTTGTCCGAGCAATTTGATGGTTTCTTCAAATTTCCCTTCGGCGAATAAAAACTGCGCTTCGTTGAGCAGCACAATCGCCGCCCCCACTTTGCTGCCCGTCTCCTTAAAGGTCTGCCGCGCCGCCTTCAGCAGGGAATACGACTTTTTCGCCTTTCCGGGAACAAACAGAACGCGGGCGAAATTTATCAGGGCGCGCGCGTGTTCAAACGGCATTCCGATTTCGGAGAACATCGGAATCACCCGCTTATAAATTGTGGCGGCTTCGCTGTGCAGATTCAGTTCGAGATACGCGTCCGCCATTTCGAGTTCGGCAACTGCCGATTGATGCGGCATTCCGAGTTCGGCATAGCTCGAGCGCGCCTTTTCCAAAAATTCCAGGGCACGGTCATAGCGCCCTTGAAAAAGCGAAAAATAACCGATGTTCGATTCGATTTCAGCCTTTGTGACCATCAGTTCGGTCTGCGCGGCGAACTCCAGAGCTTCTTCGTAAAATTTTTCGGCTTCGCGGAATTGGCAGCGGTGCGAAAGAACATAGGCGAGCGAGTTGGTAATTTGCGCCAGCGTTTTGAAATCCTTGAGCGAAACGAATCGCTCGCGCGCGAGCCGCAAAAACCGCTCGGCTTTGTCATATTCGTCGAGGCGCTGATAAATATTGCCGAGATTTGTTTCGATGCGTCCGGCGGAGGCGTAATCTTCGCAGTCGAGAAAATCCTGCCGCGCCCGCAGCCCGCATTCGACCGCTTCCTCGAAACGACCGAGCATTGCCAGCGGGTAAAGTTTTCCGACCTGTGTCGAAGCGGCGTCGTGTTTTTGATTCAGACCCAAGAATTTTGCCTGCGCGTCGTCAAAACGGGCGACGGCGCGGCGCAGCTGTCCGTTAATCATCTGCGACAGCCCGTCAGCCCAATCAGCCAGCGCGCCGATTTCGGGTTCCGGATTTTTTTTAGCCAGAAAGGCAAGCAATTGCGCGGCGCGGACGGCGCGGCGCGGATTGCTCGCCCACGAATCGAGACAGACATCCTTCAACCGGCGGGCAAGTTTCGTTTTGCCTGAAGCGAGATTTTTCCGCGTCGAATTTTTGCGTTCGAACTCTTGGGGGACATTCTCCATTAAAATCTCAAGTTCACTCGGTATCTTTGGTCAGACAGACTTTTTCAAACCTTCTCACGCGATAACCAGGTCGGGAATTTCGACCTCGTAACTTTCCGAATAAAGCCGAAGCCGGTAGTTTCCGCCCGGAACCGGCGGCAAAGTAAAATGGCTCTGAGAATCAAATTCCGTCGCCAGATTGATTTCTCCCTGTAATTCTACCTTACCGGCGAAAATTTCGCCGAGCATTTGACCGGAAATCGTCCAGCTATCCGTCGCTCGCGTGATGCGTAAATCGAGCGTTCCGTTTCCGATAACAAACAGCAACTGGCGCGAATTAGCCGTGCCCGCCGCGCGAAAACCGAAATTCATCGTCATTTGCGCGCTGTCGAAGCGCAGCACGGCGCGTAGTTTTTGCATCGCGGTTTGCGTACTTCGCGGTTTCGTTTGCCGTTCCTTAAAAACGCGCAGCACGGCGGCGAACGCGGATCGGGGAACTTCTTCGGTTGTGTCCTGTCTCATTATCTCAATAAATGAGGCAACTCGAGCTAGTTTGAACTCGCATTGCGTACAGGTTTTAGCGTGTAATCCCGTTTCTGTATCGGACAAAGCGTCCAATGCGAAATCGACGATTGTTTCGAATGACAAATGGGGCGAGTTTATTTCCATTCTACAATCTCTCTTTATATTTAATTTTTAACTTACAGTAGGGGTCTAAACCTTACAGAGGATTCTAAACCGAAAAAAATACATCTTCGGAAATAAATCTTAGAATTGTTTTAAACCCAAAAGCCGGCGGAAACTTGAAATATCGAGAAATAATTTTCCGATTTCAATTAAATTGAGATGTTAAATTAAGTTTCAACTCTTAAGAATAAAGGATTATTGATGTTAGGAAATTGCTGATTCCGGTTTTAGCCGCCGTCAAACCGCGTGGCGAAAAAAAAACTTAAATTTCCAATGTATTTTTACAGAATTTAATTTCTCTGTTTGGGTGATTGGAAACCACCACGCCCTAGAGTTCGGTTATTCGGGAATCTTTATCGAACGCTAATTACCCGGCAAAAGTTTCCAAAACATCTGGCTTGTAAAATCAAGTAAAAATACGAAATTCCATTTAGTAGATTAATTTATTCTACTGGTCTGACTTTGCTTCCAAATATTTACCAAAGAGGATAAGCCCTTATGAAGAAACAAGGTTTTTTTGAGCGACTGCGAAATTGGCTGGACGATTCCGCCGAAAGCGACCCGCTCCATGAAGTCGGCGATTTTTCTCAACCTTCCAAAAAGTCGGAAGAGTTTATGAACAATATTTTGAGAGGTCTCGACGCGATTCTGCAAGACGAAATGTTTGTTCCGCCGAAAGGTCTCGCGCAAGTCCCTTCAAAATTCATCGTTTTTCTCAATCCGGCGGACGATTATCACTGGCAAAATAAAAAACGTCTGGCGCTGGAAAAAAATCTGAGCGAGCTGATTCTGGAAAGAGCGCTTGAGCTGGCGGGCACGAATCAGCTTTCGGCGAGTGAGATTACGGTTAACGTCAGGCTCGATAAAAATCTTATCCCGCCGATGTTTGAAATCGCCGCTTTCTGGGACGAAGCAAACACCAAAGGACCTAAAACCAATTACCTCGAACCGAAAACGAGCGCCAAAAAAATCTCCGAAAACCCTTTGTTTCAATTGATGATTTCCAAAAATGGAAATGAGGCGCAGGAAATTCCGGTTTATAAACGATTTGTTTTGCTCGGCAGAGAAAAAGATTCTACGGGCGTAGAAGTTTCGCTCGACGACCCGCAAATCAGCAAATTGCAAGCCAGCCTGGTTTTTACCGACAATCATTGCTTTACGATAACCAATCACGGGGTCAATTCGATAACCGTCGGGCGAAAAACCGTCCAGCCTAACGAGACGCTTTTGTTTCTTCCGACCGAACCAATTCAAATTTCATCTTTCAGCTTGAAGATTTTGTCGCCGAAGTTTCCCGAGAAATCTTTACTGCCGCTAACTGTCAGGAACAATCCCTTTTTAACCGTTCGTAATTAGACTCAGGTTTTTTGAATTTTTAGCAATTTCGGAGTCGAAGTGTCTAAAAAATTAGAGGTCAGCGAAATGTTTGAAGATTTATTACAAAACCGATACCAAATTATTCAGGTCTTGAATCGCGGCGGAATGGCGACAATTTATCTGGCATTGGATAAAAGATTAAATTGTCAGGTGGCGGTCAAGGAAATAAGTTTTTGCCGGGAAACGGAAGAAGAAAGCAAAAAAATCATGACCGCTGCCTTCGAGCAGGAAGCGCAGCTTCTCGCCAAGCTGACGCATCCGGCGATTCCCAAATCACTGGATTATTTTATCGAAAACGACAATCATTATTTCGTCATGGAATTTGTCGGCGGCATTGACCTGGAACGGCTGATGAAAAGAAATTCGGGCAGATTCGAGCTTGAGCAAATCCACGATTGGATGCTGCAATTAATCGACGCGCTCGAATATCTTCACGGTCAAAACCCGGTCGTCGTGCACCGGGACATAAAGCCTTCAAACATCAAGATAAACGCTAAAAATCAAATACGCCTGCTGGATTTCGGCATCGCCAAAATTTACGCCAACGAAATCAGAACCGGCGACAGCATAAATTTTGCGACGCTCGAATACGCCCCGCTCGAACAAACCCTCAAAGCCTCATCGCACATCAGAAATTCGCTGATGACCATCAATAAAGCGAAAACCCTGGAAATCCTCCGCACTCAATCTTCACCTAAAAGCGATATTTTTGCTCTCGGAGCAACTTTATATCGCCTGGCGACCGGAAAACTGCCTGTGGACGCACACACCCGCGCCCTAGCTCTTTGGTCAGGTAAAACTGATCCATTGCCTGCAGTCTCCTTCTATAACAACGCTGTCCAACCGAATTTTGAGGCTGCCGTCATGCAGTCGCTTTCAATTTTTCCGCCATTGCGCCCGCAGACAGTTTCCGAGTTACGCCAACGAATATCAGCCAAGCCAGCGCCGGAATTTCAGCCGCCAGCGCTGCCGCATCAAAAATTTCAGGCGACAAAGCCTTTTTCTCAGCCTCATTTTGGAGCTTTTATCCAACAAAACCAGGAGTTGAGAAACAAAGTCAAGAGCCTTGAAAAAGAACAGACAATGGTAGAAAACAGCCGTTCACAACCGAATTCAATAACAGGCTTTGTGCGCCAATTCTTTTTAAAACAGACCTAGCCGGCTTTAAAGTTTATGGTAACGAAACTTAATAATATCTTGTCTTTTCAGAAATCAAGTCTTTCACTTATCGAGTAGTTTGAAACTATACTTTAACTATAACGGTCGTTACTGCATAATGCAGTAACGACCGTTATAGTTTTTATTTCTCTTTTATTGAGCCGTAAAAAACAATTCCGTAATGTCTTCCATCGCAGTGATAACCTGCGGATTGAAGACCAATCCTTTTGCCGTCACCTGAATAATCAACGTTTGCCCGGCTCGGACGTCTTCAAATTTGAAATAACCGAACGAACTGGTTTTTGCCGTCCAAACATTGCCCTGTGAATCTGTCAGTGTTACCGAAGCGTGCGGAACGCTCGTCTCACCGTTTACGACCTGACCCGAAATCGATATGTTTGCCGCCGTGGTCGGCGCGAACGGGCGCGAAATCGTAATCTCGTTGTCCCGCGTGTGTCCGACGATAATCTGATTGTTTGCCGAATCGAAGACGAACGTCGTCAATAAGCCGCTGTCCGGACTTAATCCGAGCACGCTGTTTGACGAGCTTATCGCGCCCGTCACGCCGACATTTCCGCTCGCGCCGGTCACCGCTCCGAGATTGGCAAAGCCGCCGAGGTAATCCCAGTAGCGGCTTAAAACGATGTAATTGCCGTTCGGCGTGGCGAAAACATCGCCGACCAAATCATACGGCGAGGTGCCGAAAAGCGAGTTAGACGGCGAAACCGCTCCCGAAATTCCGGTCGTCCCGTTTCCGAAAGTAACCGCCCCGGCGTCCGTTATCGCGCCCCAGCTCCAATGCGGAGAACCGACGACGTAATTTCCGTTCGTCAGCGCGACGACCGTCTCGCCGACATAATCGGTAGCGGTCGTTCCGACCAGAGAGTTTGAGGGCGAAACGGGGAGACCGTCAAAATCGGTCGCGCTGCGGAAAGTAGCGGCTCCGGCGTTTGCCTGCCCGCTGTTGCGCCAAAATTTAGACTTAACCACGTAGTTGCCGTTGGCTAAAACGGTAACTCCGTCGAAGCCGACCGCATCGCCCGCCGTCTGTCCGAATAATGAATTCGAAGTCGTAACCTGACCGACCGTGGCGGTCGCCATCTCGCCGCTGCACAAGGTCACCGCTCCCGCGTCCGTGACGGCGAAATTGTCCCACTGCGGCGAGATGACGACGTAGTTGCCGTTCGGCAAAGCCTTGACGCCGCCGCTGCTGACCTTATCTTCTATTTCGTTGCCGAGCAGTGAGTTTGCGGATGAAATCGTCGGCGGGCAGCCGGACGTTCCGCTGCACAATGTTGCCGCCCCGCTTTTAAAAATAATCCCCGCCCAGTAATCCGGCGAACTGACGACGAAATTGCCGTTGGCTAAAACCGTCACGCCGCCGCTTCCGATCTGGTGGTAATTGCTTGTTCCGGTAAGTGAGTTTGCGGCTGTAACCTGTCCGGTCGTGCCTGTCGTGCCGTTGCCGAGTGTCACGGCTCCGGCATCGTCAAGTGCATATCCGCTCCATAATGGAGAAACAACCACATAATTTCCGTTCGGCAGCGCAGTTACGCCGCCGCTGCAAGTTTCATCGAGATAGTCTACCCCGACCAGTGAATTGGCTGCCGAAATCGTTCCGCTGATGCCTGTCATTCCATTACCGAAGGTTGCCGCGCCGTAATTTGTGGCAGCGCCGACAATATGAGCATCGCCCCATTTTGGAGAACAGACGACGTAATTGCCGTTAGTCAACGCCGCTGCGCTAAGCGAGCCGACGCGGTCTTCAATATCCGTGCCGACGAGCGAATTTGCAGCCGAAACCACGCCGCTCGTGCCGGTCGTCCCGTTGCCGAACGTCGCCGCGCCGGCATTTACTATCGCGCCGTTGTCTCAATAAGGAGAAAGAACGACGTAATTACCGTTTGTTAATGTTTTCACGCCGGTGGAAATTTCAGTGCCGACTCCGATAGTGTCATCGACGGTCGAACCGACGAGCGAATTTACAGGCGAAACCGTGCCGGTCGTCGCGGTCGAGGCGCTGCAAAATGTGATGGCGCCCGCATTTGTCGCCGCGCCGTTTCTCCAGAAAGGGGAAATAACGAGGTAGTTGCCGTTGCTCAGAATGACGATTCCGCTGTTGCCGACGGCGTCGCCGGGAGTTGTGCCGACCAGTGAGTTTGATGCCGAAATCGTTCCCGTGCAGCCCGCCGCGCCGTCGCACAAAGTTACCGCTCCGACGTTTTGCACGGCGCCGCTGTCCCAATTCTTCGCGATTATAACGTATTTGCCATTGGGCAGGACGGTTACTTCCCCGACGGTATCGCCAGCAGATGAGCCGACCAGCGAATTAGCCGACGAAATCGTCGGCGGGCAGCCCGTCATTGCGCTGCAAAGCGTTACCGCTCCGGCTTCGGCTACCGTGCCGTTTTGCCAACCGGGACTGCTCACGACGTAATTTCCGTTCGGCAGAATCTTGATGCCGCCGAAACCGACCTGGTCATTTGCCTGCGAGCCGGTCATCGTGTTGATAAGCGCGCCGGAAAGTCCGTTATACAAATGAACCGCGCCGACATTACTTGCGCCCGACGGAATATCGAACTCCGTATCGACGACGACGAAGTTGCCGTTCGGCAAAGTGTAAATTCGACCGCCGAAAAAGGCGCTCCCCGCCGGACCGAATATATGTATGTTCTGAGCCTGCGCGAAAATCGTTAAAAACAAACCGAAAGTCAGCGCGGAAAGCGCGCCGAAAATAGATTTTTTCATAAAAATATTTACAACTTGTTTCATTATTCTTTCTTATCCTTTGATTTTTTTGTTTCAGAGTCGTTTAGTTCCTCTTTAGTATCCGCTTCGGTGCTGTCAGGCAATGCCGCGACGGCTGAAGCGAGCGCATCAGACACGCTCAAAGGCAGATGACACAAAGGACAAACCGCGGCGCCCGGTTCGTCGCGCGCGTTTTCTTTGTCAAATCTGCTTACCAAAATCTCTCTGCTGGTCAATTGAATTTTTAATCTGCGAATAGTTTTCACTGGTTTTTCCTCTTTGCCGACTTGCGTTAAAATGTCTGCGCTGACGGCGAGATTGATGACATTTCGCAGTTTGCCAGCAGCGCGTGGTAAAAATCGTTGCCAATCGGTAACGATTCGGGGTACGATTGGTAAAAATTCCGGTAACGAAAACTAAACCTTTAAAAACAGAAGCGTTATGGCAGAGACAAAATATAGATATTTCGAATTTGGCGAATATCTTTTGGATACTCACTGCCGCGTTTTGCAGAAAAACGGCGAACCGGTTCACCTGACGCCGCGAACTTTCGATTTGCTTTGCGTGCTGGTCGAAAACGCCGGACGAGTATTGGAGCACGACGAACTGCTCGAAAAGGTTTGGGAAGGCACTTTCGTCGAGCAGGCGAATTTGAAAAAAACGATTTCCGCGCTTCGACAGGCGCTCGGCGAACCGGCAGACGCGAGCGAATTCATCACCACAGTTCCGCGCAAAGGTTATCGCTTCACCGCGCCGGTGCGCGCCGTGCCGGATGAAACGGTTTTAATCAGGGAAACAAAAGCCGAAATAATCTTTGAAGAAGAAATCGACGATCAAACGGGCGCTGAAAAAATCGCGCCGCTGCTGCCCGAAAGCAAAAAGGCAAGTCTTTCCCGACCTTCCGCGCTGCTTCTGCTGGTCACGCTCGTCATTGTGACACCGGCGCTGACAGTTATTTCCTTCAGATATTTTTCGGGCGCGCCGCGAAACAATTTTTCGGTTGAAAAAGTCCGGCAGAAAAAAATTCTTCTGGGCGATTCGGTGAGCGGGGCGACGCTTTCGCGGAACGGCAATTTTTTTGTTTTCAACGCGGTCGAAGGCGGGAAAAATACTCTGCGCGTCAAAAATACGGCTACCGAAAGCGAAATCGAGCTGATTCCGCCGATGAACGCTTCGTTCTGGTTTCCGACTTTCTCGCCCGACGGCAATTACGTCTATTTTTATTTCTCCAACCGTGAAGAGCCGACAAAAAGCGGCGTCTATCGTATCCCGACGCTCGGCGGCGCGCGGCAACTCATCAGCGAAAAAAAATTTCACGGCATGAGATTTTCGCCCGATGGTAAAAAGCTGGCGGTTTTTCTGACCTACCCGGAAGGCGATGACGAACGACAGGAGCTTCTGACCATCAACCCGGACGGAACCGGCGAGCGGAAAATCGCGGTTCTCCCGCTTCATTCGCTCGTTCGCGGAATCGCCTGGTCGCCTGACGGTTTATCGCTGCTCTGCGGCATAAGAAAACATTCGCCGCTCGGAAAAAACATTTATTACGCGGCGGAGTTTTCGCTTGCCGACGGCACGGAAAAAGTCATTATTCCCGAACAGGAAGAGCCCTTTACGGTCGAAGACGTTCTGCCGGACAAAAGCAGCCTGCTTCTGCGCCAGCGCGAGACCAACGCCGAAATCTTTCAAGTCTGGCAGTATTTTCTCGCTTCGGGCGAAAAAATCCGCGTGACTAATGACGATAGTACTTACAGCGATATCGTCGTGACGGCTGACGGAAAAACCATCGGCGCAATGCGCGGGTTGGGATTGACCTCAATCTGGACGGTTGACGTCGCCGGACAAAACGAGCAGCGGCAAGTGGCGGCAAACGCAGGCTCGGTTTACAGTTTAAGCTGGACGGCGGACGACCGGCTCGTATTTTCGACGATGGAAAACGCGCGCGAATACGTCGGCATCATCAACGCGGACGGCACGAATAAACGACTTTTGACCGACGGCGGCGACGGCATTCGCCCGCTGCCGGAAGTTTCCGCTGACGGCAGGGCGGTCGTTTTCATGTCTGAACGCTCCGGCGGAAGACAGGTCTGGCAAATTGATTTGGAAGGCAGAAATCTGAAAAAACTGACCGCCGCCATCGGCATCGGCGAGGCGAAACTACTCGCCGACGGGCAGACTTTAATTCTCAATGTCTATTTAAAGCCGGGCGTCTGGGCTTTGATGAAACATACGCCTGACGGGCAAATCAAGGATTTGAACATGACCGACACGGACGATTGGGACATCTCGCCGGATGAGAAACAGATGGCGCTCTACAACCCTGTCAGCCGCGTCCTCTACGTCAAAAATATGGAAAGCGGTGAGATTACGAGCAGTTTTAACGTGAAAAATCTGGGAAGCCTGCACTGGACGCCCGACGGGAAGGCGCTCAGTTACGTTCGTTCGGAAAATGATTTTCAGGAAATCGTTTTGCAGCCGCTGGACGGCTCGCCGGAGAAAATTTTAACCACTGTGCGCGGCGAAGGAATTCTCAATTTCGGCTGGTCGCGGAACGGCAGCCGCATCGCTCTCGTTCGCACCAAAGCTCACTGTGAAGCGATTCTCATACAAGCCCAAATCGGAAACTAAACTGCCCGCAAGTTGCTGATTCTACGCAGCGGTTTTTTGCGTTTTTTCTTAAAGTTGGGAACTACGTTTAATATTGTTCAAATATTAGCCGATTTTTATGCTGATAAAGTTAGGAACTCGTGCCGACGGGTTTTAACATGATGCCGCCATTCTATGTATATCTTAAGTAGAATATTTCTAATAGCAATTTTTGAAACTGATTACTTATACAATCCGTAAATGGACAAAGTCGAAACAGGATTCCGGCATTTGCATTGTTAATGCTACTAATAAATTGATGGGTGGTTGCCGATTTAAGGGAGATTAAAGCTTTGATGTAATTACAATATTCTTTGGCTTATATCATCGGTTCTGCAATTAATCGCAAAACTAAATTTCCAATAAAGGGAATGTTCAAAATCGACTGATATTTCCGGCGAGTAAAGTAGTTTCCGAGATTCTCCGCATAGCCATCCCCGGAAACATCGAAACCGGTTCGCCCTGGCTTTACTTGTTCTCTGAACACTCAGGGATGTTATGAAATGGTCAAATCATCAGTTCGGGAAGCTCGCCGCGCGAATCCAAGTGAAACGGTAGAAGACGCAAGCCGTTGACGACAATTCCAAAAATGAATGATTATTTCGGCTTTCGAGGTTTTGTAACGGGGCGACTTTAAGATACCATTTACCTCGATTTAAATTATAATTTTGGATATTTAACTGTCGGAATGCTCTACTCAATGACCGGGAAAACAGCCGGATTTCAATTCGCCGCCCGTTTTTTTTCGCTGTCAATGCAAGTGAAGCCTGCCGCTTTATAAACCTATAACATACTTATGCCTGCAAAAACAGTTCAATTTAGCGTAGAAATCAAGGGTCTTGAAATCACTTCGGGTGCTTGTCAGGTTCGCGGTATCGTCAGCGGTCAGGTCGGCGCAGCTTACATTAACACCTATTTTTCGGGAAATACGTTCAGCGCCGCGCTGCCGGAAGACCAGTCCGAATACTTTGCCGTCACGGTTTTTATTCAAACTTATACGCTCGACGGCGTTTCGTATACCGTCGGGGATAAACCCTTAGCACTTCTTGCCACGCTGTATCTGCCCGATGCCGACTATGTCGTCAAGGTCAGTCCGGAGTCGTCCATCGCCTCCATCTATACGTTTGCGCGAATGACGACGGTGCAGAGCGACGGACTGGTCACGATGAGCGGCAGCGAGCGCAATATGAAGATTGCTTACGGAATGAAGCAAAACTTTTACCTGACCGAAGGAAGCGTGGCGGAGATGATAAAGGAGTCGCCCAACGGATTTGAAACGAACAGTTACCCGATGTTCAATTCGTTGTGTAACCTCATGTACTATTGTTTGACCGATACCGGCTTCTACAATCAGTTCCTCGACTATGCCTGGCACGAAGAAAACGCGCCGAACAACAACTTTCTGCAAGCGGTCAGAAATATGCTCTACGACCCGTTTACCAATGCCGACAATATCTATCAGATGCTGGTCGGGAAGCCGGAAATCTATCAGGATTCGTTGACGTCGATGAACGTTTCCGATGATGAAAAAGCCCCGCACAACTGGACGCTGACGCTCAAGAGCAACTCGTCGGGAGCGAAGAATTTTATTCCGAGCGGACTCGCTTTTGTGGTCTTCGATGCCGACGATAATGCGTGGATAGCGAATAATTTCAGAGCCGGGTCGAATCTTTCGGGAACGCATGGTCTGGTGTATAAATACAACGCGCGACCGGCTGATTTCTCTCCGGTGCAGGGCGGAGGATTACTCGGCGCGGGCTTCGGAGCGGCGGTAGATCCTCAAAAAGAATACATTTCTTTTGGTAATTTCGGCTGGGGACCGGTGCTCGAAAATCCTCAGGAAGGAAGTATCTCGCGGTTTTACTATAAAGACGGGACGCCCGTCAGTCCTTCCAACGGATTTACGCCCGGACTGTCGCGCGTGCAGGGAATGGAGTACGATGAATCCGGAAATCTCTGGATGGCTTCCGTCGGCTGTCAGGACCCTTTTGCTCCGTCACCGACAGGCGTTTATCCGTTTAAGAGTGAACCGAGCGCCGTAGTTGTATACTTGAACGGAGAACCTTCGGCAGAGACGATGCTCATTTGCGACGAGTTTCCGGTGAAACAGTCGGCATCGTCGGACGCCGTCCTGTTAAGGACTCCTTATCTGAAGATTTTTGACGTCACTCCTGATAATAATGGAAACGCGTACGTTTCCTGCATCGGCAACTATGATGAAGATTTAGCGAAGTGTGCGCTTTCGGCGGTTTACAAAGTAGCTATCGAGAACGATAAATTGGTCATAAAAGAGAGTTGGTACAGCGATTATTACAGTCCGATTAATAAGCAGAAAGGTTTTGAATCGCTCCGACAGGTGGCGATAAACGGAGATGGAGATGTAGTGGTAGTCGGAGTTGCCAGCAGCCGGGCGACAGTACTCTCCAAAGACGATTTAACCTGTAAAGGTTATTACGATGTCAATACTTACGCTCCGTGGGGAGTGAAAATCGACAAGAAAGAAACAATTTTCCTCGCCAATTTCGGACACGACACGGGTTCTGTTCGCGATAATACCCTCGATTTGCAAGCGCCGTTCGGCGTGACTATGCTTCGCGATGCGTCGAACCCCGATTCAGCACAGCTTCTCACGGTTCCGACAGGCGGTTCGGAAGTCATGCTTGCCAACGGACATCCGCTTTACGGGACGCAAACCAGACCTGCAAAACCGGCAGTACTTATTCAGGGAGAACCGACTTTTCTTCAGGTGCGTATGAAATGTTATCAACCGATTATGCGATTAACCTCGACGAACATCGACGGCGCGGGAAATTTATGGTGTATGAATAACTGGAAGCCTTCGGCTTTGGTCGATGTTGCCGATAATCCGGGCGGGGACGGCGTCGTGATTTTTCTCGGGATAGCCGAGCCTGAGTAAATATTGCAACCGCACGCAAGCGTCAAATGGAAGTGTTTTAGCAGACCATTCTTTTTGAGAGAAATATTTAAAATATATTGCGAGAAAATTCACAGTGACAGCTTACGGGTAAATCAATGACAGCTTATGCGTTCGCGATGACAACTTATAGGTAAGTTCACATCTAAAACCATTTGAGGAGTTATCCAAAATCGAATAAACCATATGTGGTACGGGCGTTTCACTCAATAAATTCAAGAACTGAAGCTAAATTTTGACAAAATGCGGCACGGACGGTTGGTTTTAATATGTTACATATTAAAACCAACCGAAATTAAAAAAAGGTCACATAAATCCAGCCCCGGACGCATTTGTGAAAATCAAGATTTTTTAACGCGGCGGATAAGTTAATGAATAAAAAGGTGCGCTGGGGCGTTCTGGGCGCGGCAAAAATCGCGGTTGAAAAAGTCATACCGGCAATGCGGCAGGGCGAGTGGTCTGAAATCGTCGCTATTGCTTCCAGAGATTCGGAAAAAGCCCGTCGCGCGGCGGGCGATTTAGGGATTCCGAAAGTTTACGATTCATACGAAGCCTTGCTGGCTGACTCTGACATTGAAGCCGTTTACAATCCGCTTCCGAATCATCTGCACGTTCCGTGGACGACAAAAGCCGCCGAAGCCGGAAAGCACGTTTTGTGCGAAAAGCCGCTCGCTTTAACGGTCGAAGAAGCAAAAAAACTTCTTGATGTCGAGCGGCAAACAAAAGTTAAAATTCAGGAAGCGTTTATGGTGCGGACGCATCCGCAATGGCTCGGCGTGCTCGATTTAATCAAAACCGGAAGAATCGGCAAACTTTACGCAATCACCGGATTCTTCAGTTATTTCAACCGCGACGACCAGAATATTCGCAACCAGCCGGAAACGGGCGGCGGCGCTCTGCTGGACATCGGCTGTTACCCGATTTTCATTTCGCGGCTTATTTTCGGCGAAGAGCCGCGACGGGTCGTCGCCTTAATCGAACGCGACCCGGAAATGCAGGTTGACCGGCTCGATTCGGTGATTCTGGATTTTCCTTCCGGACAGGCGAGCTTCGTTTGCAGCACGCAGCTTGTGCCGTATCAGCGGATGCAGTTTTTCGGCTCTGGCGGGCGAATCGAAGTCGAGATTCCTTTTAATATTCCGACCGCCGAGGCGACCAGAATCTACATCGACGACGGCTCGGATTTATACGGCAGAAAAATCGAAACAATCGAATTCGCGCCCGCTAACCAATACACGATTCAGGGCGATATTTTCTCAAAAGCTATTCGGGAAAACGGCGAAACAGTGATTTCGCTGAAAGACTCGATTAACAATATGGCTGTCATCGAAGCAGTCTTTCGTTCAGCAGAGTCAGGGAATTGGGAAACGCCGTAAAGAGTTGTTCCGGCTATTTTAACAAAGCGCTTTCAACGCGAGGCAGCAAACTTTTGACCGTTCGGGTTGTGTATTCATCATAAATTTTCTGTTTCTCGACGGTCATCGGAAAGCGCTCGCCGCCGTCGTATGGATATTTTTTCATCGCTTTAAACGGCAGCGGCAGAACCGCATCGGGACTGCCGGAATTGATGTCCATTTCCTTACTGTAGCCGTCGGCGTAAAGCAAAAACGTGTATTTTCTGCCCGCCGGCAGCTCGGGCAGAGCGTCGAAGCTTAAAACGAGTTCGTCGCCGGTTTTCGAGATGACAAAAACGTCGTCAATCGCGTTCAACAAAGATTTCACGTCGCCCGTGCGAGTGAATTTGCCGGAAAAATATTTCCAGCGCCCGTCGCGGAAAACCCGTTCGTAATTTGCGGCAATCATCTCGCCGAATCTGATTTCCTCGCTAAAACCGCGCTCGCCTAAAGTCGCCAGATTTGGCGACAACCCGGTTGTTTTTACGTCTGTCTGCGCCGAAGTATCGACCGCTATCTTGTCCCAGTAAGTTTTAAAATTAGTGACGATACGAACTTCGCGCGAGCCGGTCAGAAATTTTCCGGTTAAATCGACGACGACGGTTTGCGGGCGACCGACGGAGATGCCGATGCTCTCGATAACGGTTTGCCACTCGCCTTTTTTGTTTTTGACTTGCAGCTTCGGCAGAAACAGCGATTTTCCGCTTTGCGCGGCGGCGAGATTGTCCGAAGAAAAGGCGTAATCCGTCCAACCCGTTAAAAGCAAAAGAGTTCTGCCGTTGAATCCTTTCCGCTCGTCCAGCTTTAAAGTCAAATCGTGCGTTTCGGCGTAACCGCGAATGTTCAAGGATTTAAAAGAATCGTAAAAGCGTCGGTCAAGCTTTTCGATTTGCGGCAGAACGTTTTTGCCGTCCGTATCAAAGGCGGAAAGCGGCGCTCGCTCGCCTCGCGTCGTATATAAAATTCGCTTTCCGGCAGTCGGAATCCCTAAGCCTTCGTTCGGATAAACTTCCGCGTCCGCATCGTGCTCGAGCGCAAGCAATTTGAGATTATCGAGAAATAAAACTTCTTCCAGCTCGTTTGTTACGCGGATTTCGTATTTTCCGTTTTTCGGCTTCAACTGGTCGGAAGTAATGCGCACAAATTCGTCGGAATCAGGATAATGATAAACGCCCGCCGCCTGCCAGTTGCCCATCTCGCCGCCGCCCAAAAAATCGGTCACAAATTCAAATCGCTCGCCGTTCCAGGTGTAAAGATACGGGCAGGACGAAGGCTTGCGGTCAAGCTCTTCAATTTTAATCGGCGCGAAAATTTTCGCCGTCGGCGCGTTTGTTTTTTCCGGAAAATCAACTTCCGCCTGAATCACGCCGGAAGTCCATATGACGCGCACGGCATCGGGACGCGCGCGTTTTCCGAGACCGAAACGAATTTCCGACGGCGCGGGCGCGGGACTCGCCGCGTAAGTTTCCAGTTTCTGCGTCAGGCTTCCGGCGCGCAAATCGATTTTCGCGCCGATTGCCGTCCGGTTTGAGACGCGACCTTGCAGGCGCACGACTTCCGCATTGCCGCTTGTAGCGCCGCCATCGTTTCGCAAAAAACGGAGCGTTCCCATTTTGTCAAAAGCGAGTAAATCGACGTCGCCGTCCGCGTCCAAATCGGCTGACAGAATCTGCTTCGAGCTTGAAACGTCGGAGTTGGTTTTAAAAATCCTGCCGTTTGCCGTCGTCCATTCGCCGCCGAGATTTCTCGAAACGACCAGACCTTTCGGCGTGTCGGCGAGCAAATCCAGCAAGCCGTCGTTGTCGTAATCTAAAAACTGCGCGGCTGCGGCGCTTTCGGTTCCCGCAGGCGCGTCCTTCAGCACAAATTTGCCGCGTCCGTCCGAGACGGCGAAAATGCCGGTCGCATCTCGCCTGCCGAAGAAAAAATCGACGAAAGAATCCTTGTTAAAATCGCCCGCGGCAGCAGCAGTCCAGGCGGCTTTTTTATCCAGCCCGACTTCGGCGGCAACTTCGCGAAAGGTCGTGTCGCGCAAATTACGATATAGAGACGGCGCTCCGCTCGCCGGCAGGACAAGCAAATCAATGTCGCGCCGGTTATCATAATCGGTCGGAATGACGCTGACGACAGTTGTTTCACGGTTGATTTTCGCTTCCGCCGAACGTTCCGTAAAAGTCGCATCACCGTTGTTGCGGAAAAGTCGGTTGCCCGCTTTGCCCGCGCCGCCGACGAAAATATCTAAATCGCCGTCGTGGTCAATATCCACGAACGCGCACGAAAGCGCCGGAGACGAGTCGGTTTTGGCGGAAATTTTCGCCTGCGCCGTCACGTCAGCGAATTTTCCTTTGCCGAGATTTTTGTAAAGCGAATAGCTTCTGCCGCGCACGACGAATAAATCCGCCTGGTTGTCGTTGTCGAAATCGCCCGCCACCAGTCGAACTCCGGCGTCAGTCGTCGCCCGCGCGAAATCGCCCGACGCGGCGCTCGCGTCGACGAATTTGCCTTTTTCGTTGAGCAGAATTTTCGCCGGATTGGTCAGCGCAATGTCCAAATCGCCGTCGGCGTCGGCATCGAACAAAACCGCGCCGTAAGCGTTCGGCGAAGTTTTCGGTCGCAGAAGCGGCAAATTGATATTCGCTTCCTGAAACAGAATTTTCGGCTCTGTTCTGTCGACGAGCTCCGTTTCCGCGCCGGTCGAAATTATCGCCTCCGCGTAACGCCCTTGTTCGAGATAGCTCTGTCCGATGCTCACGCCCGCGCCGCTGTTTCTAAGCTGCTGAAAGCGAGCGATTAATTTCTGACCTTCTTCGCGCTCGTTGTTGCGAATCAGCGCCGTCGCGAGATTGTAAAGCGCGGTTGAATTATAAGGTTCGGCATCGAGCGCGACGCGAAACGCGGCTATCGCTTCAGCGTATTTTCGCTGTTGGGTGTAAATTTGCCCGAGATTAACATTTGCGCCGACATCCTGCGGGTCAATCGTCAAAACTCTCTGAAAGAAACGCACGGCTTCGTCCGTCAGATTCTGGTTTCGGGCAATCAGACCGAGCAGGTAAGCAGGCTGCGGTCGTTCGGGCGCAATGGCGGCGGCTTTTTCGGCGGCTTGGCGCGCCGCGTCAATGTCCTGCTGATTGAAAAGCGCGATGGCGAGGTTTATCTGCGCGATTTTCATCTGCGCATCGAGCGTCAAAGCCTTGCGAAATTCGTTTGCCGCTTCTTTGTAGTTAAACTGTTCGAGCTGTGCGACGCCGCGATTGTTGGCGCGATACGCTTCTTCGCGCGCCGCTAATGAGACATTCGGCGTTTGTGTTTGCGCCGAAACCGTCTGCACGGCTTTCATTATCCTGAAACCGATGACGCCTGAAATAAGGAGCACCGACAGCAACGCGGCGTTTAAAAAGCGCGAATATACTCTCATAAAATTACCGGAGCAATTCCATAATGACACAATTTATTGAGGAGAGAAATCGGACGCGAACGCGCAGTTGAGAATTTACAAAAATTGTCCGACGCCTTCCGCTGAAATCGGAAAAGCATCGGACATTACAGTTAAAAATTTAACTTTTATCTCGCCGAGACGACCACGTAACTGCGTCTGCTGTAAAGCCTTACGCCGCCCGCCGCATTCATCATCATCAACGGGCGCGGGCGGCGTAAAGCTTTATCGTTTGTCGCGGCGATTGACAGGATTTGTTTTCCGCTCACGTCGAAAACGTTCAGCTTTCCGTCGTCGGTAAATCCGAAACCGTAAGCGCCGGTGTCGAGTGCTTTACCGCCGATTCTGATGCTTGAATCGGTAATCAAAAAACCCTCGTATTTTGCGCGAATCTCGGACGAATAACCGGAAGTATCGACCAGACCGGCGATGACGTGCCGATTGGTGCCGAAACGGACGGCAGCGGCGTTGCGCATCTGCGTCGGCGCGCTCTGACCTTCAAAATAAAATCCGGTCGGCACGACTCTGGTTAAATCAGCGCCTGCCAGAATCGTCGCCTTTTCCTGCGCGATTATCGAAACAGTCGAAAGCAAAACGACTGACAAAATTAAAGCAAATCGAACCGGTCGACAATCCGGCAAATTCATAATCTTTTCTCCATTCAAGTCTAAATTTATTACGCTTTTTACTATCGCTGTGAAACCTTCGCCGTCTGCGGAGTAAGTTTATCGTTTTTCCCAGCCGTGCCGTCAAAATAGCTTTGCGTTTTCGGGAAGACATAGAGCGCCACTTTTTTGCCCAATTCCAATCCGGCGATGTTGTCGGCTTGGATATGATAGCCGCCCATCACGCGCGAAATGCCAGCCATTTCCGCCGTCGCGGTGAAAGTCGGAAGCTGCAATGTCACTACGCCGTCCGCCGATATTCCTGTGGTCGGCGATTTTCCGTCAATCATCTGCTTGACCTCGCACGAAACGCCCGGCTCGGTCAGTTCTCCGGCGTGCCGCGTCTCGGTCGCGCCGAAATTATCGCTGCCCGTAAAAAGTTCCAGCACTTTGGCGCAAGCCGCGCTGACCGTGCTGTGACCGGAAACATAGCCGGGAAACGGCGGCGTGATAAACGAAAGCGGCGAATACGGATGCCATTCCGAAGCGGGCAGCGCAACGACGCCTTTGCCGACGCCGCCCCAGCCTTTGACTGTTTTATCCTTGTAGTAATAACGAATCAGCGTCCAGGGGCGCGAGCTGTCATAATATCGTTTTGCTTCCCACGCGGCGATAAAAGCATCGAAAGCCACGTTGCCGACGGCGAAAAACAGTTTCACGTCCTTGTCGATGCCGTGTTTGTCGCGGCGCGAGACGGCTTGGGCGAATCTGAGCCAGTGACCGGATTGTCCGGTCGAGCGCGGACCGTCGCGCATAAATTCGACAATCGCTTTTTGTTCCAGATTCAGGCTGCCGTTAAAAGCCAGAACTTCGTCAACTTCTTTTTTTAACTGTTCCGAGCCGACTTTCGGCGGCGGCGCGGGGCGAAACTGGTCGGCGCGTTCCAGCGCAAACGGCTTGACGCGATACCAGTGCGGCGTCAGAAAACCGGGCGCCGCTTTTTTATTGTCGGCGAGCGTAAATTCAATCGGCTGCCAGCAATCGGGGTCGACGACTTTATCAATGGAATTTACGGGACGGTAAAAAGTGTAATCGGAATAAGCTTTGCCGTTTGAGCCAAGCTCATCGCCGAGCTGATTCGCGCCGTCCGTGTGACGATATTCGAGAAGCGCCGCCGCCGCGACATTGCCGATGCCCTGCGGCTTTGATAAATCCGTGGTGTTATCTTCCGGGTCAAGTCCGCGCTGGCGCATCTGGTCTTTTATCCACGCGGCGTCTTCGGGAAAAAGGTCGAGCATCGCTCGATAAGTCGCGTAAGCGATGGCGACGGCTTTATTGCGCTCGGTGCGCTCAGACTTCGGACGGCGCAGCTTATCGCCCAGACGTGTGCCGACCGCCTTGTCGTCATATGCTGCCCACGCGTCATACATCGAAGTGACGATAATCATCAGCATTCGCGAGCCGACGGTTGGTCGCGGCGCGACGCGTTCGTGCTCGCGAGCGGTCGCTTCCAAAGCTACATCAAGCCATTCGTAAGCCGCAGATTTTTTATAATCGTCAACGGAAACATTAACGGAATTTTTAGAAGAAGTTTGATTCGGCGCGAAGGTTTGCGCGGATGCGTCGTTCAAAAAAACGCACGCGGCGAAAATGCCGAAGAGAAACATCCTAACGACGAGCGAAGGAAAGGGTTTCATAGCCAAAAAACACTCCTGATTGAAATATAATTTCCCCTTGAAAAATCTTCTAAACTGAAACGACCGGTGCTGCCGAGCCGCAGCGGTCGAAAGATTTAAGCTCCCGCCGCGAATAAACAAAACGCGGAAACGTTATTTATTATTTCCGGCGGAATTTTCCGGCTTCGTGTTTTTCAACGTTTCGCCGCCGGTTAATTGAGCGAATTTTCGCTGCGTTTCCGCCGACCAGCCGGGAATCAAATCCGTCACAATGCCTTTTTCGTCAACTAAAATCGAAAGCGGAACCGACAGCTCGTCCGTCGCGTAAAGCTGTTCGATGGCAATCGCTCCGCCGACCAAAATCGGATAAGTAACGCGTTTACCGGCAACATAACCTTTGACGTTGGCTGTCTTTTCCACGTCAACATTCAGACCGACCAAATCAACGCCGCGCGCTGCCAATCGGGCGCGCATTTTTTCCAGCTCGGGCATTTCCGTGCCGCACGGAATGCACCACGTCGCCCACACATTTATCAATGTTTTTCTGCCGGCTTTCATTTGCTTTTTCATCAAGCTCTGCGCGCCGCTCATCGTTTTGACGGCAAAATCCGGCAAAGGTTTCCCGATTGATATTTTCAAGCTTCGCGCAAAGATTTCGGCTTTCGTCAAAGGATTCGGCAAATTCGCTTTGGCGAGCGCGAGCCTTTGCGCTTTGCCCGTTCCTTCTTTCAAAAGCAAAGTCGAACCGGCGCTCGCCTCAGCTTCAAATTTTTCTATTTTGCCGTTTGCCCAGGTCACTTCAATCCATTCGGCTTTTTGGTCTTTGCCCAAACCGAACAGCAGTCGCGGGTCGTGCTGCGAGATAAAGCCCGAACCGCCCGATTTGATTTTCGTTAAAATCCCGGCGCCCGTTTTAACGCGCACGACCGCACCGTATGCGTCGCGCCCGGTTTTATCGCCTTCCAGCGCGACGCGCAAAAAATTATTGTCCTGCCCGACGTTGTTGCGGAAAAGCAGGTGCGATTGATTTTGAATCGTCGTCGAAAAAACGTCCAAATCGCCGTCGTTGTCAAAATCGGCGAAAACTCCCGCGCGCCCGTCCGTCATCGAATCGATGCCGGAAACGCCCGAAATATCGACGAACTTTTTCGTGCCCAGATTCAAATAAAGCGGGTCGCGCTCGTAGCCGCTGAAAGAAAATCCCTGACCGAACATCAGCTTGTTCTGGTCTTCGCGGAGCGCGCCTTTTTCATCTTTTCCGTCATTTGACTGCGTCACGACCTGACGCCAGAACTGACTTCAGGTATCCTTCATCGACTTGCCCGATATAAAGCCGTTCGGCGTATAGATGTCTTCCCAGCCGTCGTTGTCGAAATCTATAAAACCGCCGCCCCAAGCCCAGCCGCCGCCGAAGCCGCCGACTTCCGCCGTCACGTCGCGAAACTTTCCGTCGCCCGTGTTTTCAAAAAGATTATTTCCGGCGGCGAGCTTTTTCAAAACGTTGTCTTTCGCGCTCGCGTTCGGAAAAAGCCGCGTCAAAATGCGGTTTCCGGCGGTCGAGCTCATATTCGAAGCGTGAATATCCAATTTTCCGTCGTTGTTGTAATCGCCGAACGAAACGACCATTCCGTTTCCGGGGTCAAGCACGCCGCGCTCCGCCGCTTCATCGACAAATTTATCGCCTTTGTTGATGTAGAGAGCCTTTTCCCCGAAATCGTTGGCGACGTATAAATCGATTTTCCCGTCGCCGTTAATGTCGGCAAATTCCGCCGCGTAGCTCCATCGCCGGTCGTCAACATTCCATTTCGCCGCTTCCTCGCGAAAGCTGCCGTCCGGTTGGCTGACAAAAAGCAGATTCGGCGTGCCGTTCGTCGCTCTGAACCACGAATCGGGCGTGACTTGCCCGTAGCGATTATAAGAAGTCACGTAAACGTCGAGCCGACCGTCGCCGTTGACATCGCCCGCGACGGCGCTGAAACCGATGGCGTCTTTCGCCACGCCCGATTCGAGCGAAACGTCCGCGAATTCGAGCTTTCCGTTTTGCCGGAAAGTGTTCTGCAAAAGAATCTGCTGACCGACCGCCGAGATAAAAACGTCCGCGTCGCCGTCGTTGTCATAATCGAAAACGAGCGGCGCGGTTCCGCTGGCGAGATTTTTTACGCCCGCTTCATCGGACGCGTCGCGGAAAGAGCCTTTGCCGTTATTTAAATAAAGATAATTGCGGGTTGCGCCGGTCACGAAAAGGTCAATCCACCCGTCGGCGTTAAAGTCAGCCGCCGCCGCGCCGTGCCAAACGAAACCGCTGTTTTCCGGCGTCCCGAACGAAGGAATATTCGCGCCGACGCCAGCCGCAGCGGCGACTTCCGAGAATAAATCTTTTTCAGCGACCATCGAATCAAAACTGATTAACTCGAACGAATCGAACTGCCAGTGTTTGTTTTGTGCAAAGCGAACATTTGTCCAAAAACTTCCGCGCGCCCATTCGCGTTTGCCTTCCGTATTGCGCCCGATGACGTAGAAAGCGATGCGCGCCTTGCCGCTTGCGCCGACGACCGCCGTCGGTTGTTCAGCGCCCAAAACAGCCTGCGCCTTTTCGTCAAAATTCGCTTCTTTGACCTTAAAGCGCGCGTCTTCGATTTCGGAAAAATGCGCTAAAAATTCCGACCATCCGCGCAGAAATTCGGCGCTCGTCGTTGATGCGGCGCTTGTCGAAGCGTTTTTATTTTCGCTTTCCCAGCCGTGCGTTTCAATCCATTTAACCTGAGTTTTGGCAGGCTGCGGGCGCGACGGAAAAGCGTTTGCCGCGAGCTGTTTCGGGAAAAACGCCGCCGTCAATCCCAAATCGCGGTCGCGCGTGGCGACGGACAATTCCAGAAGGTCGTTCGCCAGCGATTCGGACAGCTCTTCAATCACTTCCAGACGCGCGCGGTCAACATCGGCTGACGTTTTACCGCCCGACGACGGCTTTTGACTGACGCTTTGCGCCTGAGTTTTATATAAAACGCCGCCACCGCCGAGCGCGAGCGACACGAGCACGCATGCGACCAGCAGAAGACGACAAATCCGGAATCGGTAAAACATCTCGTAAATCATTTTTTTTGCGCCTATTGTAAAACGGTTCTCGATGAGGAGAATGTTTGATTTAATGGACGAAATTTTAACATAAATCTTTTCTCCGCACTATCAAAAACCGTTTGTTTTCTAAGCTGAAGCTCGTCTTAATTCTTCGATAATCCTGTTCAATCTGTCGGCTTGGAAAAGACCGCCAGTAAAAACGCCGACAAAAACCATAAAATTCCTTTTCTGATTCAATTATCTGCCGTAAACCCGCACGTAATCAATCTGCATTTCCTGCGGAAAAGCGGTCGTCTCGTCAGGTGCGCCGCCCCAATTTCCGCCGACTGCCAGATTTAAAATCAGAAAAAACGGGTGGTCGTAAACCCAGTTTTTTCCCGCCGGTAAATCCTTTGGCGTAAGCGTTCTGTAAAGATTGCCGTCCACGTAAAATCTGATTTTGTTTTCCGTCCATTCAGCCGCGTAAACGTGAAAATCGTCGGCGAAAATCGGCGTCCCGTTCAGATTATACGGCGCGCCGATGCCATTTGCGCCCGAATAACCCGGACCGTGAATCGTGCCGTGAATTGTGCGCGGCTCGCGCCCGATGTTTTCCATTACGTCAATCTCGCCGCACTGCGCCCAGCCGACCGTGTCGATGTTGCTGCCCAGCATCCAAAATGCCGACCACATTCCCTGACCGCGCGGAATTTTTATCCGCGCCTCGAATTTTCCGTATCGGCGGTCGAATTTTCCTTTGGTAATCAGCCGCGCCGAAGTGTATCTGCACTGCCCGTACCAGCAATTAAACGCGGGCGGCAAATCTTCTTTTATCGCCTTGATGACGAGCGAGCCCGCGCCGTTATGAAAAGCGTTTTTGAGGTCGCCGGTGTAATACTGCAATTCCTGATTGCCCCAACCGCCGCCGCCGGTTTCAGCCGTCCATTTTGCAGAATCGACGGGCGTTCCGCTCGCCTTGTTGAATTCGTCGCGGAAAGCGATTTTCCCGTAGCGCACCTGACCGCGCGCGGCGACCGAGCCGCAAAAAAGCGCGAGCGCCGCCAGTGTGAAAGCCCATTTTGAAAGATTTTTATTCATTCGCTGCTGTTTCACGTAAAATCGGGAATTATTTTTAAACAGACGGGCGACGGAATAGTCGCTTTATTTCCGGTCGGCGTCAGTTTTCCGGTTTTTTCGTCAATCCGAAACGTGACGATTGAGTCGGAATTTTGATTCGCGGCAAGCAGAAATCGCCCGTTCGGAACAATCGCGAAATTGCGCGGCGTTTTGCCGCCGGTCGAAACGTGTTCGACGTATTCGAGCCGCCCGGTTTTTTCGTCAATCCTGTACGAAACGATGCTGTCGTGACCGCGATTCGAGCCGTAAAGAAACGAGCCGTTCGGCGAAACGTGAATGTCGGCGCAGGTGTTCGCGCCCGAAAAACCGGCGGGCAGCGTCGGCACGCTTTGAATTTCTTTCAGCATTCCCTGCCGCTCGTCATAGAGAAGCGCGGAAATCGTCATATCGAGCTCATTGATGACGAAGGCGAATTTTCCGTTCGGATGAAATTTAAAATGTCTCGGTCCCGCGCCCGCTTTCGTCTGGTAGAAGGCTTGCGCCGCGTTCGGCTCCAGTTTTCCGGTTTCGTCGTCGAAACGGTAAATCATTATTTTATCGATGCCCAAATCGTTGGCGAACGCGAAACGATTCGCGCGGTCTAAAATTATCGAATGCGCGTGCGCCGCTTCCTGTCGCTGGCGATTCAAGCCCGAACCGCGGTGCTGTTTTAAATCCACCGCCGCGCCGAGACTTCCGTTTTTTTCGACGGGAAAAACCGAAACGTTGCCGCCCAGATAATTAGCCAACAGCACGAATCTGCCGTTGTCGCTGACTGAAATGTGACACGGCGCGCCGCCGAGGCTCGGCTGTTTGTTCAAAAAATTTAAGTCGCCGGTTTTCCGTTCAATCGCAAACGCGCTGACCGCGCCGCTTTTTCTGCCTTCGTATTCGACGGTTTCATTGACGGCGTAGAGATATTTTTTGTCTTTATCAATCGCCAGAAATGACGGCTCGACGACGTTTCCGACGATTTTATACGGGCTGAGCGAGCCGGTTTCGGCGCTGAATTTGTAAATGTAGATGCCTTCGCTCCGGCTTTTTCCCGACGTGTATGTGCCGACGTAAACGAGCCATTCTTTGGCTTTTTCGTTTTTTGTCGTTTGAGAATCAACCGAACCGGCGAGCGAAAAAACCGCCGCCGCGCCGCCAATCGTCGTCAAAAATTCACGCCTGTTGAGATTGTTTTTTTTACGCCGCATATATCTGATAAGAATTTGAAAACGCTTTGCGGGCGATGACCAGCGCGCCGCAAATGCCGCTTTCCGTGCCAAGCTCAGCCGGAATAATATTTATTTTTTCATGCGGAATCATCGAGACGAACTGCGGAGTAATGCGCCGCAGCGGCTCAAAAAGCATCTCGCCCGCCGCCGCCATGCCGCCGCCGATAACGACCGCTTCCGGCGCGAGCAGAGTGAAAATATTGGCGACGCCGACCGCCAGATAACGACACGCCTCACTCCAGATTTCCGTTGCCAGCTTATCTTTCCGGCGCGCCGCTTCGATGACCGTTTTCGCCGTTACTTGCTCAACGTCCCGAACCATTTCGTTAATCAGGCTCGCCTCGCCTTTCGATAAACGCTCCTGCGCCCGCCGCGCGATGCGAGCGCCGGCGCAGACTGCTTCGAGACAGCCGATTGTGCCGCAATAGCAGCGAATGTCGCTGTCAGGCAGGGCGACGGTATGCCCGATTTCGCCCGCGCCGTGCGAAACGCCGTGAAAAATCTCGCCGTTGATGATAATTCCGCCGCCGATGCCGGTCGAAGCCGTAATATAGACGATGTTTTTGTAGCCGCGTCCGGCACCGTAAATATATTCGCCGAGCGCCGCCGCGTTCGCGTCGTTGTCGAGCATAACCGGAACTTTAAAACGTTCGCGCAAAAGACCGACGATGGGAAATCTGTCCCAATCGCGCATATTCGAGGGCGACAAAATCAGACCTTTTTCCATGTCGAGCGGACCGGGAGAGCCGACGCCGATTGAAACGAGCTTGCCGTCGCCCTTCTCGTCCAGTATTTCTTCGATGGCGCGGGAAACATCTTCGAGAACCGCAAAGGGTCCCGCCTCGGACTGCGTGGACAAAAACCGCGTCGCCACTCTTTCGCGTTCTGCGGTTTCGAGCGCGACGGCAATTTTCGTCCCGCCGATGTCTATTCCTGCCAAAACTTCGTTCATTTGCTTAGTTTCATCGTGACCCGGGCGATTATGATAATCGCCGGTTTAATTTTGAACATTACTTGACGCGGCGGCGACTAATTTCCTGACGCCCGACACGGCGACAATCTCAAGCGCCGCTTTCGGTTTGGCGATTTCATCGAGAGTTTTTAACCTCGCGGCTCGCCACCCGGCGGTTTGCGCCTGCTTTTTATCCAGCGCGTCGAGCGCTTCCGCCGCGATGATGTTTAAATTTTGAAAATCCG
>DASVWG010000519.1:0-5090 GCA_036389695.1 Pyrinomonadaceae bacterium
GATTAGTTTTTCCTTTCCTTTAAACTGCTCGCCCAGAAGTTCTTCCAACACGTAGAATTCAATGTCGAAAAATGCCGATAAAGCGCCGACATAGACGATATTTTTAAACAACTGCCGCTGGCGCGCGTCGGTGAAAGCATCGTTGCAGAGCGCGGTCATCGGAACGCCGATGTAATTGATGTCGTCGCGGACGTATTGCGAATGCAGCGGCTTGGTGCTGTCGTAAAGAAAATAGCCGCCCGCCTTGACGCTGGCGACGTCGCGCGTCATGCTCTGCGGATTGACGCAGACCATAAAATCGATGCCTTCGCGCCGCCCTAAAAAACCTTTTTCGCTGACGCGCACTTCATACCACGTCGGCAAGCCCTGAATGTTGGAAGGAAAAATATTTTTCGGCGTGACGGGAACGCCCATCCGGAAAATCGATTTGGTAAACAGAGAGTTCGCGCTGGCTGAGCCGGTGCCGTTGACGTTGGCAAATCTGATGACAAAATCGTTGATTTTTACTTCGCTCATTATGATGTCTTTACGCCTCGCTAGCTGTTTCCGCTTTCTCCCGACAATGTTCGTTAATTAGATTTTCAAGCGTCTGCCGCCGATTTTGAACCTTTTTATTATGTGGCGCAATTTCCAACGAGCATGAAAACTCGACCCGAGCCGCCGTCAAATCCCGACACGCTTCATCCTTTTCACCAAGCGAAATTCTCAACAAGCCGCGACTTTTCAACACCCTTCCTTTGTTGTTGTGAACTTCTGGGTCATTAGGAGCAAGCCGTAAGGCTTCATCGTAAGATTCAACTGCGGCTTGATAACTTTGAAAAGCATCATTATGACAAATCAATTTAGATTCCAAATCGCCACGGCTTTTCAATACAAGTCCTTTGTTGTTATGGGCTTCGGGAGCTTTAGGAGCGAGCTGCAAGGCTTTGTCATAAGATGCAATTGACTGTGTATAACTCTCTAAAGCAGCATCGTAATGAGTCAATTTAAATTCCAAATCGCCGCGACTTTGCAACACAAGCCCTTTGTTGTTGTGTGCTGCAACATTACGAGAATCGGATTGTAAGGCTTTGTCGTAAGATTCAACTGCGGCTTGATAGCTTTGAAAAGCCTCCTTGTAACGAGTCAATTTAAATTCCAAATCGCCGCGGCTTTGCAGCACACCTCCTTTGTTGCTGTATGCTTTAACATTATCAGGGTCAATCTGCAAGACTTTGTCATAAGATGCAATTGATTGTGTGTAACTCTCCAAAGCATCATCGTTTTTTGATAAGTTGTCTTCTAAATCGCCGCGGCTTTGCAATACATTTCCTTTGCTGTTGTGTGCCTGAATTAATTCGGGATTAACCTGTAAGGCTTGGTTATACGCGGCAATTGCCTCGTTATATTCTTGTACAGCTAAAGCATAATACGATAAAGAATGATAAAAATTACCTTCATTTTGCGAAACGAGTCCGAGCTGAAACTCGTCTTCAAGCAACATCTCGTTGCGCACGTCAAGCAGCGTACGACAGATTTGGTAACGGCTATTTTTCAGTTGCTCCTCAAAAACCATTATCCATTCATCCGCTCCGCGCTTCCGATCCAGGCGGTTGGCGTGATAAATGGCTTCGGCAATGGCGGTTTCGTCGCCGTCGGCGATTTTGGGGCGATGGTATTTTTCTAAAACTTTATGTGCCGGTTTTAATTTTTCAAAGTGATTTTTTTCTAGCAGTCTCCGCAATAAATCGTGAATCTGATACCAACCCGCGCCGCGTCTTTCCGCTTGCCAGACAAATGAGAAGCCGCGCAAAATCTCGAACGCCGCTGTCGTTGATTGAAAATTCAACTCGTTTCCGAGGGCGACAAAAATTTCCTTGTTAAAGCTCCGGCACGCCGCCAGCGCATACACTGCATTTACCACTTCCAGATTGCCATACGACAAAAAGCGGTCAATCACTTCTTCTTCCTTTTGCTCCGCTAACGGCTTCCCGGCAAAATCCGCCGCCGTCAGATTATTATTTTGTTGTCCCGCCGCCAATATGATGTCCACCGCCAAGCCCAGATAAAACGGGTGAACTTCGTTTTCTCTGACTTTTGTGTAGTTGATTAAGCTCCGGCGAAGCGCGGCTTTATCGTCTTCGGTATAGTTCGCCAGAATTTGCCGAAATTCATCATCTTCGCTTTCCGTTTTTTGTAAAAACTCGTCGGCGTCGGCGGACGACAGATGCCCGACCAGATGCAGGTCAAAATCACCTGCGGCGAGTCTGGATTTCGTCGCGTCAGCCCAACGCGGTTTTTCGCGTCCCGCCACAATTGCCAGAATGGTCGGCTCGCCTTTGAGATGGAATAACAAACGCCGCAGCCATTCGTCCTGGCTATAATAAGTCGCGCCGGCTTTATCGCGTTTCTCACCCCAAAAAGATTCGTGCGTGTCAAACATCAACGCGACTCGCGACGGCGCGCCCGGTTTTTTCATCGCCGCCTTTAAGTCTTGCGCGAAAAAGTCGGGCAGATAATTTATCAACTCGCTTTCGGGATCCATTAGCTCAATTTTTTCGATGTCGTTTTGGTGGACTCCTCGTTGTTGCCAGAAGCGCGTAAATTTCGCTTTGAAATCCTGATTAAAAACATATTTGCCGACGAGGTTCATAGCGGATTTTCCGATTCCGCCGTATGATGTCCCGCTGAAATAATTCACCAGCTCCGCGCCGATGTCCAGTTCTTCGGTCGGCAGAACGCTCTTTAACTGGCTGTCGGAAAGCAGCCCGGTTTTGTACGAATACCAAAACAGAGCGTATTCAAAAACCGGAAACCGAAATCCGAATGGGACAAGTTGACGACGCAGGCTTGCCAAGCCGTAAAACGCTTGTTTGTAGCTTTCCGCGCTTGGCGTAGTCAAGCCGAAATCAATTGCGGCGCACGGAACAATCTGCACGTTTTCGACGGCATCTTTAACGATTTGTATAAACTCGTCGTCGGAACTCTTTTTCAGCCAATTCCAGTAGTCGGGCGTGAAACGCTTTCCGCAATACTTACGCAGATATGCTAAAAGCAACGATTTTCCGTTTCCGCCGTCGCCGTGAAAAAACAAGATTCCCGGCGCTAAGTCTTCATTAAGATAGCTGCTGAACAGTCTGATGAGGCTGCGCCGATTGGTAAAAAGCCGCAATGCCCGCCAACGCCCCGTGATTGATTCGCCTTGTCCGTATTGGTCAACATTTGCCATAAGCCATCCGTGTAATGCTGATTGTAATTTCGTTATCAATTGCAGTCGGTATTATCTAATTGAAGAGCGGGACATAACTCAGCCCTCAAGCGGTGAAAACAAACTAAAGCTATTTTTATTTTTTATTTTTGATTTACTTCCCACAACCCGTATAAGTTTTCGTTACATTGTAAAAGAATTTCTGCATATCCCAAGCCGCCGTCGGGCATCTCTCCGCGCATAAGCCGCAATGCAGGCAGACGTCTTCGTCTTTGACCATCACGCGCGCCGTCGGCAAAGTATCGGAGACGTATAAATCCTGCGTCAGATTAAGCGCGGGAACTTTGAGTTTTTCCCTTAATTGCGGCTCTTCGTCGTTGGTCGTAAAAGTAATGCAGGCGGTCGGGCAGACGTCCACGCAGGCGTCGCATTCGATACATTTCGATTCGGTAAAAACCGTCTGCACGTCGCAGTTCAGACAGCGCTCGGCTTCTTTAAAAGCCGTCAAGCGGTCGAATCCAAGCTCGACTTCCTGTTTGCGATTCGTCAGTGTTATTTTTTTATCGGCTTGCGGCACGGCGTAGCGCGGGTCGTGCGCGATTTCGCTGTCGTAAGCCCATTCGTGAATGCCCATTTTCTGGCTGCGCAGGTTGACGAACGGGGAAAGACGATTGCTTATGTCCTCGCCTTTACAAAGCAAATCAATCGAAATCGCCGCCTGATGCCCGTGCGCGACCGCCGTGATGATATTTTCGGGTCCGAAAGCCGCGTCGCCGCCGATGAAAACCTTTGGATGCGTGGTTTGAAAAGTAACTTTATCGACCACCGGCATATCCCATTCGCCGAATTCGACGCCGATGTCACGCTCAATCCACGGAAAATGATTTTCCTGCCCGATTGCCAGCAAAACGTCGTCCGCCTCGACAAAAACTTCCGGCTCGCCGGTCGGCACTAATTTTCGTTTGCCGTTTTCGTCATAAACCGGCGCGACTTTTTCAAAAGTCATCCCGCGCAAACGCCCGCCTTCGACGACGAAAGACTTCGGCACGTGATTGTCGATAATCGGAATATCCTCGTGCATCGCGTCTTCCTTTTCCCACGGCGACGCTTTCATCTCGGCAAACGGGCTGCGCACGATAACTTTGACTTCCTCGCCGCCGAGACGCCGCGAAGTCCGGCAGCAATCCATCGCCGTATTTCCGCCGCCGACCACGATAACCTTTTTCCCGATTTTCGTCGTATGCCCGAACGCGACGCTGCCGAGCCAGTTAATCCCGATGTGAATATTCGCCGCCGCTTCCCAGCGTCCCGCGAGCTTCGGCAAATCCTTCCCGCGCGGCGCGCCCGTCCCGATAAAAACCGCGTCGTAATCCTGCGCGAGCACTTCTTTCAGACTCGAAACATACGTGTTGAAATAAGCGTGAATGCCGAGGTCGAGAATGTAATTGACTTCCTCGTCCAGAACGCTCTCCGGCAGACGAAACGCCGGAATCTGGCTGAGCATAAACCCGCCGCCCTTTTTCAATTCGTCAAACAAATGCAGCTCATAACCCAAAGGAGCCAAATCGCGCGCCACCGTCAAAGAAGCCGGACCCGCGCCGATTAATGCAATCTTTTTCCCGTTCGGCTTGAAAGGCGCGCGCGGCATCAGGCTTTTCACGTCGCCCTTATTATCCGCCGCCACGCGCTTCAGCCGACAAATCGCCACCGGCTTTTCTTCCACGCGCCCGCGACGGCAAGCCGGCTCACACGGACGGTCACAAGTGCGCCCCAGAATTCCCGGAAAAACATTCGAATCCCAGTTAATCATATAGGCTTCCGTATATTTTTCCTCGGCAATCAGCCTTATATATTCGGGAACGGGAGTATGCGCGGGGCAAGCATACTGACAGTCAACCACCTT
>DASVWG010000520.1:0-6694 GCA_036389695.1 Pyrinomonadaceae bacterium
ATATACATAAAGATAAACGACAGCATAATAGCCATCAGGAAATAAAAACCGGCTTTGCCCATTTCCTTCGACTGACCGACGTAGCCGGTCGTGTAACCGGCGGGAAGCTTGAGCTCATCCTTGACGAATTGGTTAATCGCCGCCGTGATGTTCGCCGCCGAGCCGCCCGGTCGGGTGTTTGCCAGAAGCGTCACCTGACGCTGGCGATTCGTGCGGTCAATCGAGCTCGGTCCGGTTCCTTCCTTGATTTTCACCAGTCGGTCGAGCGTCACCCAGCCGACTTTGGTCGAAGGGACAATCAGGCGCTTTAAGCCTTCGACGTCGCTGCGATAATTATTAATCGCGCGGACGCGTACCTCGTATTGGTCTGTGCCTTCGTTAAAAGTCGTCGCTTCCTGCCCGGCGACGAGCGTGTTGAGCGCCTGCGAAACGTCGCCGACGCGCACGCCCATATCGGCGGCGGTGTCGCGGTCGATTTCCAGTTGAACCTCGGGCTTGCCGCTAATCAAAGTCGAATCGACGTCGACCGCTTCGGGAATCGTCTTCATTTTTTCCAGCAGCTTGGCGGAATATTCTTCGAGCTTTTTCAAATCCGGTCCGGCGATGAGAAACTGCACGTTCGCATTGCGGAAACCGCCGCCCGAAAACGCCTGCACCTGCTGGACGCCGGTTCTGAGTTCCGGCGGGTAATTTTTCAAAAGCTCGCGCGCCTGCACCATCATCTGCTCCTGCGATTTCGGGCGCTCTTTAATGTCGCTGAGCTTGACGTAAATCGTTCCGTTATTGACGATTTGCTGCGCTCCGCCGCCGATGGTGACCAGCGTGTCGGTGACGCCTTCCATCCGGCGCACGTCGGCGGCGATTTTTTCAAACAAAGCGCCGGTTGCCGAAAGACTGTAGCCTTCGGGCGCGCGAATCGAGATTTCAAACTGCGATTGGTCGTCGACCGGCAGAAAGTTTTTACCGACAAACATAAACAGCGGCACAATCGAGAGAAAAACGAGAATGCACAAGCCGACAATCAGCCAGCGATGTCCCATCGAGAATCTCAGAAGCCACGCGTATGTGCCGTCGATATACTTGTAAAATCCGCGCTGTTTGCTGTCCGTCGCGTGCCCGGCATCGTCCGGCACGATTGGCTTATCGCGCTGCGAGCCGGAAATCATTCCGTCGCCTTTGAGTTCCTGCAGGGCGACGTTGGCAGACTGGTAGCTGTCCTCGTAAGCTTCGTTTTTGTCTTCGGCAATGTCCGGGTAAACGTTCGTCGGGTCTTTCTTCGCGTCCTTTCGTTTAATCAGACGCGCGGCGAGCATCGGCGTTAAGGTAAAGGAAACGAGCAGGCTGACGCCGACGGCAAACGACGCCGTCAAGCCGAACGAAGACATAAATTTTCCGACGATGCCCTGCATAAAGCCGATGGGCACGAAAACCGCCATCAAGCTCAGCGTCGTCGCTAAAACGGCTAAACCGATTTCTCTGGTGCCTTCAATGGCGGCTTGAAAAGGATTCATTCCCTTTTCTTCGACAAAGCGATAGATATTTTCCAAAACCACAATCGCGTCGTCAATCACGATGCCGACCATCAAGGTCAGCGAAAGCATCGTAATCGAATTGAGCGTGTAGCCCATCGCATACATCAGGGCGAAAGTCGAGACAATCGAAGTCGGAATCGCCAGCGCCGCGATAAACGTCGTGCGCAGATTCCACAAAAATAAAAACACGACGACCGCCGCGAGCAGCGCGCCGACAATCAAGTGTTCTTCGATGGCGTGCAGGCTGTTTTCGATAAAAATCGAGTTGTCGCCGATAATTCGCACGCTGTAGCCTTTCGGCAGAGTCGGAATGACTTCGTTGAGCCGCGCCTTCAATTCGTGCGCGACGGCGACCGTGTTTTGACCTGATTGTTTTGAAACAATAAGAGTTACGGCAGGCTGACCGTTCAGGCGCGCTTCGGTGCGAACTTCTTCCGCGCCGTCTTCGACATAACCCAAATCCTTAACCCTGACCTGATAAGCGCCGCGCGTGGCGACGACGATATTGGCAAATTCTTCGGGCTTTTTGATTTTGCCGACCGTGCGGACGCTCGTTTCGGTCGCGCCTTCGTCCAGGCGTCCGCTCGGAAATTCCACGTTCTGAATCCGCAGAGCGTTGGTGATTTCCACCGGAGTCACGTTGTACGAACGCATTTTGTCGGGGTCGACCCAGACGTTAATCTGCCTTTCGCGACCGCCGATAATCGTTATCTGTCCGACGCCGTTAACCGATTCGAGCCGCTCTTTTATCTTGCTTTTGGCGACTTCCGTGACGTCGCGCAAATTTGCCGGCGCGCTGACGGCGATGCGCAAAACCGGCGCCGCGTCCGTGTCCAGTTTCTGCACGGTCGGCTGTTCCGCCGTTTCGGGCAGATTCGGAATCACCGTCTGCACGCGATTTTCGACTTCCTGCGCGGCGACGTTCACGTCCTTTTCGAGAATAAACGTGACGAAAACCTGGCTGATGCCTTCCAGCGAAGTCGAGCGCAGCTCGTCGATACCGCTAATCGTATTGACGGCTTCTTCGACCTTTTCCGTAATTTCGGTTTCGACTTCTTCGGGCGATGCGCCCGGATTAATGACCGTAATGGTAATCGTCGGAAAGTCGATTTTCGGAAAAAGGTCAACTCCCAGAGAGAAAAACGAAAACGCGCCGACCGTCACCAGCGACAAAATCAACATCGTGGCGAAAACCGGACGCTTAACACAAACTTCTGCTAACCATTGCATAAAAACTCTGTCCTTAGTCCTTAGCCCTTAGTCCTTCGCTCGTTTAATTTTGATTCGATTCGTTTCAAAACGAACGAAGGACGAAGGACAAAGGACGAAAAGCTATTGCCTGTTGACGGTCACGCCGTCATAAATCAAATTCAGATTGCTGATGGCGACGGTTTCGCCTTCCTGAACGCCTTGCTGAACTTCGATTAAATCGTTTTCCAGCACGCCGAGCTTGACGATGCGCTCTTCGGCTCTGCCGTCTTTAATGACGTAAACGCGATTCGTGTCGCCTTCGGTTTTGACGGCGACGGTCGGAATCATCACGGTTTGTTTCGGCGCGCCCTGCGCGATTCTCACGGTCGCAAATTGTCCGGGTTTTAACAATCCGTCACTGTTTTCGACTTCGGCTTCGACCGTCAAAGTGCGCGAAGTCGCGTTGACGCTCGGCGAAATCCTGACGACCGTTCCGGCAAAATTGCGGTCGGGATAAGCGCTGGTTTGCAGGGAAATTCCCTGACCGGCTTTGACCTGACCGACGTTTTGTTCGGGCACGTCGATGCGCATCCGCAGCACGGATGTGCGAACAATCGTCGCTATCTTGCTGTTAGTCGTCGTAAATTCGCCCAAATCCGCCACTCTTTCCGAGACGTAACCGCTGATCGGCGCGTAGACGACGGCATCCGAAATCGCTTTTTGCGCCGAAGAAATCTGTGTCCGCGCGGATTCTTCCGCCGAGCGCGCCGTCTGCACTCCGGCGAGCGCCGAGTTGACCTGCGTCATCGCCGTGCGAATCGCGCTGACGGCGACGGCGGCGGTCGAGCGCGCTTCGTCTAATTGCGCGCGCAACTGGTCGCGCTGCGCTTTACGCTGGTCGTAGATGTTGCGCGCGATGTCGCCCGATTCCAGAAGCCTTTCCGCGCGTCCCAATTCTCTTTCGGCTAAATCGAGCTGCGCTTTGGTCGAGCGCACCTGCGAAAAGGTTTCGATGTCGAAATTGCTGCCTTCGGTGATGCCCAGACGAGCCTGCGTCTGGCGGACGCTGGCGCGCGCCGCTTCGACCTGCGCCTGCGCCTGCCGCACGTTCGATTGCGCCTGTTCGACGTTTGCCTGCGCCTGTTCCAGCCGAATCCGTGCGTCGCGGTCGTCCAGACGCACCAGAACTGCGCCTTTCTGCACGTATGTGCCGATGTCGAAATTGACCTCGACGATTTTTCCGCCGACCGTCGGCGCAACGTCCGTCTGCGCGTCGCTCGCCAGGCTGCCCGTCGCTTCAAAATAAGTCGGGACATTCTGCGCGATTGCCGTCGCCGTGGTCACATCGACGACCGAAGGCTGTGTGTTCGTATTGGTATTATTGGTATTTTTTGCGCTTGAGCCGCTGCAGCTCGCTATAAAAATTGATAATAAAATGGCTGTCGCGGCAAAAATTATAAATTTAAATGCTTTCATAAAACGCGTCCGGGCTTTTTTTGGTGTTCTTCCTGTTTCTAATTTTTAATTCCGTGGAGTAATATCTCCGCAAATTCGCGCGCCGCTTCCTCGTTGGAAATATCCAGAAGGCGGCGCTTTCTGTCCCACAACGAATTGTTGAGCGCGTGGTGAATCATCATCCCGACTAAAGCTCTAACGATGACGCGCGGGTTTATGTTCGCGCGAATCGCGCCTTCCTGCTGCCTTTGCGCGATATACGCGCTCAAAAATTCGTAAATCGGCACGATGTTTTCCTCGATAAAAATTTCCGCCAGCTCGTGACCTTCGAGCGCCGAATGAAACAATAGACGCATAAATTCCGGGTCGCCTTCGTGCTTGTTCAGCGCGTCGAGAATCATATGATAAAAAACCTGCGCGTCGTCTTTCGCGGCTAACGCTTCGCCAATCGCTTCGAGCGGTTTGATGGCTCTGCCTTCGCAGGCTTTATGGTCTAAAATCGCGTGATAAAGCTCGTCTTTCGTGGCGAAATGCCGGAAAACCATCGCTTCGGAGACGCCCGCCGCGCGCGCGATTTCTTTGGTCGTCGTGCCGCGAAAGCCGTATTGCGAAAATAATTTAATCGCGACTTGTAAAATCTGTGAGCGTCGCTCGTCGCCCGACATTCTGCCGGTCGTCGCTTCGATTGTGTCCAATTCTTTAATCAACCATTTCTCCTTATCTCAAGGTAAGTAAGTAATCACTTACTTTCTCAGATGTGATATTATTTTGTCAAGCTGTATGTGAAAAAATTAACAAGAACTTTATATAATTTTTTTTCGTATCAACTTTTTGAAGTCAGAGGGCATCAAAAGCAAACCGAAACAGCTAGTTTTAGTTTGGTTGTTTTATAAATTCAGGGACGAACAAGGAGATTTAAAAATGGCTGAAACGCAGGAAACAAATAACGAGCAGGGATTAGTCAAACCCGAGATTTACAACGGCGAAGACACGACGGCGCAAAACGATTACGTCGGCGAATTTAAAGCGCAGGCGCAGGAATACGGGCAGCGCTTTAACGATGCGGCGCTGAAAGCGAAAGATTACGCGTCGGAAAAATTTGAATACGCGAGCGAAAAAATCAAGGAATTGCAGGCGAAAGACCCGAAGGAATTGATTGAAGACGCCAAAGAATACGCGCGCCAGAAACCGGCGCAGACGATTCTGATTTCGGCGGCGGTCGGCTTGGTTTTAGGCTTGCTTTTAAAACGCAGATAAAATTTAATCGACAGGAAAGTGAAAAGGCGATTCAAGAATATTGAATCGCCTTTTTTGTTGAACAATTACATTGAAATAAAATACAAAGGCAGAAACGCGACAGTCATGGAGCGTGTTCTTCATCTTGAGAGACACGCTCCATGACTGTCGCGTTTCTGCCTTTGTCAATTAATTGAAAGTTTAGACACTTCCGCTAAAAACTCCGGAATCTCCGAATTTTCAATAATGCAATAAAATCCGGCAGGTAAAAACTAAACCTGCGCGTGAATCAGACGGCGCACGCGGTCGCCGAAAAGCACGTCGATTTTCTGCGGCTCGATAACTTCCATAACCTCGCCCTGTCCGAAAACGTCGTGAAGCATCGCCTGACCTTTGCGGTATTTGCGCGTCCGGTCGTAAGGGCTGCCGGATTTTGTTTTGCCGACCGTGACGCTCGTTTTCACGTCGCGGCTGTAAGTGCTTTCCATCGCGCAAACTTCACAGGTCAGCTTGGAGATTTGTCCCTGTTTGGTCGTGGTTAAAACCGTATGATTTGTTTCGGTATCGCAAGCCGAACACATCCGCTCGACCGTATCATTAACTGCAAACTTTTTGCCTGCCATTTTGTTTATTTACCTCTCTTTAATCTGGAACGCGGATGAAAAGAGCTAAAAGCTTTCTTTCGCCGCCCGCGCATTTTATATAATTTTTTTTATTGCCGTTAGAACACTGCTTTAGCTTTATCAGCGCGCATTATCGTTTCTTCATTAGAATATGACTGTCGGATGGCGTGAGCATCATTTCACGCGCTTGCTGCGGTGGACTTAAGTCTTCCGGCGCTTTCTGCACATATAGTTTACCACATCTGCGCTGAAATCCGTATCGACGCCGGCGCGGGCGCGTAAAATACGCATTTTTTACAATAATCGTCGCCAAAATAAAAGACTTTCGGAGCGATTCCGAAAGCCTTCCGGCAAATCATTTTTAATTGAATTTTATAAATTCAGCAGCGAAGCTTTCGCGGCTTTGAATTCTTCATCGTCCAGAACGCCCTGTTTATGCAGCGCCGCGAGACGTTCCAGTTCCGCCGTGACATCGGTTTTGTCGCTTGCCCCGGATTTTTTCGAGCCTAATTTATCCAGAATCTTGCTGCCGTATTTTTTGCCGACTTCGCTGCCGAGCGCTCCGCCGACCAGCGCGCCCGCAAAAGTGCCGACCACCGGAACTATCGTCGAGCCGATTGCCGCGCCCGTGATGACGCCCGCGCCCAGCCCGGAAAG
>DASVWG010000521.1:0-2048 GCA_036389695.1 Pyrinomonadaceae bacterium
TTATTTCATCCCTCATCCTTCATCCCTCATCCCTCTAAGGTTTTACGACGAAATCCAAATCGTTTAGCTCCTCGCCGACGTAGACGGTTTGCGGCGCGAAGCTGTATTGCTTGGATTCGACGGCGAAAATATAAGTTTCGCCGACCTGCACGTTGTCAAAGCGGTAATAGCCGAACGGGTTTGTCAGGGCGCGGCGCGGCACGCCGTCGGCGCCGGTCATCGTCACGCGGGCGCCCGCGACGCCGCGCGAGTTTGGCGCGATTAATCTGCCGCTGACCGAAACCGAAGCCGCCGTAGTGACAAATTGCCTGACGGCGAGCGCGCCGAGCGCCCAATTATCCGGCGCTGACATTATCCAGTTCGAGGTTGTCGGCGTCGATGTCACAAATTCCGTGCTGCCCGCGCCGATGTCGAAAGCGTTGCCGAAAAACGTCTGTCCGTCCCAGCGCTCGGTTTGTCCCGCGCCCGGCGCGATAAAAACCGCGCTCGGCGAAACGGCTAAGGTATCGAGCATGACATCGCCGTTGATGCTGTCGGTGACAATCACGGTCGGCGTGTCGCTCGTGCCGGAAGACGAAAAAAACGCGCCGTTCGGCGTCATCTGGCTGACGCCCTGAAACGAAACCGCGCCGCCGACCACATAATTGACAAACGGATTTCCGATAACCGGAACCGAAGCGAGCGTGACGACAACCGAAAAGCTTCCGCTCGGCGGATTGACCAGACGAAAAATTTCGGAAGTGCTCAGCGAATTCGGCGAAATCGCCGTGCCGACGCGCGTTAAGGCGACGCCGTTGTAAGTGACGCTCGCCACGCGTTCGGTCGGAACGCCGGCGGGCAGCGTCGTCGTCGAAGTCGAAACGCCGACGAATAAAGCTTTATTCGAACCCGCGCCGGTTGTGTGCGTCCACGATAAGCTCGTCACGCCCGCCACGTTAAAAGCTCCGTTTGAGCTTGTGTTGTCAATCGTAATCGCGCCGTAAGTGTGAAATGTGAAAAACAGAAAGCAAAACAGTAAAGCTGAAAGGCTTTTGAAAAACGCTCGAAAATACATCATCTTTCCCTCGACCGAAAATGTCAGCAAATTTTATGTAACAAAGGCAGAAACGCGACAGTTATGGAGCGTGTCTGGGTTTAGTGATTCAACAAGCTGATTGTAATTTAGATTTTCAACAATTAGTGTTGAAACACGCTCCATAACTGTCGCGTTTCTGCCTTTGCTCCTAATTTCAATGAAATTTGCTAAAGAATATCTGCGATTGTAACATTTTTACTTGAGTAATTCTTGAAGAATTCGCCGCGTCTGCGCTTCCGGCTCAACGCCGAGCTCGGATTTCAGAAGCTTTTGCAGATTTTCAAACTGCTCCTTGACCTGCGCGCGTTTCCCCTGCGCCGCGTAGACGCGCATCAAAAGCCGGTGAACGTCTTCGCGAAACGGGTCGTCCTGCAAGATTTCCTGCGCCAGTTTCACGCTTTGCGACCAGTTTTTTTCCTTGAAAGCGGCTTTCGCCAGCGCGTTCAGAATTCGCGCGTACTGCTCGCGATAATAACCGCGCTGTTCTTCCGCCCACGGCTCGTAAACGCCCGCCATAAACTCGCCGCGATAAAGCGCGTGCGCCGCGTCCAGATTCTGGCGGAAAGCCTGGTCGTCGCCGTCGCGTTTCGCTTTTTCGGCTTCCGCCACAAAGCGGTCAAAGTCTTCCGTGTCAATCGAATACGAGAGCTCGGGATTGAGCTGATACGCGCCGTCGCGAAAAACGATAAAATTCTGCTTGAGCGCCTGTCGCGAGTTCAAAGCCTTGCGAATATGCGAAATCGTCGGGTGAAAATTCTTCTCAATCGCCGCCAAATCCTCGTCGCTCCAGAAAGTATCAATCAAAACGTCCTTTTCGACGCGCCGGTGGCGGCTCGAAGCGATGTAACAAAAAATATCCCGCGCGCGCCGCGTCGTCCACGCGTCCGCCGCGAAAGGCTTCGATTTGTCGCGGTAAATCTCGATAAATCCGAGCATCTTGACCGTCAGGTCGACGACCTCAGAAGTCGAGAGT
>DASVWG010000522.1:0-2826 GCA_036389695.1 Pyrinomonadaceae bacterium
TAATTTTTTAAAGAGCCTGATGCAGATAAAATCGCTCGCTCTGAAAGGCAAATAATGATTACCGTCAACACGCTCGCCAAACAAGCGGATGTTCCGCTCGATACGATTCGCTATTACACGCGCATCGGTTTGCTCAAGCCGTCGCGCAACCCGCAAAACGGCTATAAAATTTATCAATCGTCGGATGCCGTGCGCGTCCGTTTTATCCGCGCCGCAAAGGATTTAGGCTTCACGCTCGCCGAAATCACGCAGATTCTCGACGAAGCGAAACACGGAAATTCGCCCTGCCCGATGGTTCGCGAAATTATCGTCCAGCACATCGAAGAAAACCGCCGCAAAATTAAAGAAATGCAGAAAATGCAGAAGAAAATGGAAAACGCCCTGAAGGATTGGGAAAACTTGCAGGACTCGATGCCGAACGGAACTTCCGTCTGTCATTTAATCGAATCGGTCGCGGAATGAAAACCGTGAAAAGTAAATAGTGAATAGTAAATAGTGAATAGTTTAAGAACTTTTCTTCTCTATTCACTATTTACTATTTACTTTTCACTTTTTCGCTTGACTTGTCACTTGCTCACAGGTTGTAGAATGATTTTGTCGCTGAAATTTCGGCGACGAGGAAGGTAGAAGATATGACGGAAAAACATTCACACACTGACGAGATGCGCGAAGATAAATCGGGAACGTACATCGACCCGATTTGCGGAATGAAGGTCAATCCCGCAACTGCCGCCGGAAGCTTTTTGCACGAGGGCACGAATTATTATTTCTGCTCGAAAGGCTGTCTGCAAAAATTTATCAATCAAACGAGCGGCGAGCCGACCGCGAATTTCGTTCAACTGGGCAGAAAAAAGGAAACCGTGCGGCACGGCGAGATGCGGGCGACTCCGCAGGGCGAATTTATCGACCCGGTTTGCGGAATGTCGGTCGCGCCGGAAACGGCAGCCGGAAAATACGATTTTCAAGGTCAGACTTTTTATTTTTGCTCGGCGGGCTGTCTTAATAAATTCAAACAAAATCCGCAAAGCTTTCTCGAAAAGAAAAAAGAAGAAACGAATCGGGCGGCGGAAAGCGCGGGCGTCGAATACACTTGCCCGATGCATCCGGAAATCGTGCAAATCGGTCCCGGCAGCTGCCCGAAATGCGGAATGGCGCTGGAGCCGAAAACCGTCTCGCTGGACGATGCGCCCGACCCGGAATATCTGGATATGAAACGGCGATTCGGGATTTCCGCCGTTTTGACTTTTCCGGTTTTTCTGCTGGCGATGGCTGAAATGCTGCCGGATTTTCACACGTTCGTCGCGCCGAAAACTTCTCTCTGGATTCAATTCGCGCTGGCGACGCCGATCGTTCTCTGGGGCGGATTTCCCTTTTTCGCGCGCGGCGTGCAGTCAATCAGAAATCTTAGCCCGAATATGTTTACGCTGATTGCCATCGGCACAGGCGCGGCTTATCTTTACAGTCTCGCGGCGCTCGTTTTCCCCGAAAGCTTTCCGGCTTCGATGCATAACCCGCACACGCATCTCATCAGCGTTTATTTTGAAGCGGCGGCGGTGATTACGACGCTGGTTCTGCTCGGTCAGGTTTTGGAATTGCGCGCCCGCAGCCAAACTTCGAGTGCCTTAAAAGAGCTTTTAGGACTCGCGCCGAAAACGGCGACGGTCGTTTTCGACGACGGAAGCGAAGCGGAAATTCCCGTCGCGGACATTCAAAAAGGCGCCCGGCTGCGCGTCAAAGCGAACGAAAAAATCCCGTCTGACGGCGTGATTCTGGAAGGCGAAACTTCGATTGACGAAGCGATGGTCACGGGCGAGCCGGTTCCCGTCGAAAAACGGGCGGGCGATAAAGTCATCGGCGGCACAATCAATGGAAATCGCGCTTTTACGATGCAGGTCGAAAAAGTCGGCAGCGAAACTCTGCTCGCGCAAATCGTACGGATGGTCGGCGAAGCGCAGCGTTCGCGCGCGCCGATTCAGCGTTTAGCCGACATCGTTTCCGGTTATTTCGTTCCGGCGGTGATTGTCGTCGCCGTGGTGACGTTTATTGTTTGGGCTTTGCTCGGAAGCTTGACGAGCGGCTTCGTTTACGCCGTCGCGGTGTTGATTATCGCCTGCCCGTGCGCTCTGGGATTGGCGACGCCGATGTCGATTATGGTCGGAACCGGACGCGGCGCGAAAGCCGGCGTGCTGGTGAAAAAAGCGGAAGCGCTGGAGATTCTGGAGAAAATAAACACGATTGTCGTCGACAAAACCGGCACGCTGACCGAAGGCAAACCGCAGCTTCAACAGATAGTCTCGCTCGCGGATTTGGATGAAAACGAAATTTTGCGCCTCGCCGCCAGTTTGGAAAAATCGAGCGAGCATCCTTTAGCCGAAGCGATTGTCAAAGGCGCGGCGGAAAGAAATATTAATTTGGCGAAAGTCGAAAATTTTGAATCAATCACCGGAAAAGGCTTAGTCGGGAAAATTGACGGAAAAGAAATCAAAATCGGAAACGAAAAGATTTTGGGACGCGGCGACACAGAGACGCGCGGACGCGGAGAAGCTCTCGACTCCCGACTCTCGGCTCTCGACTCTTTACGCGCCGAAGGTCAAACCGTAATGTTTGTCGAAGTTGACGGAAAGCTAGCCGGGCTTATCGGCGTCGCCGACCGCGTCAAGGAATCGGCAAAAGAAGCGATTGCCGAGCTGCGCCGGCAGAAAATCGAAATCGTGATGATGACCGGCGATAATCGGGCGACGGCGGAAGTGGTCGCCCGAAAACTCGGCATCGACAAAGTTTTCGCCGGCGTTTTGCCCGTTGAAAAAGCGAACAAGGTAAAGGAAC
>DASVWG010000523.1:0-6280 GCA_036389695.1 Pyrinomonadaceae bacterium
GCCACTTTCGCCAGTTCATAATATTCCTTGCGGATTTCGTCCAGTTCGTCGTCGTCCAGTTCTTCCAGATTCAGGACTTGATTTCGCGCCGCTTTGCTGGAACGAATCAGCTCGTCGAGCTTGACCTGCAAGGCTTCGGTGTCGCGGTTCTGCGTGTTTTGAATCAGGAAAACCATCAGAAAAGTGATAATCGTCGTGCCGGTATTAATCACCAGTTGCCAAGTGTCGCTGAAATGAAAAAACGGTCCCGTCACTGCCCAGATTAAAATTATGATGACCGCCGAAATAAAAGTAATCGGTCTTCCTGTAATATGCGACGTCCATTTGGCAAACCGCGTAAAAACGTGATGCTTATGCTCTGTCATAATCAGATTTCCCTTTCCGCTCAAATATTTTCAAACGCTCGTTCACGTTTTATTTTAATAAAGCGCGCCTGTCAACGCGCAAATAATAATTTACTGAAACCCGCGCCGCGCGAAACGCGTAAAACGGCGTGGAAACAATTAAATTTATTCGCCCGCGCGTCCGGCGATTTATGCGGTTTCCGAAATCATTCCTTTTAGCCATTTTCGGAGGTTCGAAATGTATTCCGCCTTGAAAGCTTTTTTCTGTATCTGCTGTTTGATAACCGCCGGTTTCGCCCAAAACAACAAGCATCCGTACGATTCGGACAAGCCGATGCCGCAGCCCGTAATGTTCGGCGAAGGCATCGTCTCGACGCCCGAAGACGATTTGAACGCGGCTTTCAGCCCGGACGGAAAAACCGTATATTTTACGCGAAATTTTCCGCGCAACCGGCTGGGCGTGATTCTTTTTTCCGAATATAAAAATAAAAAATGGTCTGCGCCGCAGATTGCCAGCTTTTCCGGTTCGGCGACCGATTACGACCCGTTTTTCTCGGCTGACGGCACGAAGATTTTTTACTGCTCGAATCGCGGCGCGGACGGCAAGCCGAAAACCGATTACGACATCTGGTACGTCGAAAAAAGCGCCGACGGCAATTGGAGCAATCCGAAAAACGTCGGCGCGCCGGTAAATTCTGCGGTAGACGAATTTTATCCGTCGGTCGCCGCCGACGGAACTTTGTATTTCAGCTCCAACCGGCAAGGCGGAAAGGGCAGTTACGATATTTATCGCTCGCGCTTTGTCGGCGGAAAATACACCGAGCCGGAAAATCTGGGCGAAGGCGTCAATACGGCGACCGTCGAGCTCGATAATTACATCTCGCCCGACCAGAAATTTCTCGTTTTCGCGGCAAACGGGCGCAAAGACGACCTCGGCGGCGGAAGCGGCGATTTGTATATCAGCTTTAACCGCAGCGGCGCGTGGACGCCCGCCAGAAACCTGGGCGCGCCGATAAATTCTCCCGCGCGAGAATATTGTCCAATCGGCTCGCCGAACGGAAAATACTTTTTCTTCTCCAGCTTTCGCGGCAATCTTGACAAACCGCTGGAAAAGCCTCTGAAAAATTATCAGGAAGTGTTGAATCTTTTCAGCAGCCCGTTAAACGGGCGCGGAAACATCTACCAAATCGACATCGCCGCGCTCGGAACTGAATAAAACAAACGCGGAACGCGGAACGCGAATAAATTATGAATTATGAGTTTTGAATTAATGATTTCCGATAACTTAAAACTCATAATTCATAACTCATAACTCTCTTTTATTCCGCATTCCGCGTTCCGCATTCCGCGTTTCTCTATAATCTTCCCGTTTTTAATCACCGTTTCGACAAAATTCGAGCCGAATTCGTAGGCGATTTCCCGAAAGTCTTTGGTGTTCAGAATTAAAAAATCGGCTTGTTTGCCGACTTCCAGAGAGCCGGTTTTTTCTCCGAGACCGAGCGCGAAAGCGGCGTTTATCGTCACGGCGTTCAGCGTTTCCGAAGGCAGAAGTTTTTGGTAACGACAGGCAATCGCCATCGCCATCGCCTGCGAAGGACACGGCGCGGAGCCGGGATTGTAATCGGTCGAGAGCGCAATCGCGCAACCGGCGTCAATCATCTTTCGCGCGTCGGCGTAATGCGTCGCGCCGAAATTGAAATTCACGGTCGGCGTGACGACGCCGATTGTATCGGATGCGGCTAAAAGCTTGATTTCGTCGTCGCTCGTCGCGTCCAGATGGTCGACGGAAGTCGCGCCAAGCTCGATTGCCGCGCGCGCGCAGCCGAGATTCGTAAACTCGTCGACGTGCGCTTTCAATTTAAAGCCGAGCCTTTTCGCCGTTTCCAGAACGCGCCGCGATTGTTCGAGATTGAAAGCATTTTTTTCGCAGAAGACGTCTACGAAAAAGTTAAGAGTCGAGAGTCGAGAGTCGAGAGAGAGACGCGAATTTTTATACAATTCCATTGCTTTCGGCAGCATCTCGCGGCAAATTAAATCAACGTATTCATCTGTGCGGCTCGCGACTCTCGACTCTCGACTCTCGACTTCTTTATATTCGGGCGGAACGGCGTGCGCGGGCAGAAAAGTCGGAATCAAATCCATCGCGTGCGATGCATCCAGCGCGAAAATCGCTTCGAGCATTTTCAATTCGGTTTCCGTGTCCAAGCCGTAACCGGTTTTGATTTCCGCCGTCGCCGTGCCGTGCGCGAGCATTTTATCGAGACGCGCGGCGGATTGTTTGACCAAATCATCAAGGCTCGCCGCACGCGTTTTTCTCGCCGTATTAATGATGCCGCCGCCCGCCGCCATAATTTCGAGATAATCGGCGCCCTTTATTTTCATCTCGAATTCATTAATGCGGTCGCCCGCAAAAACGATGTGCGTGTGCGGGTCGACAAACGCCGGGCAAACCACTTTCCCGTTCGCGTTAATCAGGGTTTCGGCTTCAAAATCATCAAAAATTTCCGCGTTCGTTCCGACCGCCGCGATAATTCCGTCCTGAATCGCGGCTGCGCCGCCCGCGATTAAACCGACATCTCGCATATGCGCCAGCCGTTTCGGCTTTCCCCCGGAAGCGCAAGTCGCAAGCTGATTGGCGTTATAAATTATTAAATCAACTTTCATTGCTGCCGAGATTTTAACGCAAAGACGCAAGAGAAGAAAATACAGGGATAACAGGATTTACAGGGATATTTAATATAAAAATATTTTACATCCCTGTAAATCCTGTTATCCCTGTTAATTTCTTCTCTTAATTAATTTGAAGCCGGCGTCTGATTATTCGTCGCGCCGACGATGTAGCTGTCGCGCGCGCGGACGACCAGATTCGGGCGATTGACGCGGACTTTGATTTGGCGGCGTTGTCCCGCCCGACCTTCTTTTTGCGGGTAATAGCCGATGTTATATTGACGGCGCAGCTCTTCGGCGATGCCTTCAAAAGCGGCGGTCAAGCCGCCCGGCGTCGCTTCGGGGCGAAAAACTCTGCCGCCGGTCGCGTCGGCTAAACCTTCCAGATATTTTTTGCCGAGCGCGTAATCTTCGGCGCTGTTGCCGCGCCCAATCAAAATTCCGCCCTGACCGGGAAACGGGAACGGCGAGGAAATGCCGCCGCGATTGTCGAAGAAAGTGTTGTAATAAATCGGGAAAACCATCGCTTCCGATTCTTCGGCTTCGATAACCGTGCTGTCGTAATTGGCTTTAAAGGAAGTCGTATCGACGCCGTCGGTAAACAGCACAATCGCCTTGCGCCCTTCGATTTTGCTCAGACGCTTGCGCAGCGAAAACTCGACCGCGTCATACAGCGAAGTTCCGTCGCCGAAGTCGGCGCGTTTTATCGCTTTGTAAATTTTCTGGCGGTCGTTGGTCGCTTCGGTCAAAACGTGAATTCCGGCGTCAAACTCGATCACCATCACATTGTCCTGCGCTTTTAACTGGTCGACGAAAGCGGTCGCCGCGCGCTGGATTTCTTCGATTTTATACTGCGTCGAAGGACTCGTATCGAGAAGCAGGATAACCGTGAAAGGTTTTTCGGAAGTGCCGAAATAAGCGACTTCCTGTTCCTTGCCGTCTTCAAAAATTTTGAAATCCGACTGGCGCAGATTCGGAATATAAAGCCCGTTGCGGTCAAAAACCGAGACGGGAATCGAAACCAGATTCGTCTCGACCTTAACCACTTCGGCTTCATCGACCGGCGCGTCCGCAGTCGGCGCGGTGGTCGTTGTCTGCGCGTTCGGCGTATTTTGAGTCGGCGTCTTCGGCGTCTGTTTGTCTTTCGATTTATCGCGGTCGCTGCGCCAATTCGGCGGGTAAATCCGGCGCGTTTTCGAAGGCGCGGATTCCGAATAGGTGGATTCTTCTTCAACAACGGCGGGCGTCGGCGTTGGCGTCGGCTGAATTCTTCTGCCGGATTGCGCCGCCGCCGCGCCGACCAGCGCAAAAACCGCGAGTAAAAAAACAATGAATCTCTTCAACATAATTTTCCTCTTTAATCAAGACGGGTAGTCTGCGGCTTTGATGCAGAAAATCCCGAAAAGGTTAGCAATTTATCGACGCAAAACGAGTAAAGAAATGTAAATCGGGCAGAAGCCCGCGCGTCAGCAAGGGCGGAAATTAATTTGCGAGTTTAGATTTGCGATTTGCAATTGGTCGTTTGCTAGCGGCAAATCTAAAATCATCAATCGACAATCTAAAATTATTCCGCCCTTGCTCACGCGCGGGCTTCTGCCTCTTGCGAATTGATTTTGTCGTCGAATCAGCTAAACTTATCTTGCAATTTTATCAAAAATCATTCTGAGAGGAATCAAAAAATGCAACCGACCGCCGCGCCGCCTTCGCCGGAATTATTCTGGCAGACCATAACCGCTTTTCAGCGTTCAGCCGCGATGAAAGCCGCCATCGAGCTCGACGTTTTTACAAAGATTGACGAGGGAAACAAAACGCCGAAAACAATCGCCGACGCCTGCAATGCCGCCGAGCGCGGCATACGGATTTTGTGCGACACGCTGACCGTCATGGAATTTCTGCGAAAGGAAAATGGGCAATACGATTTAAACGAAATGTCCGCCGCGTTTCTCAGTCGAAAATCGCAGACCTTTATCGGCGACACGGTAAATTTTATAATGTCGCCGATGCAGCGGCGCGGTTTTGACGATTTGACGAACGCCGTCAGGCAGGGCGGCTCGACCGTCACCGGCGAAGGCTCGCTCGACCCGGAAAGCCCGATGTGGGTCGAATTTGCGCGCAGTATGGTGCCGATGATGATGCCCGCCGCGCAGATGATGGCGGCAAATCTCGGTTTTCCGTCCGACCGCAAATTAAAAGTTTTGGACATCGCCGCCGGACACGGCATCTTCGGCATTTTCGTCGCCCGTCAGTTTCCGAACGCGGAAATCTACGCCGTCGATTGGGCGAACGTTTTAACGGTCGCGACGGAAAACGCCCAAAAATTCGGCGTCGCCGAACGCCATCATCTCGTTCCGGGCAGCGCCTTCGATGTCGATTACGGCGAAGGCTACGACGCGGTTCTGCTGACCAATTTTCTGCATCATTTCGACAAGCCGACCAACGAAGATTTAATCAGGAAAATTCATCGAGCCTTAAACGACGACGGACGAGTTCTGACGCTCGAATTCGTGCCGAACGACGACCGCATCTCGCCGCCTTCGGAAGCGCTGTTCAGCCTCGTTATGCTCGCCGGAACTCCGGCAGGCGACGCCTACACCTTCGCCGAGCTCCGCGAAATGTTTGAAAACGCGGGCTTTACGCGCAGCGAGCACATCCCGCTCGCGCCGCTGCCGCAGCATTTGATTGTCTCGACGAAGTAGCCGGAAAGTCTCCGCCGGATATTTTAGAGACTTACGGCAAGCAAACGAAAAGATAAAAAAGAGCAGGATTGCCTGCTCTTTTTATTGAATTTAGTCTTCGTATTAAGTTTTAATAACGATAGCTGTTATACGCGCCCGGATAAAAAATTTCGAAATCGCTGGAAGTCAATCCCTTTTCGCCGAAAGCGAAATTACATCTGCCGTCGACGATTCTTCCGGGATATTGCCCGTAATTAATTGAGCCGGAGCCGACCAGCTCGCGTAAATTAGCGCGACAAATATGAAACGTCCGCCCGGCTTCGCGCCCGCCGGTTAAAGCCTCCGAATAATCCGCCGGCGGCTTGCGCCAACTGCCGCTTCCGGTTGCCACTTCATAAGTCGAAAAGGCGATTTCCCTTCCGCCGAAACCGATACTGCACCAGCCGTCGAGCAATTTTCCGGGATGCCAGTTGCCGTTATAAGCGACGCGGCAGACGTAGAGAGTGACGCCGCCACTGTCTCCGCTTAATTCCGCGCCGCCGACTATCGCGTTCGAGGGAACGCTTTCCTCGCTGTTTAAGCGAATCCAGTTTA
>DASVWG010000524.1:0-13946 GCA_036389695.1 Pyrinomonadaceae bacterium
CGTTTAACGTCATCAACCTCGCCGGAACATCGGCAGCAGTCTCGAACAGTAATATTCTGGTGACCAACAACCAGCTTATTAACTTTGCGCAGGCTGGTCTGTTCGTTGCCAACAGCGACAACGTGACGTTTACCAACAACGACGTCTTCCAGACGGCGGCGAGAACCACCGCGCTGTTCGGCGTGGCGGTCAACAGTATGCTGGGCACGAACGTGTTTTCACAGAACACGATTCACGACCTGACGACGAGTCTCGGTACATCCGGTATGGTGTTTGGCGACGTTCGGGCGACGACCGTTTCCAGAAACCGCATTTACAATTTCCCGAGCACAAGCGGTTCGACCGGCGTGCTGACCGGAATTCAGTTTACCGGCGTGAGCGGCGCTCCGGCGTCGTTGACCGTGGTTAACAACATGGTTTCGATTATTCCTAATTTCACCAACAACCAGAGCATCTTCGGAATCAGAGACTTCGGCTTTGCGACCAACGTCTTTACTTCCTACTTTAACTCGACGTTGATTGGCGGAACGAGTACGGGAACAGCCAATAGTTGGGCTTGCCAGCGCGGATTCAGCGCGCCGACCGCTCACACGATGATTGACAACATCTGTTTCAACAATCGTACGGGCGGCACGGGCAATCACTTCGCGGCGGGCGACCAATCGGTCGGAACGGGAACGTTTGTTTCCAACTACAACATCTTTGTCGGAACGGGCGCGACTCCCGCGAACTTCTTCGACAAAGCGGCGACCAGCACGCCGGTGCCGGTTAACTTTGCTTCGTGGCAGGCGGGACCGCCGACGCGCGACGCCAATTCGCAGGCGAGCAATCCGGGCGGCAACTACACCGTCGCGAATATGTTCGTTTCACCGACGGATCTGCACCTGAATATTTCGGGTACGAATCCGGCGTTTAACGCGGGAACTCCGGTCGCGGATGTCACGACTGACTTTGACGGTCAACCGCGTGATTCGGCTCCCGACATCGGCGCTGATGAAGTCGTGGTCGCGGCGGGCATCCTGTCGCTCAGTTCTTCGACTTATACGGTCAATGAATCTGACGGCACGGTGACGATTACCGTCAACCGCGCGGGCACCGAAGGAGCGGTTTCCGTCAATTACACGTTGACTGACGGCACGGCAACCGGCGGCGCAGCCTGCGGCGCGGGCGTCGATTACGTCAACACGGGCGGCACGGTCAACTTCGCGGCTGGACAATCCACCCAGACGTTTACCGTCCAGATTTGTCCCGACGCCCTCGACGAGCCGAATGAAACCTTCACCGTGACGCTTTCCGGCGCGACGGGCGGAGCAATCATCGGCAGCCCGAACGCGGCAACCGTCACGATTACGGACGACGACGCAACTCCGACTCTGTCAATCAACGACGTGAGCCAGAATGAAGGCACCGGCGGAACGACGAACTTCGTGTTCACCGTGACGCTTTCGGCGCCGAGCGCGCAAGCCGTGGCGGTCGATTACGCGACCATCGACGGAACCGCGACCGCGCCGGGCGATTACGCGCCGATTCCGCCGACAACCGTCGTCTTCGCTCCGGGCGAAACGACGAAACAGGTCACCGTCAGCGTCGTCGGCGACGCGGTCGTTGAGCCGAACGAAACGTTCTTCGTCAATTTAGCCAATGCGGTCAACGCGACGATTGCGGACAATCAGGGTCAGGGCACCATCGTTAACGACGACGTCCAGCCGGGACAGCTTTCCATCAATGACGTCCGCGTCACGGAAGGCAATTCGGGAACGACGACGGCGACCTTTACGGTGACGCTCGTTTCGGGCGGCAGCCCCAACCCGACGACCGTCAATTACGCGACGGCGAACGGAACGGCAACCGCCGGCAGCGATTATGTCGCGACCAGCGGCACGCTGACCTTCGCGCCGGGCGAAACGACGAAGACCATCACGGTCACCATCAATGGCGATACGCTCAAGGAAGCGAACGAATTCTTCTTCGTCAACCTGAGCACCCCGTCGTCCAATGCCGTCATCGCTGACGGTCAGGGCGTCGGCATCATCATCGATGACGACCGCGCTTACGTAGCAGACTTCGACCACGACCGTAAATCGGACTACAGCGTCTGGCGTCCGGGCGACGGTTTCTGGTACACGCTGCTGAGCGACAATAATGTTGCCACTTATAAGAAGTTCGGAACCAACGGCGACAAGCCGGTTCCGGGAGATTATGATGGCGACGGCATTGCCGACATCGCGGTCTTCCGTCCGTCCGAAGGCATCTGGTATATCCAGCGCAGCTCGGACTTCGGATTCGTCGCGCAGCAATGGGGCTTGGCAACGGATAATCTCGTCCAGGGCGATTACGACGGCGACGGTAAGACCGACATCGCAGTCTTCCGCAATGGCATCTGGTTCGTGATTCAAAGCTCAAACGGCAATCAACTCGCAGTCCAGTTCGGCACGACCGGCGACATTCCGGTTCAAGGCGACTACGACGGCGATGCGAAGACCGATTTTGCGGTGTATCGCGGCGGCAACTGGTATGTCCTCAGAAGCTCGGACGGCGGTTTCGTCGCCCAGCAGTGGGGCTTGGCAACCGACAAACCGATTGTCGGCGACTTTGACGGCGACGGCAGAGCGGACTTCACGGTTTACCGTGACGGAACGTGGTATATTCTGCAAAGCCTGACGGGAAGCTTCCGTTCGGTTTCCTTCGGCACGGCAACCGATATTCCGACGCCCGCCGATTTCGACGGCGACGGAACGACGGATGTGGCGGTCTTCCGACCGTCGAACGGTTACTGGTATGTTCTGCGCAGCACGGACGGCGCGTTTGTCGCCCAGCAATGGGGACAAAACGGCGACGTGCCGATTCCTGCGGCGTATCAATCACGTTAATAATGATTGCATTTGTTATTAACGCTTAAACCTACAGAGGCGGGAATTTTTCCCGCCTCTTTTTTCTTTGGCAAAAAACGCGCCGGTTGACAGTCAATAAATAGCGGTTTTACCAGAGAAATTTTTATGCTGTTTTATCGTGAATAATCGGTTATAAGTTTTTTATAGTCTATCGTTTGATAAGGCGATTTTGTCAGAACCATCTGCGGTAGCGGATGGTTTAAGCTCGGAGAGTGCGGAAGTTAGTTAAACGATGCAGAAGCCAAAGTTAAACCATTAGCTACCGCAAATGGTTCTGACAAAAAGGAAAAATTAATGCAAACGGAATTTACATTTAATCGCGGCGCGGTGCGTCCCATTCAATGTTTGAGCGGCGGCTGGCAGCTGCTCAGAGGCGTTTACGGAAGTTTTCTCGGCGTCGTTATCGTCGGGATTTTGATAATGATAGCGGGCGGCTGCATTCCGCTCGCGCCGCTCAATGCGCCGATAATGTGCGGCATTTATCTGTGCCTGCTGGCGCGAATATACAATCAGCCGTTTAATACGAGCACGCTTTTTAAAGGCTTCCAGTATTTCGCGCAGTCCTTTATCGCCTCGCTTTTCGTCTCGGTGCCGATGTTCATTCTCGGACTTGTTTTTCAATTCGGAATGGGCGGTTTTCAGGTCGTTCTGAGTAATCTGAAGATAGAGAAAAACACGCCGCCCGAACAGATTTTGCCGCTTGTAATCGCCTTTTTCGGCTATATATTCGGCGGAATTCTGGTGCTGATGCTGGTCGGGATGGTGTTGAACGCGCTGATGCTTTTCGTCTACCCTTTGATTGTCGAGCGCAATATGAACGGGCTGGACGCCGTCAAGCTCGGATTTCGAGCCGTGCTCGGAAATTTTTTCGGCGTGTTTATCCTGACGATTCTCGAAACTTTAATAATTCTGGCGGGCGTGATGCTTTTTTATGTCGGCGCGCTTTTCGTTATTCCGATAATTTTTGCCGCTCGAATCGTCGCCTATCGACAGGTTTTTACGGCGCCCGCTCAGCCGCCCGAGCAGATAAACGCGGGCGCGCCGCAGCAAATGTGGACGCCGCAGATGATAACTTCAAAAGCGGGCTGGTATCTGACGGCGAGCGCCGTTTTAATTCTCGGACTCGCCGCGACCGGCATCGCCGGATTGACCATCTGGAGCTACAACGCGATAAGCGAAGCCGTCAAAAAAGCCGAAGAAAAGCGCCGGGAAACAGATTATGATTACAATTCGCCGCCCTATTATAAACCGGATACAAATTCGTCGGACAGCAACGACGCGACAATCAGCGGCAACAATTTAAACGACAAAGCCGTCGAGCTTCCGCCGCCGGTTTATCCGCCCGCCGCCAAAGCCGTGCGCGCTTCCGGCGCGGTCGTCGTGGAAATTACGGTTAATAACAAAGGTGAAGTCACGACCGCGAATGCGATTTCCGGTCATCCGCTTTTGCGAGCCTCCGCCGTCGCCGCCGCGCGAAAAGCGAAATTCAAACCGAACGCGGCAACGAAAGGAGTTCTGACTTACAATTTCGCCGCGCAAAACTAAAGCGTGTTATAATCAGCGGAATTTCCTATGTCCGTTTACGAGAATTACGCGCCGATAGATTTGGAGAAAATCAACACCTACGAGCTTGCTTCGCGTCCGAGCAAAGTAACCGTGAAAGATTTCGCCAAACCTGTCGGCGCTGACGATTCTATAAAAAACTTTCTCGAAAAACTCCCGAATATTCTCGCCGTTCAATCGCTGCGCGAAATTGCCGGACAAATCCGTCGCGCTCGCAGTTTGAACAAGCCGATTGTCTGGGGCATCGGCGGGCACGTCGTCAAAACCGGACTCGCACCCGTTTTGATTGATTTGATGCGGCGCGGTTTCGTTTCCGCCGTCGCCGCCAACGGCTCGGTTCTCGTTCACGATACGGAAATCGCCGTCGCCGGTTTCACCAGCGAAGACGTCGACGCCAGCCTCGGCAAAGGCGATTTCGGCGCGGCGCGCGAAACGGGCGAAATTTTAAACGAAGCGGCGAAAAAAGGCGCGCGAGAGGAAATCGGTCTGGGCGAAGCGATGGGCAGGGAAGTTTCGCAAAAAAATCCGCCGCACGCCGAAACTTCGATACTTTGTCAGACTTATCAAAACAAAATTCCTTTCACCGCTCACCTGGCAATCGGCGCGGACATCGGGCATTTTCACGCTTCTGCGGACGGCGCGTTTTTGGGGAAAACTTCGCACACCGATTTCAGGCTTTTCTGCTCGATAGTTAAAGAAATAAACGGCGGCGGCGTTTATCTGAATCTCGGCTCGGCGGTCGTTCTGCCCGAGATTTTTCTGAAAGCCGTGACGGTCGTGCTGAATTTAGGTTATCCGCTCGAAGATTTTACGACCGCCAATTTCGATTTCATTCAAGGTTATCGCCCGAATACAAACGTCGTTCGTCGCCCGACGGCGAATGGCGCGGGGCGCGGATTTTCCGTCACCGGACATCACGAAATTATGATTCCGCTGCTCGCCGCGCAGATTCTCTGCGGCGATTAAAAAGTCAGAACCGCCTGCGGTAGCGGGCGGGTGAAGATTAGAGTTTCTAGTTTCTAGTTTCAGGTTTCCAGTTTGCCGATTGTCTTAGCTTGAAACTTGGAACTAGAAACTAGAAACTTTCGCGTTCACCCGCCCGCTACCGCAGGCGGTTCTGACCTGCTTAACGCATATCGTCGGTTTTACTGTCCAAAAAGTGCGCGCGTTTCGCTAAAAACTCAACAAAATACGGTAAATCTCGCTGGCACGCAGTTTGCAAAATCACCTTGCGGAGAGTGAGATTATGTTGAATCCAAGAAAATCAATCCAGGTCGCATTAATTTTAGCTTTTTGTTTTTTAATCGGCGGCGAAGGCGTGAAAGGTCAATTTCGCGGCGACCAAGCCGTTATCAATCAGGCGGAGAGCATCACGAAAGACGTTTTTACAATTTCGACCAGAACTCAGCAGGGCGCAAGAATTTACGCCGTCCGCCAGCCGAACGCGCAAATGCTGGCGGCGATTGACCGCGGTTTAGACGATTTGTTCGATGCCGCCGAAAGAAACGGCTATCGCCGGCGTTTGAATCATTCGGATTACGTAATTTTTATCGCTAAAGCCGACCGCCGGACAAATCGCGACGGTCAATACTCGCCCGACATCGCCGTGCCTCTCGGACAATACGCGGGCAGCGTCTACGACCAGGGCGGCTTTATCTACGCGGCGGGAATGGTCATCGGCTATAATCCGCTGGCTTTCGTCATCGCCGAACACGACAAAGATTTCCCGCGAGTTTCCGAAGCCGTCCGCAATGAAGGCGAGCATCTGGTTCTTTACCACAACGACCGTCGCCGCTACAACGCGACGCTCGACCATAGCCGGGGCGGCGGGCATCCGATTTTGCAGTAAATCAAAGGCAGAAGCCCGCGCGTCGGGCAAGGGCGGATAAAACGCAAAATTTAAAATGCAAAATGCAAAATAGAAACACTTTCTTCATTTTGCATTTTGCACTTTGCGTTTTGCATTCGATTTCGCCTTTGCTCACGCGCGGGCTTCCGCCTCGTATCAAAGGCGTTTCAGTAATCTTATTTCCGTCAGGTTGTTATATTTGTAGCCGAGTTTTTCGTTGACTCGCTGCATCGAACGGCTTGCGGTGCAGGTTTCGAAATAATTCGCGCCCGCCGCGATGCACATTTTTAAGTTTTCCGCTTTTAAAAATGTCGCCGCGCCGAGATTTCTGAAATTCGGATGAACGGCGGTTCCGGTTTGGTTTTTTCTTTCCGCGCTGGTGTAGGCGACGAATTGCCCGCCGTTTTTCATAATCGAAAATAGTTCGGGAACGCTGACCGCCTCGAAAAGCGATTTGTAAAAGGCGTCGGGCGGTCTGATTTTCCACGTCGGGTCGGGCGATTCCCAACCTTTCTGAGCGCTGCGGTGAAGCTTGACGAGATTTTCGATTGGATTTTTTTGAGAGTTTAATTCGGCTTCAAGCGTGGTCGGCACAAAATCTTTCGCGGCAAGCTTCGCGCCTAAAGGCTTCCATTTTTCAAACGAAAAATCCCGCGCCGCGAGCGACATTCCGCGCATTCGGTGAATCTCTTCAAAGCCGTTTGAAAAAGCGAATCGCAAATAATTTTCCATTCCTTCCAAAAGACGAAATTGAAGGTATTTCGCGCCTTTTGATTTAATTTCGACTTCGATTTTTTCTAAAAGCGAAGCGGCAATTTGAAAGGAAGATTCCGGCGCGACGAGCAGGTTAAATCTGAAATGCGTTTTATCCAGCGCATAAGCCGCCGCAAAGCCGCCGATTTTTCGGTCTTTCCAGACAAATCGAGGACAATTTTTTTCCAGACTTTCAATTTGCCGGCAAGGCTGCCAGAGATGTTCCGATAAATTAAAAGGCGCGAAAGCTTGTCGATGAAGCGAGAATATTTCGTCCCTTTCGGCAATTTTAAATTCGGCGAGCGGCATGAAGGAATTTACGAAAACGCCCGGTAAATGGTTCGTTTAATTCGTTAATTTAAAATCAGAAAAGTTTCTTTTCAAATTTTATTCGGCTTTAAAATACGAAAAGACCTCGTTGTAAAAAACGAGGTCTTTTCTGACAGGAGAATGTAATTTTACAAACTAGCGATAAATGCTTTCACCGCGATAGTTGCGCCATTCATTCTCAAAATATTCGGCATCTTCGTCCGTGCGCGGATTGACGCCCATGACGATGCCGCCGTTTTTAACGCCTTCTTCATATTCGCGCGCCCGGTCTTCGGGAATACCCGAACCGATTAATGCGCCGACTAATCCGCCGGTCAAGCCGCCCGCGCCTGCGCCCGCTAATGCTGCCGCCAGCGGTCCGGCGACGACCAAGCCTAAACCCGGAAGCAGAACGTTTGTTCCGATTGCCGCGATGCCGGCGATAATTGCGCCCAAGGTTCCGCCGATTGCCGAACCCGCGCCTGCGCCTTCCAACGCTTTCGAGCCGAGACCGTCGTCATCGGCGTCAGCATCCGAAAAATATTTGCTGCGTGTTTCGTCTGACATCAAAAGGTTGACATCATCTTTCGAATAACCGCGGCTCGTCACCGAGTTATAGGCGCGTTCCGCGCTTTCGCGGTCGCGGAACATTCCCGTCAAAACGCGATTGTTTGCCTGGCGCGCCGCGCCGTAGTTTGCCTGCGCTTCGCCCTCGCGTTCGACGGATTCATTGCCCGTCACTGCGCCGTAAGCGTCTTTCACGTTGCCGCTGATGCGATCGCCGACCGCCGACGCTTCTTCGCCAAAAGTTCCTGACGTTCCCGTACCTGATCCTGATCCTTGATTGTTCATTTTGAAACTCCCTTCGTTCGTTAGAATTTTTCGAGTAAGCTGAATTTGTCAGCGTGATACTTACCGGAACCTTTAGAGCAAGCATCGTGCCAATTTAATAAATATTTGTATAAACCGTTTGTTCGCTAACTTTAAAGCGAATCGGGTAAAAATTAAATTTATCTTTCGTAATATTTACGGACAAATAATTTGTAATAATTTAAGACATATTAATAAACGGTTGAAACAACACCGGAAATATGTTTATCTGTGGATTGTCTTTTTTCGATTAATTTTATGAAAAACTTAATATTGGCTTTTATTTCAGGGCTTTTAATGACGATTTCGGTTTTCGGACAAACAAATATCACTGAGGCGAATTATCGCATTTACGACGGGCAGGGAAATGCCGCGAGTCTGGAAAAAATTATCGAATCGTTGAAAGACGCGGACGTCGTTTTTCTCGGCGAAAACCACGACGACCAGGCGGCGCATTACCTGCAAAACGAAATTTTCCGCCGCGCCTTTGCCGAATACGGCGAAAAACGCGCCGTCGCTTTATCGCTGGAAATGTTTGAGCGCGACGTGCAAACGGTCGTGGACGAATATCTGAAGAATTTGATTTCGGAAAATCATTTTCTGCTCAGCGCGCGCGCGTGGGGAAATTACAAAACCGATTACAAGCCGCTCGTCGAATTCGCCAAAGCCAACCGGCTCGAAGTTCTCGCCGCCAACGCGCCGCGCCGCTACGTCAATATGGTTTCCCGAAACGGTCGCGAATCTTTAAACCAGCTTTCGAAGCAAGCGAAATGCTGGCTCGCGCCTTTGCCGTACGGCGAAGCCTCCGACGCCTACGCCGGAAAATTTAACGCTTTGATGGGACAAACAAGCGATTCGATGACGCCCGCCAAACGCAGCCCGATGGTCAATGCGCAGGCGCTCTGGGACGCGACGATGGCTTTTTCGATTTCCGAATATTTAAAGCGCGCAAAAAATAAAAATCCCCTGGTCGTGCATCTGAACGGCGCTTTTCACACCGAAAACCGTCTCGGCACGCCCGAGCATCTTTTAAAATATTCGCCGAAAACGAAATTTCTGGTCGTGACGATGCGTTATGAAGAAAACTTCACGACTTTCGATAAGACGAAACACGCGAATTTGGGCGATTTCGTGATTTTAACCGACGCGAAAGTGCCGCGCAGCAGTCAAAAATAGGTTCAAAGTTTAAGGCTCAAAGTTCAAAGCAAGTTATTTTCTCAACCTTGAACTTTGAACCTTGAACCTTGAATCTTGAACCTTGAACTTATTGAGCTTTTGTTCCCGTAAAAGTAATTTGCGGAAGTCCCGCGCCGGTCATCGTGCCGGTTATTTTATCGCCTTCGATTTTGCCTTCCATTTGAATTTCAAACGGCTGACCCTGAATTTCGACTTTCAGAGTAGCGGTCAGATTGTTTCCGCTGACTTTACCGTTTCCAACCGTTCCGCCGCCGTGCATCGAAGACAGTGTGCCGCTGACATCCGCGCCGGATTGTTTCAAATCCAGCATGACATCGACCGAATCGCCGCCGACGTTAGCCGTCAGGTTCCATTTTCCGCCGACGTTGACCGACGGCGCGGAATTCATATCGGCTTTTTTCGCCACGCTGACGGTTTTGACGTCAACCGTTATTTCTTTCAAACGCTGCGTCACTTCCGGCGTTCCGCCCGGCTGGAAACGCCCGCCCAGATATTTCGCCAGAAATTCTTCGCCGCGCGCAAACATCGCCATATTATTCACCGGACGCTGAAATCCGTGACCTTCGTCCGGCGCGAGCAGGTATTCGACCGGATAGCCTCTGTCGCGCAGAGCGACGACAATCTGGTCGGATTCACGCTTGTTGACGCGCGGGTCGTTTGCGCCCTGAACAACTAAAAGCGGCGTTTTGATTTTATCGGCGTAGGTCAGAGGCGATTGCTTCAGCAAAAGCGCTTTGCCTTCGGGCGTGTTCGGATTGCCCATTCTTTCATAAAAAATAATTTTGCCCGCTTCCCAATACGGCGGAATCGATTCGAGCAAGGTAATCAGGTTCGACGGCGCGACGATGGCGACCGCCGCCGCGTATAAATCCGGCGTGTATGTGACGCCCGCGAGCGTCGCGTAACCGCCGTAAGAGCCGCCCATGATTCCGACGCGTTTCGGGTCGGCGATGCCTTGCGCGACGAGGTATTTCACGCCCCACGTGATGTCGTCCTGCATCAGCTGTCCCCATTGTTTATTGCCCGCGTTGAGAAATTTTTTGCCGAAGCCGGTCGAAGCGCGGAAATTCGGCATCAGGACGGCGTAGCCGCGATTTGCCAGGAATTGCGCGATTGCATTATAGCCCCACGTGTCGCGTCCCCACGGTCCGCCGTGCGGCACGATGACGGTCGGCAGATTTTTCGGCTCGACGCCTTTCGGCAAAGTCAGATAAGCGGGAATTTCCAAGCCGTCCGACGATTTGTAGCGAATCGGCTGCATTTTCGCCAAAGCTTCGCGCGGAATTTTTTCGCGCACCTGATAAAGCGTCGAAAGATTTTTCGTCTTGCGGTCAAACAGCCAGACCGTTCCGGGGTCGACGTCGCTGTATGACGAGACAATCCATTGGTTTTCGTCTTTCGTCGAAGACTGAAAATTGATTTCGCGGTCTCCGAGCTGTTTTTTGATGGTGTTGTAGTCTTTTTCAAAGCTCTTGTCTTTGAAATAAACGCGCGTTTTGTCGTCGGTGTAGCTGGTCAGAACGATTTCTTTGGTTTTGTCGGAAATAAACAAGCCGCCGAAATCGACGCGCTTCAACGGGTCTTCCTCGACGAATTCTTCTTTTCCGGTGTCCGGGTCAAACAAAACAAGGCGAATCAAATCTACATTGTCGCCCTTATTGGTCTGCATATAGACGCGCTTGTCGTCCTTGTGAAACGCGACCGGCGCGCACGTTTCGAAAACGCCGCACGAATAAATTTTAGTAAATTTTCCGTCCGCATCGACGCGCAAAACTTCCGTCTCGCCCTGCGGCGTCGCGCGCGTCGCCAGCCGCAACTGGTCTTTGTTGTCGAAAATCCAGCCGGTCAGTCGGTCTGTGTTTTTGCGCAGCAGAGTGCGCTCGCCGGTCGAGATTTTCACCTTGTAAAGGTCGTGCCAGGCAGGGTCGCGGTCGTTCAAGCCGACGTAAATCGCGTCCGGGTCGCTTTCGGGCACGTTGTAGATAAACGCGCGAACTTTTTTCGCGTCGGTTAAGTTTCGCGCCGCCGGAACGTCCGCGCCGCCAGCCGGAGCTTCCGCCGGATTGACGGCATAGACGTTAAAATTTTCGTCGCCGTCGTTGTCCTTGACGAATAAAATATATTTTCCGTCCTGGCTCCAGAAATAATTCGGAATCGGGCGTTTGGCTTCCGCCGTCACGACGCGCGCCTTTTCAAACGGCTCATTGACGCCTTTCACCCAGACGTTTCGCACATTTTTGTAGGGCTTGAGAAAGGATATGAATTTGCCGTCGGGCGAAATCTGCGCGCCCGCGATTTCCGGATTTCCGAAAAAGATTTCGCGGTCAATCAGCGGCGGCAGCGAATCTTTGCTCTGCGCAAAGCTCATCGCGGCGGTGAAAGTTAAAAAACCCGCACCGATAGTCAAAGCAATTAGTAGACTTTTCAGCATTTTTTTTACACCTCAAAAGAAATTTATGGATTATTACCTTGAAAAACTTACGGCGACCGAAAATCGAATGTTCAGTAAAAGTTTAATTGAAAGACAACTGATTTCTTTGCGCGCTTTGCGTCTTTTTCTTCGCGTCCTTTGCGTTAAAAAATTCTTAACCGCAAAGAGCGCAAAGGTTTTCGCAAAGAACGCAAAGATAAAATCCGGTTAAAAATCTATCAACCGACAAATATAAATCAATCTTCCAGCCAGAATTTTTTTTCGAATTTTCGCTCGCCGAAATAATTCTTCAAAAGCTCGATTTCCGGCTTTGAATCGTTTTTTAAAATGATGCTGACGACATCATAACGGATTTTCGCCGCTTGTAAATGAAAAATGCGGCGATACATTCGCGCGACGCGGATAATTTGTCTCTGTTTTCGTAAATCGACCGCCGCGACGGGCGAAGCGAATTCGCCGGACGAACGCGTTTTGACCTCGATAAAACATAGAAAGCTTTTGTCGTAAGCGATTAAATCAATCTCGCCCGTCACAATTGCGCCGAGCCGGTTGCGACCGACCGGAGTTTTGAAGTTCGCGCACGCGACGCGGTAATTTTCCTTCAAAAGATGCTCCAGCGCCAGACGTTCGCCGCGCTCGCCAAATAAACTTGTCGATTCCCGCGTAAAATGTTTATCTTGAGACAAAGAAAAATTTTTCATTCCTGCGAATAAGGGTAATATATATGAATAAAAAACAAATACAAAGTTTATTAGCCGTTCTCGCCATTTTGCCTTTGACGGTTTTAACGGCAGTCTGCCAGTCGAAAACGCCCGCCGGAGAAAACGCCGGAAATCTGCCGAAAGTCGTTAATTTCAGCGCGGCGCAGAAATACGAAATCAAACCGGAAAATTTGCCGAAACCGTTTGAGACGAAAAGCGCTTTTCGCGCTTCCGCCGTCGTCGCGCAGCCTGCGGACGCCGTTCTGAATCTGCCGAAAGGCTTTCAGTTAAACATTTTCGCCGAAGGCGGCTTTACGTATCCGCGCTGGATGGCGCTCGCGCCGAACGGCGACGTTTTCGTGGCTGATTCGCGCGCCGATTCTATCGTCATCCTGCGCGACGCGAATAAAGACGGCGTTGCCGAACAGCGTTTCACGTTTGCGGATAATCTGGCGCAGCCTTTCGGGATGGCTTTTCAAAAGGATTGGTTTTATGTCGCGAACACCGATTCGGTCGTGCGTTTTCGTTACAAATCCGGTCAAACCAAAGCCGAAGGCAACGCGGAAAAGCTCATCGAATTGACCGAAGGCGGCTACAACCAACACTGGACGCGCAACATTATCTTCTCGCCCGACGGCAAAAAAATGTATGTTTCCATCGGCTCGAGCGGAAACGTCGCGCCCGAAAAAGACGAGCGCCGCGCCGCCATCAGCCAATACAATCCGGACGGAACCGGCTACAGGCTTTTCGCTTCCGGCTTGCGAAATCCAATCGGATTGGCGTGGAATCCGAAAACCGGCGAGCTTTGGACGGCGGTGAACGAACGCGACGGGCTGGGCGACGACCTCGTTCCCGACTATGTGACAAGCGTGCGCGAAGGCGCGTTTTACGGCTTTCCGTGGGCGTATATCGGGCAGAACGAAGAGCCGCGCCGCAAAGGCGAAAATCCGGAAGCCGTCAAAAAATCAATCGCGCCCGACGTGCTTCTGACTTCGCATTCAGCCGCGCTCGGCATCGTTTTCTACGACGGAAAAATGTTTCCGCCCGAATACCGGGGCGACGCTTTCGTCGCGCTGCACGGCTCGTGGAACCGGCAGAAATTAACGGGCTATAAAATCATTCGCGTGCGTTTTCAAAACGGCAAACTCCTTGGCAACGGCTACGAAGATTTTCTGACCGGCTGGCTGCCGAACGAAAATTCCAACGAGGTCTGGGGCAGACCGGTCGGCTTGCTGGTCAACACCGACGGCTCGCTTTTAATCGCCGACGACGGCGCGAAGAAAATCTGGCGCGTCAGTTATAAATGAAATCGTAAACAAATTTGTAGGGGCAGGTCTTGTGCCTGCCCAATGAGCGCAAAGCGCGAAAAAAAGATTAGCCAC
>DASVWG010000525.1:0-8979 GCA_036389695.1 Pyrinomonadaceae bacterium
TTATTCTCCGCTCCCGATTATAGGAGTTATCGTATCTATCGGGATTATTGTCCCTTATATTGTCGTCGTTTCTTATATAGTCATCGTCCCTTATATTGTCGTCGCGCCTCGCTGTATAGTCGTTGCCGTCTCTCCGATAAAAGCCGTTTGTATAGCGATATATTTCCCCACAATTGACGGGTTCAAGATTATTCATCTGACTCGAAACGGGATCCGCACTCCAATGTCCGATGTCTTTGTGCAGAGACATAGTTAAACTGAAACTGCCGCGCTGCGTTCTGAAACCGTCATACCATCTGCTCCAACCGGCATTTTGATAATTTCTCGCGTAGCGGCTGAAGATGCGCGTTTGTCCCGCCTTAAAATAAGTATAACCGGCGTATCCGGTGCCGTTCCGCCTATCGGCTCTGGTCAGCGAATTCGGGCTGACCGTAATCCGCGCGTTCCTGAACTGGTAAACCTCATCTCCGTCTCGCGCGTAATAATCATTACCGCATCTGGTCAACCGCGAACTCCATAAATCAGCCGCTTGTTCTTCGGCTTCTCGCTGGATATACGGAATGTAAGTTCCTACTGAGGCTGATTTTATTTTCTTTTGTGCTGACGTCAGCGGCGTGGTGACAAAGAAAACAATGGCTAGTAAAGCGACGGTGACAAAGAAAACTTTTCTCATTGAGTTGCTCCTTTAAATAATATTGGTCTCGCCAATACTCTTTCAAATGGCTCGTTGAAGGTAATCAAAGATAGGCAAACTTATCTTTGCGGTATTAAGGAGAGAATCGCTGATTCTCGCCGTCTGCCGGACTTTTATGGTTAATGGCGAGTTAAGCACTATAAATGATACTTGTCTGTGCGCTAACACGCATAACTGAAATCTTAATTCGTGTTCAACATTGAAAACGACCCGCTGCCGGAGTTCGTAAAACATTGACGCGGGAAACGGAAAAGTCTTATTATCTTTGCCATGAGACATTTTAGCTTGATTCCGCTCCTATTGGTGCTTTTCGCTGTCTGTTTTGCCGGTCACCAAATCAATGCGCAGGATAAAACCAAGCCGCAGCTGAAGATCGTCAAGCGAACCAGAGCGACTAAGCCCAAGCCGAAAACGCAGACGACGACCGAACAATCCAAAGCATCCGACGTCAAACCGCAGGACAAGACGAAAGCGGAAACCACGCCCGCCAAACCGGATTCGACCAAGCCTGAGCCGCAGGAAAAGCCAAAATCTCCGGCGGCGGATGCAAAATCGAGCCAGCCGAAAGACGATTCGAAACCGAAAGCCGAAACAAAGTCTCAGACGGAAACAAAAGCCGCGCCGCCAAAAACGACGAAAGCCGGTTCGCCGCAGGAAGAGAAACCGAAATCCAAAACGGCAAAACAATCAAAGACGACGAAAGAAGCCGCCGCCGGAGACAAAACCGGACAGACCAAAGCCGAAACGGACAAAGCAAAAACGACCAAAGCCGAACCCAAAGATAAACCAAAACAGGAAACGGCGGTCGAGCCGAAACCGAAGCAAAAAACGCTGACGCCGAACCCGCCGACCAAAACCGCTTCCGTCGCACCGAAAACCGAAAAAGCGCCGGTTAAAACGAAGACCGACAAAACTCCGGTCAAAGCCAAAACAGAAAAGGCATCGGTCAAGCCCAAAACCGAAAAAACCGGCGCCAAATCGAAAACCGAAACTGTTTCCGCTCAGCCCAAAACCGGCGATACCGGAGTTAAGTCCAAAACCGCCGATAGCGGCGTGAAGCCGAAAACCGATAACACTTCGGCTAAAAAATCGAAAACCGCCGATACGGCGTCGAAACCAAAAACCGGCGACGCTCCGTCGAAAACCGAAACCGTTCCGGTCAAACCAAAAACCGAAATCGTCGCCGGCAAAGCCAAGCCTGCGACGAAAACCGGATTTCAACCGTGTAATCTGACTTTAAAAGATGCGCCCGCGATTCGTAGTCTCCGCCTCGGAATGTCGCGCCGCGAAGCCGACCGGATAATTCCGAACGAGCGCAGGGTAAATTACGCCAATTCCCCGACCATTACGTCTTACCCGCAGACTGGCGGCGACCGTTTCAGAGACGTCTCGCAGGTCACGGCGCAGTTTGAGCAAGACAGGCTGAATGTTCTGGCAATCGGTTACGACACGGACGCCGTGCGCTGGGGAAACGTCGAAGAATTTGCCAAAAATCTTTCCGACAATCTCAAGCTGCCGCATAACGCGTGGAATTTCCGCTTCAAAAAATGGAATCGCGCCGAGATGAAATGCAAGGGATTTTCGTTAAGCATCGACTCGTCGATGAACGAGCTGACGCTGCAAAACTCTGGCGAATTTGAAGAAAACGAGCCGGAAAACGGCGAAGGCAAAAAAACTTTCAAGCCTTAAAAGATAGGAAGGCAAAAGGCAAAAGGTAAAAGGCAAAACTGAAAGAAAGCTATTTTCTTAGTTTTGCCTTTTGCCTTTTATCTTCTCGCATTACCTTCCGCAGCATTTACAGCCTTTCGCCTTCGCGCCGAAATCTATCTTTCCAAATTTCACTTCATTCTCGCGCCGAATCGGCTCGCGGTCGTTCGAATCGAAATAATTGTTAATCTCGCTAATCAACTGCATCTTCTCCTTCGTCGTCAAATTCAAAAACCCGTGAAACACAATTGTCACATTTTCTTCCATAATTTTTAATTATCCGGCGTTTCTGCCTTTTGTAAAATTTTATTTCAATTTTCAATCTTTTCGTATATATTTGTCTCAAACTACACAAGGCTTGCTTTTTCGTCTTTGAAAACCCTTTATCCGAGGCAAAACAGATGGCTCAAGAACCCGAACAACCAGACCTTTTCGATTGGCAGCCGAGAGAAAGGAGGCTTTTCCGTGACTGGCAAATTCTTAAGTCCAAAAGTATTTGGATTATTGCCGGTTTGCTCATCGCACTTTTTGTCGTCTGGTATAATTTCAATGCCATCCGCGCCTTCATCGTCGCCGAAAACACAAATATCTTCTTTTCGAAATACTGGCTGATTAGCTTCGGCACGGTGGCGATGATTCTGACGTTTATCGCCATCTGGCTCATCCCGAAATGGCAGGTCAGAACGCTCAAAAACAAAAAAGGCGGCGCAAACCAATCCGAATTCGACCTCGAAAAAGAACGCATCAAGCTCCGCGATGACACGCGCAAAACATTAGCCCAAATAATCGGCGGCGCCTTCTTCGTCCTCGGCTTATTCGTCACCTACTACACCTTCGACTTAAACCGTCAGGGACAGGAACTAAACCGCGAAGCCCAAGTCACCGACCGTTTCTCAAAAGCCGTCGCCCTGCTTAAAGAAGACGATGTCTCCGTCCGTCTCGGCGGCTTATATGCACTCGAACGCGTCGCTAAAGATTCGCCGAAAGACCATACAACTGTGATGGAAATCCTCGCCGCATACATCCGCGAACGGTCAAAAGAACAAAGAGAGCAATTTATTAAAGATAAAGAACCGGCTAATCCTACTATTTTGCCAGAAGCAGAAGGATTTTATGAATTACCCGCACCAACCGATGTTCTTGCCGCCGCCACTATTATCAACCGCCGCACTTGGGAAAATGATAAAAAAGATTTTGTATTTGATTTGAGCGGCGCAAATCTAAGATATGCAGACCTCAGAAATGCACATCTCAGCGATACAAACTTCATCGTCGTGAACCTTAGACAGGCGAACCTCAGTTTTGCGGATGTCAGTGATGTAATCTTCAATGAGGCAGACCTCAGCAATGCAGACCTCAGCGGTGCGGACCTTCGTAATGCAATATTCGACCCCACGAGCTTGTATGGTACAGACTTTACGAGTGCAGACCTCAGAGGAGCAAAGTTAGGTACTAGTCTTGGCTTAACTTTTGAACAGATTAAGGAAGCAATTATTGATGAAGAAACCGAGCTGCCTGTTGACCTTGAGCCACGCCGTGCGGAATTGCTGGAGCTATCGAAAAAGAATCTGGAAGCGAGAAACAAAATAAAACAGCCGTAGTATGCCGTTCGGTCGTGTAATAAAAGGTATGCTCGTTAAAAGTGATGCAGGGGCAGGTCTTGTGCCTGCCCAAAGCGTTCGCCAGAACGGTAATCAATGTCGGATGAATTCAAGACTGAACACATTCGGGGCGTTGGTTCGCGCGTTCGCGCACATTGGGCAGGCACAAGACCTGCCCCTACATTTATTTCCGTGTTCTCATCGAATATACGCATTGGCGATGGGTTTATCAGTCGCCGCGCCGAATTGCGCCGCCGTAAAGCCTGACTGTGAGCCTAGTAAATACCACGTGCCGCTACGATAGACGGCTAAGTCTGATTTTCCGTCACCGTCGTAGTCGGCGGGCGCGGGTTGGTCGGTTTGGATGCCGAATTGGATGCCGGCGAAGCCTTCGGTTGATTTTGACAGATACCATGTGCCGCTTGACGGGCGGTAGACGGCGATGTCTGAATTGCCGTCGCCGTCGTAATCGGCGGCGACGGGTTTGTCTTCGGCGATGCCGAATTGGGCGGCGGTGAAGCCTTGCGCGGAGCGGAGCAGATACCATGTGCCGTCGCTCGGACGGAAGACCGCGACGTCGGTTTTGCCGTCGCCGTCATAGTCAGCCGGAACGGGCTTGTCGCCGTTTGCGCCGAATTGAACGGCGGAGAAACGCAGGGCAACGCGATTCCACAGATACCATGTGCCGTCCGTCGGGCGAAAGACAGCCATTTCAGCCCAGCCGTCGCCGTCGTAATCGGCGGGCACGGGGATGTCTCCGGCGCTGCCGAACCGGACGATTATCGGGTTGCCGAACGGATTGTTGACATACCAAGTGCCGTCGCGATAGACGGCGGCGTCGGTCGTGCGGTCGCCGTCGAATTTGGCGGGCACTATACGGTCGTTTGCGAGACCGAAATTGACGACGTTGTAGCCCTGCGCCGAATTGTTCAGATACCACGCGCCGTCGGACGGGCGGAAAACGCCGATGTCCGATTTATTGTCGCCGTCGAAATCGAACGCCGCGCCGTTGACGATTGAATAATTCAGCTCGATTTTTATATCGAGACTTTCCGGCGTCGTGTTGCCTTTGCCGAGCACGGTGATTTTGATGCCGCTCGCGTCGTCGGAAAATGTTTGACCGATGGCGAGCGCGGAATCGACCAGGCTCTGCGTTGCCGGATTCATGTCCAGAATCTGCGTCTGTCGCCAGCCGTTAAACGGGTATTCCCAGTGAATGAGCGCGCCGTTCATCAAAGTCGGAAGATTGGTGAGCTGTTGGCGAAACTCAATCCAGTAATCCTTGCCCGCGTCTTTTCTGATTTTCAAGGCGTTGATGCCGTGCGGCGCGTTTCCGTCGAAAGCGTAAATGCGATAGACGCCGCCGCGTGTTATCGTCCGGACGTTTTCGCCGGTCAGCCAGTTCAAATCCCGCTTGTAGCTGGCGTTAAAATGCGTCTGCTGCGTCGCGCCTCTGCCCATCATATCAAACTCGTCGCCGTATTCGACATTGCCGCCCGCGCCGGTAATCGTGCCGTCGGTCGTGCGCCAGAGATTGGCGTGCATCAAGCCGTAAGCGTGTCCGAGCTCGTGCGCTGTCACCTTGAAAGTGAAATTGCCGTTGATGAGCGCGCCCTTGTTGGCGATGGGCGAAATGCCGGAAAACTCCAGTATAGGCGTATAACCGAACGCCGCCATATCGAGATTGAAATCGTTCGTTTCAAATCCGGCGGCGCGTGCCGCGTTGCGCGCGTCGGTAATCAAATCAATCAAATTATCGCGCGTGTAGAACGCCTGCTCGCGCGGCATCCGGACAACGGGCGTAACGGTCACTTGCAGCGAAGTTTTCCCGTAAGAATTGTTGACGTAGAACGGATTGACCTGCGTGCTGAACAGAGATTGCGCGAACGGCTCAGTCAAAACCAGACCGTTGCGGTCAACCGGGTCGCCCTGCCGTTCCGGAAAATCGATGCGGATAAAAAGCAGAGTCTTCGCGCCTTCCGTCCACGGCGACGCTTGACCGGCGGAATCGCTCGATTTTGCGGGCGCGATAACCTTTTCCCAATTTTTCAAATCTTGAGCGTATTTCTCAAATTCTCTCTCGTCCCGAAAATAAAGCAGTTTTCCGCCGACTTCGGCGGCGATTCCCGTTTCGCCGAGCTTATCGACGTCGACTCCGCTTGACGCAAATTCCGAACGCTCGATTTTCCGCGCCGAATCTTCGTCCACCGCCATTAAATCGTCCAGCACAACGCCCTGCAAAGGAATGTCGAGCTTCGTCGTCATCGAGGCTTTCTCGCCGTAAACAAAAGCTTTATATCTCGCTCCGCCGGTGACGAACTCGCGCTCAATCCGATGATTCGATAACTGCTCGCCCGTCGAATCCGTCCCGTCGACGGCGTAAACATTAAAATCGCCGCCCGCGCTGATTCGCTTCTCTAAAAACTGCGTGATTGAAGACGGCAGACGATTTTGCACTTCGACGGGAACGGCTTTTTCAATCGCCGCCCGCGGATTCGCTTCAATCAACCGTTTGAATAATTCGCGACGATTGCGCGCGAGATTTTCACCGGCTTTGATAAATCCGGCTTCGTCGGCGACATTTCCGTTCAGGTATTGTTTAGCCCAATTATCGAATTCGGAGAAAACAGGCGAATCGACAATTTGCCGGTTATTCAGCGCCGCGTCGAATTCGGTCTGCGCCGCCGACGCGCCGCCGCGCCACATTAAAATTGCCGCAAGCGCCAGCAGTAAACCGGCGCAAGCCGCCGCCCGCATCGAAATCAGAGAGTTTTTGTTAATCATTTTTGTATTGAACCATTAATTCGCCATTGAATTATAAGCAATTAAAACTCGCAGGCAAATGAATGAAACGAATATCGACTTTCTGCCGCTTTATTTATTTTGCGTCTGCAAAAATTTGACCGCCGCTTCGAGAATTTCGTCTTTGCCCGCGAGCGTTCCGCGAATCGTCGGCGCGACTTTGATGGTCGGCTGGATTCCGACGCGCTGCAACTGGCGACCGTCGGCGTGGCGGACGTTGTGTCCCGTAAAGCTGACTCCCAGATTGCCGGGCAGCGTTAGAGTGGTGACGTCGCCGTTCGCGCCGGTCGTCGGCGTGCCGATGAACGTCACGTTGGTCGCGGCTTCGAAAAACATCGCCGTGTGCTCGGATTGGCTGATGGCGTTTTCGTCAATCAGCATCACGACTTTGCCTTTGTAAACATCGCCCGAAGCCTCCGGCAGATATTGCGTGAAAGTGTAATTCAAGCCGCGCAAATCCTCGCCGTTCGACAAATCCGTGGCAATCAGAATCGGGCGCGAAAAAAGCGCGGCGGCGACGTTTTTCTTTTCGGTCAGGCGCGGCGCGATTGCCCACGCCGTGCCGCGCGGATAGCCGCGCATATCGAAAATCGCGGCGGGCGCGTTCTTTATCGTTTCAAACATTTTATCGACGTCGCGCACTTCCAGACGCGCCAAATCGACGTAGCCGAAACCCGACGGCAGGACTTCAAAAACCGGAGTTTTGCGCGGATTAATGTTCAGCGGCGTCCAGCGCGGGTCGTTGTAAACGATGTTGCGGGTGACTTCGACGTCGCGCGTTTTGCCGTCCAAGCCGCGCACGGTCAGCTTTACTTTCGTGTCTTTCTGCCCGCGCAAAAAACCGATGTGCAGAACTCTTTGCAAAGCCTGATTGGTCGAAGCGGAAAAGTATATCGCCGCATTTTCACGATATTTCTCGACCGTTTCGCCATCAACGCGCAATATCACGTCGCCCTTTTCGATGCCCGTGTTCGGCTCTAAAACTTCCAGCACGACCGATTGATTTTCGACGAAGCGGACAAACAGCGGCGGATAGTATCTGCCGAGCTTTTCGCCGGATTTGCTCAAAGTCGGAAAGCGCACGCCGCCGTGCGAATCCTGCATCTCGCCGACCATCTGCTGCACCGTCAATTGATAATCAGCCGCGTCCTTATTCGCTTCGAATTTCGGAATATATTTCGGCAAAACTTCATCCCACGGCTTATCAATCAAATCTTTGTAAGGATAAAAATAATTGATGACCGTCCAGTATCGAAACAGCGCCAAAAGGCGATATTCCGCGCCCGGAAACTCCATCTCCGCGTAAGTTTTGTCCTTATTGGTTTGCAGCGCGGCGCTCACGGAATTTTTATTCGCCGGACGCTTAAAATCCGTCCGCGCGAGCGTCTTCAAAGCTTCCGCCAGCGCCGCGTCCCTGCCGTCCGGAGCTTTAGGCACAACTAAATCCGCTTGAAAACCGACGCTGCCGTCGGCGTTGACCAGTTCGACCGTCCGCATTTTCACCCGCACATTGTCAGGCAGATTTATCGCATAAGTCGCCACGCCCAATTCCTCTTTCAAATCGCCTTCCTGCACGACAACAGCCTTTTCCGCCGCCTGCAAGCCGCTCAAAAACTCGCCGACCGCCAGCGTTTTATCATTAATAATAAAAACGGCGGGCGGCATTTTAGTCTTGCCGCGCCCGTCCAGAACGCCCGGCGTCGAATAAGCGAAAGCCGAAAAATAACCGCCCGAAGTAAAGCCGGTCTGCGGCGCGTAACCGTTGTGCATCCGGTAACGCGTCGAGCCGAGCGTCACGTTTGCGTCCAGTATCTGCGGCAAAACCGTCCGCATAAAGCCATCGGTAAAATAGCCGATTGTCGCCGCCTCGTCGCCGCTCAATTCTTCCGCTCCGCGCAAATCGAAAACCATCGATTTCGCCTGCGGAAGCATCTGCGGAATCTTCTGCAAAGTCTCGCCGTAAGCCTTCCCGTCCGTCGCGCCCAAACCCGCAATCTGCGCCGCATCGATTATCATCACGCCGTTTTCCAAACGCAAAGGCTCTTTCGCCGCGCCGTTGTTCGCCGCCGGATTCGTCTTCGCTTCCGCCCGTATCTCGGCGCGCGTGTTCCTGTCGTTCAAAAACGAAAGCAAATGATTAATCGCCGCCTCGTATTCCTGCGGCGTCCTTGCCGC